>CALFML010000118.1 GCA_937879845.1 uncultured Myxococcales bacterium
TCTTCCGATCTCAGCTTCCCGCCCGCCTCGCTGCCCAGCACGATGAGCAAGAGCCCGCTGTCGATCTCCGGCTCGACGATGTCGCAGGGGCGGTCCTCCAGCATGACGCCGCCCCCCTCGGCCAGCTCGGCCACCGGTCCGTTCGGACCGCGCTCGGATCCGATGGACGCCCTCACCGGCGAGCGCCCCCGCTCGACGCAGACCCTGATGCCGCAGTCGCCGTCGCAGTTCCGGGTCATCCTGGCGGTCGTGCTGGGCGTCGTGGTCGGCGTGCTGGCAGTGCTGATGCTGCAGTACCTGGGCGCCCGCCCCCACCGCTAAGCACAGATCCTTAAAACCGCAGCCTTAACCCGCAGCCTGCAGCTGAGGTCTAGGTTTCGTCTGTCGACGCGCCAGGTCGCTAAGCCGAGCCAGCGGAAAATCGCAGCAGAGCGGGGGAGGAAGCCCTGAGGGGCGGACGGAGTCGGGTGAGGATGGAGGCTGGATCAAGAGGCCCCGCGCAGCGGCGGCGCGGGGCCCGGCTAGCTACTCGCCAGCGGACTTGAGGACGAACGGATAGGTGACGACGACGATGCCGCCCTGGGGCCGCGGGAACTCCCAGCGGCGAACCGCGCCGGCGATGCACTGCTCAACACCGGGGTTACCCAGCGTCGAGGACTGCACGATGCTGGCCAGGATGGCGCCGTTGCCGCCGATGGTGAACTGGACCATGACGCGGCCCTGCAGGTCGGCGTTGCGGGTCAGCTCGCGCTCGTAGCAGAACTTAACTTCGTTGATGTGGCGGCGGATGATGCGGCGGATGAGCTCCTTGTCGAGCGAGCCGCGCACCTCGGCGGTACCCGGCACGACTTCCGGCGCGCCGGCCTTGCGACCCTTCAGGTTGCCCACCTTGCTGCCGTACTGACCACCACCGGGAGCGCCCGAGCCACGGCCGATCGTGCCGAGGTTGCCGAGGCCGATCGTGCCTTCGCCGGTGCCACCACCGCCACGGCCCGAGCCGACCAGGCCAAAGCCGCCCGCGCCGTAGGCGTCGCCGACTTCAGTTCCGACAAGACCACCCATCGCGTCCTGGGCATCGCGTCCGAGCGCCGAGTCCTTGCCGAAGATCGACGCCATGGCGCCGGTCTGGCCGCTGCGCAGGATGCCGAGCACGCCGGCCTTGAGCGCCGCGTCCTTGGCCGCTTCCTTGGCGAGCTTGATATCGGTGTTCGTCGGCGGACCCTTGATCGCGAAGATCTTGTTCTTCGCCGTCGAGTCCTTCTTGCCCATCTTGCCTTCGGCTTCCTTGGCGCGCTTGCCGCCGGAGTTCTGCTGCTCCTGGTTCTGCTTCTTGAGCCAGTCCGGGATCTCTTCCGGCTTCTGCTCTTCCGGCTTGACCAGGAACTTGGCCAGGCGCTGATCGTTCATGAACGCGTCCAGCGACAGCGACTTCGGATCCGGCGGCACCGAGAACATGAGCGCCATGAGCAGGCCGATCGTCGCGAACACCGCGCCGGTATACGACTGGGTGCCCCAGTCGATGGTCAGCGGCACCGGGTAGGCGCGCGGACGGGCGACGGAGTTTATGTTAAAGACGCTCTCGCCAAGGCGCATGTTGATGCGCGCGTCGGGCGGCACCGTCATCACGAACGCGCCGGGGATCGCGCCCGACGGCTTGGCCTGACCGGAGCTTGCCAGCTCGCTGAGCTGGATGCTCTTGCCGCCGACCTGCATGTCGCCGGCCATCTTCGCGGTGAACGTCACCTCGTAGTCAGAGCCCGTCGAGGCCACGAGCGGGAACTTGGCGACCGGCAGATCCTCGCCCGGCGCCTTGTAGGTCGCGCTCGGATCGTTGCCGATGGTGAACGCGTTTTCCTTGATCTCGTTGGAGCGGCGCGACAGACCGTAAGAGACCGCCGCCAGACCCAGACCGAGCAGGATGAAGGCGATCGCGTCCTTGGCCGGATTTTCGCGCTCGTGCACCGGCTTATCGTGGTTCTCTTTCTTGTTGAGCGCGGCGAGGGCGGCGTTCTCTCTCTCCAGACGCTCCTCTTCGGCCTTTTCATGCGAGACCTGGGCGAAGTTTACAAGGAACATCAGGAAGAACGCCGCCAGAGCGGCCGCGCCGACGCCGATGATGCCCTTGGTGGCGCCCGTCACCTGGCCGCCGGCGGGATCGTCGAAGTGACGCACTTCGATGACCGCTTCTTCGAACAGGGCCGACACCTCGACAGCGCGGGCGCCGTCGCGGACTTCGACCTGCTCAGCGACGTGTACCGGCACGACCGGGATATACGCCTTGGGGCCGTAGGCCGGCGGGATCTGGAACGCGGCCGGGGCAGCGGGCTCGGCCGCGACGGGCGGCATCGCCTTGGCGGCGAACGGCGACGGCACGGCCGGCGGCGCGAACGGGCGCGCGGCGGCCATCGGCGGCGGCGCGGCGGGCTTGGGCGCCTCGAACGCCGGCATCTCCGCCGCGTCGGCCTGCATCGTCGGCTCCGGCTGCAGCTCTTCGGCCTCTTCCTCGGCCGCGCCTTCGAAGCTCACGACCAGCCGCACGTCGCCTATCCGCACCTCATCACCCGAGCCGAGCTTGTGCTTGGTGATCTTGGCGCCGTTGACGAACGTGCCCTTGGTCGATCCGAGGTCGACGACTGAGACCTCCTTGGTCGGGGACACCTCGATGACCGCGTGCATGCGGCTCACCGACTCGTCCTCCAGCTGCAGGTGCGACGACGAGAGCTTTCCTATCTTGATGGTCTCTTGATTCAGCTTCTCCGTCTTGAGCAGGGTGCTGCCCTTGAAGACCTGAATCGTGATCGGGATGGCGACTCCGCTAGCCATAACGTCCTCCGTGTGGCGGGCTCTCTTTGAAATGGAGCCAGTCACAGTTTCGGACATCTTTTTATTAGTTGGGTTCCAAACTTTTTATTTGCGCGCTGAAATTTTTCTGACAAGTTCTTCAGGTCATCGGTCCAGCGGGTTTCTCGACGGTGACGAGCTGATCGCCCGCCACCTACCCAGCCCGACACGGTGGGAGCCGAGCGCACACCGCCCGACTTCAGCGGCAACCCGGAAGCGGCCGATCCGCGGATCCGGCGCCGGGCTTTCCGATCGCCGATCGCAGCCTCCTGTTGCCAGGCGATCGCTGCCAATGGGCGATCGCCCGCGCATCGTCCTTACGGCGGACCGAGCCGCCTGCTAGCGATCGACGCGACCGCGGGGATGTTTGAATAGGGCAGATGCAGGGTTAGAGGCCGGAGCGCCGCGAAAGTTCCCCAAAGCGCAACAACTTCAACAACTTCAACGGCTTTGGCGGCTGCCGCGGTTAACCAGAGCGGGCGCGGACTTGGGCGGTCACGCCTGAGCGCGCGTGGCGCTGCGGTTGCCGCCGGCGGGGGCGCGCTTGCGCCCGCGGTAGATATAGTCCAAGCCGGCATGGTCGGGGACATCGACGGGAACGGCGATCTCGGCCAGGTTCTGGAAGCGCCCGGTGAGCCGCCCCAGGAGCTCCGGCTCCCGCTGTGCCGACCACAGCGCCAGCACGCCGCCCGGCCGCAGCGCTTCTTCTAGATCGGCTAGGCCGTCATCACTATATAGATCGGCATTGCGCGGCTGCGATAAGCCGCTTGGCCCATCATCCAGATCCATGATCAGCGCAAGATAGCCGCCGCTTTCGAGCTTCACCTCCGGCAGCGTGCCGTAGCGCATCGCCCGCAGGTACGCCGGAAGTCCCATCTCATGCACCTGCACCCGCGAGTCGCCAAGCGGCGGCTCGCGGTGCAAGGTCGAAAGGTGGCTGCGGTTCCAATTTACGATCGCCGGGCTGTGCTCGACCACATCGACGCGGACCACGCGCGGGCTCTCCAGCGCCGCGGCCAGGAGGTACCCCATGCCGAGCCCGCAGAGGAGAATTGTGATATCGTGGCGATCGCGCAGCGGCGCCATGGCCAGGTTGAAAAG
Organism: uncultured Myxococcales bacterium; assembly: GCA_937879845.1. Lineage (GTDB taxonomy): Bacteria > Myxococcota_A > Polyangia > Palsa-1104 > JAEUJZ01 > CALFML01. Next base: position 3,943 of record CALFML010000118.1, read on the forward strand.
CTCGCGCTCGGAGCGCCGCAGGGCGCTCTTTATGACGATCTTGCCGTCGCTTACGATCTCAAAGCCGCCGGCGGCGCGGCGCAGGGTCAGCGGCTTTTGGTCCGGCCCGGTCGTCGTCTCGATAATCTCGCCGCTCGCGGCCTCGGAGTTTGACTCGCTTGCGGCCTTGGAATTTGACTCGCTTGCGGCCTTGGAATCTGACTCGCTTGCGGCCTTGGAATCTGACTCGCCTGCGCTCATCGCGGCACCACCCTCTTTCCCATGGTGATCAAGTTACCGTTCCCACCTGGCTCGGCGGCTGTGCTATAGGAGCTCGCCGAAGGATAAACAAGATCTTGAGCGTATCACAAAGTCGCCCTCGCCGGGCTGCCGGGGCTGCCGCCGCATCAAGAGAAGTTCTTCTTTTCAACACCGCCCGCTTTGGCGTCTACTTCGTAGGCGCCGTTAACACTTACACTGTGTCCTAATGCCAACCCGCTCAGATGTCCGCAACATCGCGATCGTCGCCCACGTCGATCACGGCAAGACCACCCTCGTAGACGGCCTGCTCAAGCAGGCCGGCGCCTTCCGCCGCGGTGAAGTCATCCACGAGTGCGCCCTCGACTCCAACGAGCTTGAGCGCGAGCGCGGAATCACCATCCTGTCCAAGTGCACCGCCATCACCTACAAAGGCACGCGCATCAACATCGTCGACACGCCCGGCCACGCCGACTTCGGCGGCGAGGTCGAGCGGGTGCTGCGCATGGTCGACTCGGTGCTGCTGCTCGTCGATGCGTTCGAGGGGCCGCTGCCGCAGACGCGCTTTGTCACGCGCAAGGCGTTCGCCCTGGGCCTGAAGCCCATCCTGGTGGTCAACAAGATCGACCGCCCGGGCTGCGATCCGCAGGGCACCGTGAACGCGGTGTTCGATCTGTTCGTCGCGCTCAACGCCACCGATGAGCAGCTCGACTTCCCGGTGATCTTCGCCTCGGGCCGCAACGGCTATGCGGTCAAGGATCCGGGCGACGCGCCCAAGGATCTGACGCCGCTGCTCGATCTGATCGTCGAAAAAGTGCCGCCGCCGGAGGCCGATGTCACCGCGGCGCTGTGCATGCAGGTTGCCACGCTCGACTACGACGACTACCTCGGCTACGTCGCCATCGGCCGCATCCTGGCGGGACGCATCGCCGCCGGAGAGCGGGTGCTGCTCGCCCACAAGGACGGCACGAACGAAGAGTTCCGCGTGCAAAAGCTCCTGGCCTTCCAGAGCCTCAAGCGCTTCGAGGTCGGCGAGGCGCACGCCGGCGATATCGTCGCCGTCACCGGCATGTCCGAGCTCAACGTCGGGGAGACCCTCACGGCGATCGCCGCGCCGCGGGTGCTGCCGCTCATGGCGGTGGATGAGCCGACGATCTCGATGCAGTTTATCGCCAACAACGGGCCGTTCGCCGGCACCGAGGGCAAGTACGTCACAACGCGCAACCTGCGCGAGCGGCTGTGGAAAGAGATCAAGTCCAACGTCGCCCTGCGGGTCGAAGACACGGAGTCGGCCGACACGTTCAAGGTCTCCGGCCGCGGCGAGCTGCACCTCTCCGTGCTCATCGAGACCATGCGCCGCGAAGGCTACGAGCTGTGCGTCTCGCAGCCGCAGGTCATCTTCCGCGAGGGGCCGACCGGCAAGCAGGAGCCCTATGAGGATCTGCTGGTCGATGTCGATGACCCCTTCGTCGGCGTGGTGATCGAAAAAGTCGGCCGCCGCGCCGGCCGCATGCAGGACATGGGGCCCGCCGGCAGCGGCCGCACCCGCATCGAGTTCATCATCCCCTCGCGCGGCCTCATCGGCTACCGCAACGAGTTTCTCACCGATACGCGCGGCACCGGCATCATGAACCACAGCTTCCGCGAGTACGGCCCGTACGCCGGTCCGCTCAAAGGCCGCCCCAACGGCGTCCTCATCGTCCAAGACCACGGCGACACCAACACCTACGGCCTGTTCTACTTGCAGGAGCGCGGCCAGCTGTTTCACGGCCCCGGCGACAAGGTCTACCCCGGCCAGATCGTCGGCATGCACTCCCGCGACAACGATCTCATCGTGAACCCGAGCAAGGCCAAAAAGCTCACCAACATCCGCACCACGGCGGCGGATGAGAAGCTGTTCCTCACCCCGCCGCGCGTCATGTCGCTGGAGGGAGCGCTGGAGTTTATAAACGACGACGAGCTGGTCGAGGTCACGCCCAAGGCCATCCGTCTGCGCAAGCGCTACCTCGACCACAACCTCCGCAAGCGCCACGAAAAAGTCGCTTCCGCCGTCGCCGAAGACTAGCCGAAAGGGAGCCGCGGCCGGGGCGGCTATTCCGGCTGGTTCAGGCGGTGCTGGGTGATCAGTTTGTATAGGTGCATGCGATCGATCTGAGCGCGCCGGGCTGCTTCGCTGATGTTGTTGCGGGTGGCTTTGAGCATCGCGCCCAGGTACTCGCGCTCGAAGGCGTCGATGAGCTGCTGCTTGGCAGGCTTGAACGGCACCCCTAGATCGATCATCGGTACCGTCGCGCCGGCGGCAGCTGAGCCGTCGGCCGCTGCCAGGCTCTCTCCGCGGGCGAGCATCGCCACCGGATCTTCATCGGGAATGTGGAAGGCGCGCTCCACCGCGTTGCGCAGCTCACGCACGTTGCCGGGCCAGGTGTAGTCGTTGTCGCAGAGGCGCTCGGTGATCTCGGTGAGCAGCGGATGGCGCGGACCCGGTTCGCCGGGCGCCGTGGGCTGGCCGGAGACCAGCCGGTTGTAGAAGTACTCGACCAGGAGCGGAATGTCCTCGCGGCGCTCGCGCAGCGGCGGGACGTGGATGTTGACCACGGACAGCCGGTAGTAAAGATCCTGGCGGAAGCGGCGCTCGTTGACCTCGGTGGCGAGCATGCGGTTGGTGGCGGCGATGACGCGCACGTCGATCGGGCGGGTGCGCTCCGAGCCGACGCGCCGGACCTCGCGCCGCTCCAGCACCCGCAGAAGCTTGGGCTGAAGGGCGGTGGGCAGCTCGCCAATCTCATCGAGGAACACGGTGCCGCCGTCGGCGCGCTCGAACGCCCCGCGGTAGTCGCTGTGGGCGCCGGTGAAGGCGCCCTTGCTGTGGCCCAAAAGCTCGCTCTCGATGAGGTTGGCCGGCAGCGCTGAGCAGTCGATGACCACGAACGGCCCGCTGGCCCGCTGGCTGGCCTGCACCAGCGCCTCCGCCACCGCCTCCTTGCCGGTGCCGGTCTCGCCGCTGATGAGGACCGTGGCGGCGCTGCGGGCCACCTGGGCGATGCGCGAAAACATCCGCCGCATCACCACGCTGTGGCCGACCATGTCGCCGAAGCGCCCCGCGGGGTGCAGCGCGGCGCGCACCGGCTCGTGGTCGAGCGCCTCGATCCGCAGCTTGGTCCGCCCGAGCGCCAGCACCGTGCCGGAGCGCAAGATCAGGTCGAAGACCCGCATCCCGAAGGCGAAGGTGCCGTTGGTGCTGCCGACATCGTGCAAGCGCCAGCCGGCGTTGGTGCGGCGGATCTCGATGTGGTAGCCGCTGACGCTCTTGTCGGTGAGGCAGAGGTGGTTGTTGTCGCGGGTGCCGACCCGCACCAGCATCTGCTCATCGCTGTCGCAGCACTTTCCCTGATCCGGCCCCTCGAGCACCTCAAGGCGGATGCGCGGCAGGTCGATGACCGTCGAAAATCCGCTGCTATACGCCTCGGTCCGGAAGCCTAGCGGCTCGTCCATGAGGCGGACCATAGCATAGAAGCCCCACGCCGCAGCCGCGCTGCGCCGCTTGCCGCGCTCAGGCGGCAACTATTTCGGCTGCTCACCCGGAGCCGTGGGGGCTCGGCGGAGGCTCGGGCGGCTCTTCGATGAGCGCCAACAGCGCCAGCAGCTCATCGCGCAGGAAGGCGACCGGATCCTTATGCCGGCCCGTTTGTCCGGAAGTACCGCCGGCCAGGCTGCGCGCCTGCGCAATGAGGCTCGCGGCATCGCCAACTTGCTCTACAGCGCTCGCCGGCCGCGCCGGAGTCGCAGCGGGCGGCAGATGCGGCCGCGGCAGCAGCTGCAGCGCCGGCGCCGCCCGGTTAAACGCCTGCTTGCCGAGCGACCCCAGACCGCGTCGCGATCGCAGCGGCTTGTCGGGTGGCGTGGGCGCTACGTCGGCCATCGCCGCCGCGGGCGCGGCATCGCGGTTCACGCTGGCCACCGGTGCCGATTTATCAGGCGGCGGCGCCGCAGGGGCCACCTTTACCGGGCTGCGACCCAGGCCCTCCAGCTTTTCGGCTGTCTGCGTTTTAGCAGCTGGCTTGGCCTTGGGCGCATCCAACAGTTCCGGCGCGTGCGGCGGTTCCGGCGCGTGCGGCGGTTCCGGCGGTTCCGGCTTTGCGGCGCGGCGATCTTCGTTTTTCCGAGCTTTCGGTTCGGGCTGGGCGCGGCCCGCGGCTTCGGGCTTGGGCGCCGGTGGACGGGGACGCTTGGCGGCAGCTGCGGGCTCCGGCTTTTTGGCCGGCTGCGCTTTGGCTTTGGGCTTGACGGGCGGTTCCGGCTTTGCAGCGCGCTTTACTTGGGCCGTCTCCGGCTTGGGCGGAAGTTCGGCTGCCGCGGGCGGTGCCGTCGGGCTGGGAGCGCCGGCGGCATCGCCAGCTGCGGCCGCAGCAGGCAGCGTCTTAGGGGAGAGCTTGGCCGTCGGCCGCAGCTTGGCCGTCGGTTTGGCAGCGCCGCCTGACGCCGGCGGCTGGTGCGCCGCAGGTTCCGGCGCCGACGCACCGGTATCCGTCCTCTTCCCTTTTTGAGGAAGAGAGCGAGCGGCGCGAGTGGATCGATGGGCAGAGGTCATGGCCTGGGAGCAGTCCGTGGTCGCCAAGGGCCCCCGCCCCTTCCCACCTTGGCGATGATCAGCTAGCTGTTCAGCGCGTTTTTGAGTACCTGGCTCGGCTTGAAAGTCAGCACCCGCCGCGCCGAGATGGTGATCTCATCTCCGGTCTGCGGGTTGCGGCCGATGCGCGAGTTCTTGTCCCGCACGACGAAGTTACCAAACCCGGAGAGCTTGATCTTCTCACCGCTCTCCAGGGTTTTTTTGATGATGTCAAACACGGCTTCAACGATCTGAGCGGCATCTTTTTTAGAGAAGCCACCGACGTGCTCATAGACATTCTCGATGATATCGGCCTTGGTCATCGTACGGCGATTGTCCATCGGGGTGCCCACCTGTCCCGCAATAAGTAATACTCTTCCGAGAATACCCGACGGCTCTCGACGATGTCAAAGTAATTCATCTCATTATTTTCGTTAGATGGAATACAAATGGTCGAGCCAAATGGCGAGCCTGCGCAGGACCAGCGAACTCAACTACTGTTCCACGTCAGCAGCCGTTTGACCAGCCACAGCTCGCTAGCGGTGCCCGCGCCCGCCCCTTCACTCTCACCGTCCCCCTCGCCTGACGACGGCCTGACGACGCGGCCTGGCGTTCGCCCGGTGTTCGCGTATGGTTCTCATGTCGAGGCACCGCGGCCCTAAAGCTGCGACAAAATCGTTTTTTTTCCTCACCCGCAAGCGCATGATGGCACCCGCTTAGGTTTTAGGAGCTGACCACGATGGGAAAATCGCGTGGCTCGGGACAGTCCCCGGGCACCCCGCCAAACGGCCACCGCAACGGCCAGACGCCTTCCTCTAATAACTCGGGCGGTCGTCCACCGAGCGGCAGTGGCCTTTCCGGAGGCGGCGGCAATTCCAGCGTGGAGAAGTTCTACGCCGAGCTCGATCGCTGCTGGAGCCTGCTAGAGCGCGGCGACCTCGATGGGGCCCAGAACCTGGCCCTGCAGCTGCTCCGCACCGACGGCGATGCCCCCGAGCTCTACGTGCTGCTCGGCATGATCGACGGCATGCAGGGCGAGCCCGAGAAAGCGCTCACCTACTACGAGCGCGCCATGGACATCGACCCCGAATACGTCGAGCCGATCATCTGCGCCGCCGAGCTGCAGATCTGGGAGCTCGAGGATTTCGAAAAAGCGCTCGCCCTGTGCGAACGCGCCCTCGATCTGGCCGAAGAGGAAGACGAGTACGTCGATGCCCTGCTGCTCAAAGCCGAGGCGCTGTCCAACCTCGGCCGCGAGCAAGAGGCCTACTCCGCGCTGCAGGAGCTGCCCGAGATCGCCCTGGGCGAGCCGAGCTACCACCTGCGCGCCGCCCGCCTGCTCCTCGACCTCGGCTATAACCCCGACGCGCGCGAGCACTTCAAGCGGGCGCTGATGCTCGATCCCGATAACTCCGACGCCATCCACGGCATCGGCATGTGTGCCAGCGAAGACGGCGATCGGGCGACCATGGTCGACTGCTTCCAGAAGGTCCGCGCCGCGGATCTGGGCGAAGAGCCGCCGCCCTGGGGCGTCACCGCGGAGCGCTTCTCTGAGCTATGCAGCGCCGCCATCGACGAGCTGCCCGAAGCCCTGCGCCAGCTCATCGCCAACGTGCCGGTGATCGCCACGGACTATCCTTCGGAGGATCTGGTCAAAGACGGCGTCGATCCGCGGGTCCTGGGCCTGTTCGCCGGCGTGCCGCACGGGGACAAACCGACGGTGGGCGGCACGCCGCACCTGGACGCCATTTTCCTTTTCCAGCGCAACATCGAGCGCATGGCCTACAGCACCGAAGATGTCGATAACGAGATCCACATCACCCTGGTCCATGAGGCCGGCCACTTCTTCGGCCTGTCGGACGAGCAGCTCGAAGCCATGGGCCTGGGCTGAGCCGGACCGCCGTCTTTATAAAAGCGCGTAGCGCAGGGCGACCAGGGCCGCTACCACCCACAGGAGCGGCCGCACCTGGCGCCGCCTTCCGGTCATAAGCTTCAGCACCGCATAGCTCAGCACCCCGAGCCCGACCCCGTTGGCGATGCTGTAGGTGAGCGGCATGGCGATGAGGGTCAGAAACACCGGGATGATCTCGGTGTAGTCGCCGTGCTCGCCCCAGTTGATAAACCGCAGGTTGGTGATCATCATCGCCCCGACCAGGATCAGCGCCGGCGCGGTCGCCACGCCCGGCACCACCGCGAGCAGCGGCCAGGCGCAGCTCGCCACGAGGAACAGCAGGCCGACCACCACCGCGACAAGGCCGGTGCGGCCGCCTTCTTCGATGCCGGCTGCCGACTCGATGTAAGCGGTGGTCGTGCTGCTGCCGAACAGCGCGCCGATGCACGACGCGAGCGCATCGCTTGTAAACGCCCGGCCGGCGCGCGGCAGCTCGCCATCGCGATCGAGAAATCCCGCCCGCGCCGAAAGACCGATCAGCGTGCCGGCGGTGTCATCGATGGCGACAAACAGCATGGTGAACAGCACCCCGAGCAGCGGCAACGAAAGCGCCCCTTTGATATCGAGCGCCAGAAACAGATCTTTAGGCCACACCGGCAGCCGCAACGGCGAGCCGCCAAGCCCGGCGAACCGCACGAGCTCGTCCCCCGCCCCCGGATACACGGCGGCGCCGGTGGCGATCGCAAGCCCCGTGGTCACGGCGATGCCGATGAGGATCGCCGCCGGCACCCGCAGCACCTGCAGCATGACGGTCACATACAGCCCCAAAAGCGCCAAAACCGGCGTCGCCTGGCGCAGGCTGCCCAGGGTCACCAGCGTCTGCGAATCGGCGACCACGAGCCCCGCCTTGCGCAGGCCGATGAACGCCAGGAACAGCCCGACCCCGGCGGTCATGGCGAACTTCAGGTTGTGCGGCAAGCTGCGCAAAAGCGCCTGGCGAATCCCGCCTTGGGACAGCAGCGCAAACACCAATCCGACGACGAACACCGCCCCGAGCGCGGTCTGCCACGGCACCTTCTGCCCCAGCACGACGCTGAAGGCGAAGTATGCATTTAGCCCCATCCCCGGCGCCTGGGCATACGGGTAGCGCGCCAGCACCCCCATCAGGATCGAACCGCTGGCCGCGGCGAGCGCGGTCGCGGTGAGCAGCTGGGCGCGGGCATTTTCGACCGGGATGACCTGGCTCAGGATGTCCGGGTTGACGAACAGGATGTAGGCCATGGTCAAAAACGTCGTCAGGCCCGCGCGCAGCTCGCGGGAGACGGTCGAGCCGCTGGCGGTGACGCCGAAGCGGCGGTCGAGAAACGATGCGAGGGCGGCCTGCAGAAGCCCCCGCGGTGACGGTGCGGCAAGTGGCATGGGTTCTCCGCCCGCGGTTTTGCCACACCCCGGCGGCCCGAATCAACCGCCGGCCTAGCGCCCGCTTGCGCGGCGCCGCTTCGCCGGGCTAGCCGAGCCGGCCGGCGCTGAAGACGCTCTCCAAAAGAGCGTCGATTTCCTGCAGCACCCGCCGGGTGGCGTCGCTCGGCAGGTTGGCCAGGGCGGCGCGCAGCTCGCCCAGGGTGCGCAGCTGGGCGAACAGCTGCACATCCGACAGGCTCGCCGCCTTCTGCAGCCGGACGCGGACCTGCTGCAGCTCGGCCAGGATGTCGGGCAGACCCGCGGTGCCGGGCAGGCGGCGCTGGCGCTCTGGGTGCTCGTGGAAAAAACGCTGCACCACGGGGCTCACGATGCCGTCGAGGATCTCGCTCTGCTCGGGGCTGTTCCAGCTGTGCGCGAGCACGAACAGATCGCCGGCGTCGGCTTGCTCCCGCCCATCGAGCATCGCCGAAGCGGCGCACAGCTTCAGGAGCTTTACCACCCGGCGGTCGCTCACCGCGATGCCCTCGCCGCGAATCTGCACGACAAGGGCCTTGTAGCTGGCGAGAAAGTCCTCGCTGAAGCTCAGCCGGTCAAGGAGCATCTGCCGCAGCTGCCCGAGCTCCTGCGCCGAGAGCAGCGGCGCCGCGGCGGCCGCCGGCTCGCTGTCCGCGTGGCCGGAGAGCGCCCGCCGTTCGTGCTGCAGGCCCAGGTTGACCAGGCGGTGGAAGTGAAAGCTGTCCAGGTTGTGCGAGCGCACGCGCAAAAGGAACCGATCGAGCAGCGCCGCCAGGCTGTCGTCGGTCGGCACCTCGTTGCTGGCGGCGAACAGCGAGATCAGCGGCACGCGCACGGTGTTGGTGCCGTGCGTGAAGCGGCGGTTGTTGACGAGGGTCAGCAGGCTGTTGAGGATCGCGCTGTTGGCCTTGAAGATCTCGTCGAGGAACACGA
>CALFML010000119.1 GCA_937879845.1 uncultured Myxococcales bacterium
CCGATCTTCGATCAGGCGGCGGCGCGGGTGTGGACGGGTCTGCGGCGGCGGCTGCTCGGTGAGGTGCCGGAGATCCTGCCGGGCGGTGCCATCGTCGAGAGCCTGAACCGCCTCCACCGCCAGTCCGAAGGCCGCTGGGCCGTCTGCCTGGACGCGGTCGACCAGGCCGATGAGGACACCCTGCACCTGCTGCGCGAGCTGCTCACCCGGCCGCAGTGGCTGCAGGTGCCGCTCTTGCTCACCGTCCATACGATCCACCCGGCTGCTTCGGCGGCGGCGGTGATCGCAGCGCTGGTGGCGGTGGAAGGCTCCGACGGCCTTGTGCACCTGGAGGGCGACACCAGCACGGAGGTCATGCGCCGCGAGCCGCTCTCCGCCGTCCTGCAAGCGCTCCCGAGCGAAATCCGCATGGTGTTGCGCGCCGGCGCCCTCATCGGCTCCGGCTTCGAGGCCAAGCTCCTGGCCGGTCTTCTTCTTATCGATCCGCACCTCGTGCTGCAGCGGCTGCAGGAGGCGGCCGATCTCGGCATCCAGATTGAAGACAATGGCGACGAGCGCTTCGACCTGCCCGATGACGTCGCGCAGGTGCTGCGCGCCTCGACCCTGCCCTCCGTGGCGATCGCCTGGCACCGGCGCTTGGCCGATATTCTCAGCCAGAACTACGAAGCCGCCGCGCTATCGGCCAGCGAGCCGGTGGGCGACGCGCTGCCTGCGGTCGAAATGATCGGCGCAAGCCCGCCGAGCAGCCCAGACCTTGCGGCCGCCGCGCCCGCTGCCGCCGCGCCCGCGCCCGCGCTCACGCCCGCGCCCGCGGAGAGCCCGCCGCCCGCCGAAAGCGGAGCGGTGGCTCCATCCATGGAGCCGCTCCGCTGGCCGTATGCCGAGGTTTTCGCCGGCCCCGCGGCGCCGACCGGTCCGCTCGCCAATGAGAGCACCGCGCCGCACCCGGCAAGCCAGTCGGCCGCCACCCCCGCCGATCAGCCGAGCAGCTTCTCCGCGCAGCTTCGCCGGGAGCGTAGTGAGTCGCGGCTGCGGCCCAGCGATCCGCTCGGCCGCGAGGGTGCGCCGCAGCGCAGCGAAGACAGCAGCGTCCCGCTCGGCGTGCCGGCGATGGAAGGGAGCTCACGCACGCGGGTGGCCCCGGAGACCCGCGCCCCAAGCTCCGCCAGCGCCCATCGCTCGGTCGGCGATCGACTATTTGACGGCGCGCAGCGCAAGTCGGAAGGCCTGGGAGCCGGCAACGAAGCCCGCGCCGCCAGCCATCTGGTGGCGGCCGGGGATCTGGAAAACGGCGCGGCCCGGTTCCTGGTCGCCGCGCGCGAGGCGGCGGCGGTCGGAGCCTATGTTCAGGCGGTGGCCTACGCCAAGGAAGCGCTGTCGCTCATCGAAGGCCTGCCCTCGGCCCCGCGGCGCCGCCGCCTGCGGGTGCTGGCCCTGTGCGAGCTCGGCCGCGTGCAGTGGCAGGCGGTGGGGCCCGGCGACAAGTTCACCCTCGCCAGCGCGCTCGACTCGCTGGAAGCGGCCAGCCATCTTTTGGAGGAAGACGATCCCCTGGATCTGCGCGCCAACGTCGCTACGCTGCTCGCCAGCATCTGTTACGACGTGGGGGATCTGAAGTCGCTGGAGCGCGCGCTGTACGAGCTTACCGAAGCCAGCCGCGCCCTGCTTGCATCCGGGGATGCCCTGGGGGCGGCGCGCCTTCTCAATGATCAGGCGGCGGTGTACGTGCGCCTTGGCGACCCGGTGCGCGCCAGCCACCTTTTGGAAGAGTCGCGGCGGGTGTTTGAGCGCCAGAGCGCCACCGACGAAGAAGCGGCCACCGAGCTGGCCGAGACCTATCACTTGCTGGCGCGCTTGCCGCTGCATGTCGCGGCGCGGCCCGGACGTGAGGCCGATGCCATCGCCATGGGGCGTGAGTATGCCGCAGCGGCCGAGCGCGCCTACCGCGAGCTCGGGGCGAGCCGCGAGCTGACGCGGGTGTGGGAGACCATCGGCCGCATCGAGATGAAGGCCGACCGCATCGAGCCGGCGATGCAGAGCTTGACCGCGGCGCTGGAGGCGCAGCGCGAGCTCGGCGATGTTCTGGGTCTGGCCCGGACCACCGCGGCGCTGGCGGAGCTTTTGGCGCGGGTCGGCCAGATGGAGCACGCGCTGCAGCTGCTCGGGGAGTCCATCCAGCTCAATGTCGAAAAAGGGTCGCCGATCGGCCTGGCCTATAACCGCCGCAGCCTGGAAGCGCTGTCGCGGAGCGCGGTGCCGTCGCTCGCCGGCATGCATAAGGAAGTCCACCGCCGGCTCACCACGGCTGAGGCGAGCATCGGCCGGATCAAACTCTCCGGCGAGCGTGACTAAGCGCCGCCCGAGCCGCGTCGCCAGCCGCTCCGCCCTCCCCTGCTAGCCCCCGTGAATCAGCGGCCCGCCCTCGCGCGGCGGCGCCTCGATGAGCGGCCGCTGCCGTTCATCGAGGGACTGCGGCCAGGTCACGCTCGCCCCTAAAGCGGCGCTGCAGTCGAGCCGACGCAGCGTCGCCAGCTGGCCGGCGCCGTCCACTCCCTCCGCCACGACCTGGACCCCCAGGCTCTTGCCGAGCGCGATGAGCCCTTCGCACAAGGCAATCGCCTTCGCATCGGTGCCCAGCCGCTGGACGATTTTTTGATCCAGCCGCACCGCATGCAGCGGCAGCGCGTGCAGGCACTGCAGCGACAGCCCGGCCTCCCACAGACCACCAAGCAGAAGCTGCACGCCGAGCTGATGCAGCTCCATCGCCAGCTCCATGAAGCTCGTGCGGTCGATGCCTTCGGCGCCCAGTTGAAGGACCACCTGCAGGCGGGACGACGGCAGCCGGCTCTCCTCCAGCACCGCGCGGACATCGGCCGTGAGCTCACGCCGTCCCAGGAGCCGCGGCGGGATCTTGATCGCACAGCACAGCGCCGGCAAGCCGGCTTTGGACAGGGCCAGCACCCGCTGACAGCCCATGTGCAGCGTCCACCGGGTCACGCTGATGAGGAGCTCGCCGTCCTCCGACTGCTCCAAGAGCTCGGACGGCGAGAGCGCTCCGGGGACCGGCAGCGACCAGCGCGGCGCGACATCGACGGCGCCGAGCTCTCCCGTGGCCAGGTTGATGATCGGATCGAGCTGCAGGCGCAGCCGATCCTCGGCCAGGGCCCGCCACAGCTGCGCCTCCATGCCCACGCGCCGGGTCGCCGCGGTGTTCACGTCGGGAGTGAACAGCTGATAGCTGTCTTTGCCCGCCGATTTTACCCGGTACATCGCTGCGTCGGCGTGCTGTAAGAGCTCGCTCACCTCGACGCCATCGTGCGGCCACAGGCTGATGCCGACGCTCGCGGTGACCCGCAAAAGATGCGAACCGACATAAAACGGCTGGCGCAGCACATCCAGCACCCGCTCCGCCACCCGCACCGCGTCCTCCGGCGAAGTGAGCGCCGGCAACAGCAGCGTGAACTCATCGCCGCCAAGGCGCGCCACCGTGTCCCCCTCACGCAGGCAGCGCGACAGACGCTGCGCCACCTGATACAGGAACACGTCGCCTATCGCGTGGCCCAGGGCGTCGTTTATTTGCTTGAACCGATCCAGGTCGATGAAGCACACCGCCACAAGCTGCTCGTTGCGCCGCGCCTGGGTGAGGGCGCGCTCGACGCGGTCTTGGAACAGGGCGCGGTTTGGCAGGCCGGTGAGCTTGTCGTAAAACGCCTGCCGGTGCAGCTCGGCCTCGGCGCGCTTGCGGTCGGTGATGTCGACCAGCGACACCACCACCGCGTACGGCAGCGGCTCGCTGGCCCGGTGCAGCGGCTGGGTGTTGACCGAGACCCAGGTGAGCTCGCGGCCGCCCCGCGCCACGCCGATGACGACGTTTTGCAGCGGCGCCCCGGTGCGCAGGGTCACGACCTCGGGCCGCTCGTCCGGGTGCAGCACCGCCATCGACTCGCGATAAAGCTGCAGCGAGGCGCTCAGGTTGACCGAGCCGCACAGCTGCTTGGCGGTGAGTCCGAACAGCCGCGCCGCCGATTCGTTGCAGGTGGTCACCCGCAGATCGCGGTCGACCAGCACCACGCCTTCGGACAGCGAATCGACCAGGGCGCGGTAGCGGGCCTCGCTCTCCCGCAGGGCCTCTTCGGCGCGGGTGCGCTCGGTGATATCGACCAGGGTGCCGATGATCGCCGGGCCGCCCTGGTATTGGGTGCGGGTGCCGTAGACCTCGACGCGGACGACCTCGCCGCCTCTGCGCACGACGCGGAAGCTGTAGGGGCTTATCGTCTCCCCCTGCAGGCGCTGGCGCTGGCGCTCGGCGACGTGGGCGCGGTCGTCGGGATGGACGAACTCGAGGTTGTCGGCGAGCGCCATCACCTCGCTCTTGTCGTAGCCGACGATCTCGATGAACTTGGGGTTCACGTATTGGAAGCGGTTGTTCTGAAGAACGTAGACCCCGACTTGCTTCTGCTCGACCAGGCTGCGGAAGCGCTCCTCGCTCTCACGCAGACGGACCTCGCTGTCGTGCAGCGCCTGAGCCGCGCGCTTTATCATCGTGATGTCGCGGCAGATCGTCAAAAACCCCCGCGAGCTCTCCCCCGCTTGATCGTCCTCGGCGATCCGGCTCACCTCGATATCGAGGGTGAGCGGGCAGCCGTCGCGGTCCGCGGCGGCTATCTCGCCGCGCCAGACGCCGCGGCCGGGCAGCGCCGCCAGCGCCTCCGCGGTCAGCGGCTCGATCGGCAAAACCTCATGGATCGGCCGCCCCAGCGCCTCGGCGACCGTCCAGCCCAGCACGCGCTCCGCCGCCGGGTTCCACGAGGTGACCATCCCATCGCCATCCATCACTGCGATCGCATCATTGGAGTTGCGCAAGACGCTGCCCCACGTGCTGAGCACCCAGGCCGATTCCACTTCCTCACGCGCCGCCCGGCCAATCGCCAAAAGACCCAGCGGCGCCCCCGCCGCCTCCCCCACCGGGCTCACCGCAGCATCGACGCTAATCGCCGCGCCGCTGCGCTGTTTGACCTTGAGCCGGCCGGTCCACGGATGGCCGGCCAGCACGCTAGCCCGCAGGCCGGCGAGCACGTCGGCGCTCGTCTGGCCAAGGTCGGCGAGGCTCCCTGCGCGTCCGACGACCTCGTCGGCGTCCCAGCCGAAGAGCAAAGCGGCGGCGCGGTTCCAGTATGTGATGACATACTGCGCATCGAATACGACCACCGACTCACTCATCGAGTCGAGCAGCCGCTTCGCAAACAGTGCTGGCAAGGGCGGTAGCATCAGCACGCAGGGCTCGCTGCGATCATACACCACTCACCGCCGGGAAAAACGTCCAGAACGAGCGAGTTTGAGTGCCTACAGCGGCGAGGTTTTCTCTCGGAGTGCGGCCAGGTGCGGAGAAAGTTGACACTTCAATCGGTGTGCTTCTAGGCTCCTGCCATGCGTAACTTCTTAAGATCCACGGCCTTTAGCCTCTGTTTCGGCGCCTGTTTCGGACTGCTGGGGTTCTCAATCCTGCACGGCTGCGGCAATAGCGGCACCAGCCCTACACCGACCACAGATCTGGCGAGCCAGAGCTGCTGCGGCAAGCCCGGCGATGTCGGCAACAGCAAGGGGGTCGGCAAATACTGCAACGATCCGACGGGCGTTCAGTGCCGCGGCAACGTCGCCAACGTGTGCTCGGTCATCGGCGATGCGCCGACGCGCAAGACCACGTTCTGCACCGTCCAGTGCGATCCGGCGGTGCAGGGCTTCTGCGGCGAGAACGCCAGCTGCACCTACGACAGCGTGAACAAGGCCTACGGCTGCACGCCCGACGCGTGCACCACGAACCTGCCGGCCGGCTGTACGCTGTAACGGCATGGCCAGCTCGCTCTCCGTGCCGCGCGTCATCGGGCTGACCGGCGGTATCGCCAGCGGTAAAAGTACCGTCGGCCGGCAGCTGCGCCAGCTGGGAGCGGTGGTGGTGGATGCCGATGAGGTGGCGCGCGCGGTCGTCGAGCCGGGACGCCCGGCCTATGAGCGCATCGTCGCCGCATTCGGCACCGAAGTGCTCAAGGAGAGCTCGCGCGCGGGCCGTGACGAAGAGCCGGCCGATCGTGCGCCGCCGCCTCTCGATCGGGAAAAGCTGGCGGCCCGGGTGTTCAGCGACAAGGCCGCGCGGCTGCGCCTGAACCAGATCACCCATCCTGAAATCGCCGCCGAGAGCGGCCGCCGCATCGCCGCCGCCGCCGCGGCCGGCGCCCCCGTCATCATCTACGAGGTCCCGCTGCTCGTCGAAAACAACCTCCAGCACGGCCTGGACGGGGTCATCGTCGTCGATGTACCGGAAGAGGTCCAGCTCGCCCGGGCGGTGCAGCGCGGCGGCTTGACGGTCGAGCAGGCCCGCGCGCGCATGGCCGCGCAGAGCGGGCGCGCCGACCGCCTCCGTGCGGCCAACTGGATCATCGACAACCGCGGTGACGAGGCAGAAACCGCCGCGCAAGTGGCCGCTGCCTGGCCGTCGCTGTGCAGCGGACCTACGCCGCCGCCGGGCGGCGCCGCCTAGCCGGCCACCACAAAACTTCAACTCGCTGCATTGACCGCGGGGCGACGATTGGACATATGCTTTCGCCCGTGGCGGGATTCAAGCGACCCTTTCGTGGATGGGCGGCGGCGCTCCTCTCTGGAGTCAGCGCGGGGGTATTAGTCGCGGCGGTCGACACCGTGCGCGCCGGCGCGGAGCTGTCGCGCTATTTTACGCCGGCGCTCTCCGGCGAAGTGCGGCTCGCGGCGTTTCTGGCCGCGCTATACGGGGCGCTTTTCGGCGCCGCCGCCGCCGTTTTGGCGGAGCTATTCGCCGTGCTCTTGTACTACACGCCGCTTGGCGGGGTGTGGCCGCGGTCCGCCGCTGCGCACCGCGGCGAAGCCGCGACGACCGTGCGCTGGTGGGCGCTTGGGGTGAGCGCGTTCATCGGTGCGGCGGCGCTCGGCGGCGCGGTGTATAAGCCGACGCAGTGGGCGCTGCAGATGTTTCATCATCCGGGGCTTATCGCGCTGCTGGTCGGCGTGATCGCCGCGGCGCTCGCGTTCCCGGCCGCGCTGGCGGGACTTTTCCTGCTGGCGTTGTTGGAGCGGGCGCGGCGCGGCGACAAAAGGCCGCAGGACGGAGAAACGCCGCCGACCCCGCCGGTGCAACGCGGGCCGCTGGCTCTTTACGCGGTCGGTTGGACGGTCGCGCTGCTGCTGCTTTTCGCCGGCGTCGCGGTGACCCTGCGCACGCTCCAGCACAACCCGCGGATGACGCCGCCGCTGCGGGCGCTCAATCTGGCGCTGTGGACGCCGCCGCTGGCGCTTTTTGCCCTGACGCTGGGGCACCTGCTGGGGCGATGGCTGGCGCGGGTGGCCGCGCGACGCCGAAAACCCGGTGCAGCGGAGAGCGGACTCTATGGACCCTGGGCCGTCGTGCTGCTGCCGCTTTTGCTTCTCGGCTGCATCACCGCCGGGGGAATCGTTTACTTTCCGACGCTGCGGCTGCTCGATCTGCGGCCGTTTACAAGCGGCGGTCTCGCCGCCGGAGCGGCGCTTTTGAGCCTATACGGGCTGCTGCGACTGGAGCGGCGGCGGCCGTGGCTCGATGCGCGGTGGACCGTGGCGCTGATCGCGCTGCCGCTCGTTTTGTGGGGGCTGACGCTGAGCCTGGGCAGCCACGACCGCGTGCGCAAGGCGGCGCTCGGACAGGTGCCGCTGGCGGCGCAGCTGCTGCGCGGCGCGGCGCAGACCTGCGATCTCGATCGCGATGGGGTGGCGGCGCGCTGGGTCGTCGGCGGCAGCGACTGCGACGACTTCGATCCGGAGATCCACCCCGGCGCCTTCGACTGGCCGGATAACGGGATCGATGAAAACTGCAACGGCCACGATGCGCACGCCGGCGGCACCACCCCGCCGAGCGATCCCGCCATCGCCCCGGAGCTTGCCCTGGGAGCGTCGGCGCAGCCGAACATCGTCCTTATCACCATCGACGCCCTGCGCGCCGATCACCTGAGCGCCTACGGCTACCCGCGCCGCACCACCCCGGAGCTCGATCGCCTGGCGCAGCTGCCGGGAGCGTCGCGGTTTCACAACGCCTGGGCTCACGCCCCATCGACCCGTTACTCGGTGCCGGCGATCCTGACCGGGCGCTACCCATCGACGATCGCCTGGGGGTCGCCGGTCATGCACTGGCCGCCCGAGGTGCTGCCGGAAAACCGCCTCATCTCCGAGCTCCTGCAGCAAGCCGGCTACCACACGACCGCGCTGCTCTCCTATCACTACTTCGAGCCGTCCTGGGGTCTGGCGCGCGGCTTTACCGACTACGACACGCACTTGCAGACGCTGCATTCGCTCGGCGGCGATCCGGCGGCGACCAGCGGCTCCTCGGCGGCGCAGCTGGCGGACCTGGCGATCGCCAAGCTGCCGGGCATGATCGCAAGCGGTCGGCCGTTCTTCCTGTGGATGCACTTTTACGATCCGCACTTCCGCTACGAACCGCACCCGCCGCCGCCCGGTGAACCGGAGTTTGGCGCGACGGAGACCGACCTATATGACGGCGAGATCCGCTACACCGATCAGCATCTTGGCCGTGTGCTGGGATGGCTGCAGCGAAGTCCGGTATGGGATCGCACGATGGTGATCGTGACCTCGGATCACGGCGAGGGGCTCGGCGAGCACGGCATCCCGCCGGACCGCCGGCACGGCTACCACCTGTACGCGAACCAGACCAAGGTGCCGCTCATCATCCGCGTACCGCTCAAGGCTTCGTCTCCGGCGGCGCCCGTCACGCCGGCGAAAGGGGTCGGCGCGCCGGTCGGCCACATCGACCTAGTGCCGACGATGCTGCAGGCGGCGGGGGTGGATCGATCGGGGCTGCCGCAGCTCACGGGACGATCGCTGCTGCAGCTGCTCGCGCCGGAGCCCGGCCCGGAAAAAGACCGCGCGACAAGCCCGCCGCAAGCGGTGGTTTTTCAAGAGGTCACCTACGAAGGACCCACGGTGCGCAAGGCGCTTGCGACCCCGCGCTGGCACCTTATCGCGAACGTCATTCCGGACGGTACGGCGGAGCTTTACGATCTGAGCGCCGATCCCGGAGAAGAGCATGATCTGCAAGGCCTGCACCCCGCCGTCGAACGCGAGCTGGCGATGCAGCTCGCGGCGTGGATCGACGACAGCGCGGTGCCGGCGGACTTCGCGCACCGCATCGCCGGCAACCTCTCCGCCCAGCCGATCGCCGTGGATACGCCCATCGGGGCGCACATCGGCGATTTCTTGGAGGTGGTCGGCGCGCAGGTCAAGACGCCGCAGATAAGCCGCGGTCAGACGGCGGAAGTCGCGGTCGTGTTGCGCGGCCGCAAGCGCATCCCGGCAAGCTACCGGCTGTTCGCCCACCTGCGCGGGGCCAGCGGCACCTTCGTAAACGGCGACCACGATCTGGTCGGCGGGCTCTTGCCGCCGCACCGCCTCCAGCCGGGCATGTTCGTGCGCGACGTGATGCGCCTGCCCGTGCCGCCAAACTTTACGCCGGGCGAAGCCGCCCTGATCATCGGCCTGTACAACCGCGAGGGCCGAGTGGCGGTCTCCGGACCGGCGGCGGCGGCCCAAGCCGGCGAGCGGGCGGTGCGCGTCGCCACGGTGCAGGTACGGTGAGGAGCAGCGCATGACATCCGCGGCGCGGACAAACCGGAATCAAGCGGCGCTGCTGCCGCGGCTTCTCGCGGCGCTTGTGGCGCTGACGGCGCTGGCGGGCCTTTTGACGCTGGGCTGGGTGATCGCGCGGCGCATCACCTATCCGTACGACCTGGAGTGGATGGAAGGCGGGATGCTGTGCCACGCGCTGCGGCTGCTGCACGGGCAGCCGATCTATGCCGCCCCTTCCGTGGATTTCATCCCGCACCTTTACACGCCGCTTTATCCGATGGTGGTGGCGGCTTGGGGCGCGGTGGCCGGGGATGTGAGCTACCTGCTCGGACGCGGGGTGTCGACCGCGGCGTTTTGCGGAGCGCTGCTTCTGGCCGGAGCGTGGGCGTACAAGGAGGGCGGCTCGCGCGCAGCGGCGCTGTGCGCGATGGCGCTGCCGGCGGTGACGTTTGCCCAGACGGGCGGATTTTTTGATCTGGCGCGGGCGGACTCGCTGCAGCTTTTTTTGACGGCGCTCGGGGCGGCGGCGGCGTTTTATGGGCGGGGGCGGCACCTGGCGATGGCGGCGGCGGCGCTGTTGCTGGTGGCGGGTTTTTTTGCCAAGCAGACCGCGGCGCCGCTCATCGTGTTTGTCGCTTCGGCCATGCTGCTCACGCGGCGGCGGACGGTGCTGACGTTCGCGGTCGTCGGGGTCGCGAGCTTCGCCCTGTGCGTCTATCTCCAAAACCGCGCGAGCCAGGGCTGGTTCTGGACGTACATCTTCCGGCTGCACCAGAGCCATGCGTTCTTCTATCAGCGCGCGTTGGTGCACACGCCGCGAGCGCTCGCGACGCTGCTCGGGCCGGCGCTGGGCGTGGCGGCGTGGGCCGGTCTGGCGCAGGCGCTGGGCAAATCGAGCGAGCAGCCGGGGCCGGGACTTTATTACCTGCTGTGGCTGGGTCTTGGCGGCATCGTCACGGCCTGCATATCGTTCGGGACGCAGTGGGCGCACACCAATGCGCTGATTCCCGGCATCTACTTTCCGGCGATCGCGATCGGCGCCGCCGCCGGACGACTCGTCACCCGCCACGCGCGGCAGCCGCGCGCCCAAGGACCCATTAGCGCGCAGAGCCCATCCGGTCCCCTGCCGCCCGATTCGCCCCTGAGCCCGTCCGGTCAGCCGCCGCGCTCCGGCTGCTCGCCGCCGAGCATGACCTGCAGCTGCGGCGGCGACGAGGTGACCACGGCGAGGTCGAGGACCGCATCGTGGTTCAAGTCGCCGATGCTCAGCGCCGCGGCCGGGGCAGCGAGGCGCACGCTGGCTGCAGCGTGGCGGAGGTCGCCGGCGCCGCTGCCAAATAGGACGCTCAGCGTGGGCTCGCTGGCGCTGGCGGTGAGCAGATCGAGGTGGCCATCCAGATCGAAGTCGGCGCTCGCGAGCAGCCGGGGGTCGGGGCCGACCGGGTAGCGGAACACGAGCTTTAGATCCTGGGTCAGCCTGCCGCCCTGGTTTTCCAGCAAGGTGAGCGTGCTGGCACCGGTGACCGCGCCTTTGAGAGCGCCGCTGCCGTCGAGGGCGACCAGGGCCATGGTCTGCGAAGGCTCGATGAGCGCCGCGGCGCTGAGGCTGAAGCCGCCGCTCCCGCTGTTGCTCAGGACGGCGAGCTGCGGCAGACCGCCCAGCGCGACGGCCAGATCGATGGAGCGGTCACGGTTCAGCTCACCGGCGGCGATCGCCGATGCCGCGCCGGCGATGGGGTAGCGCGCCGGGGTGAGCGGCTCGAAGCCTACCCCGAGCGGTCCGCTCAGCAGGATGACGACCTCGCTCGCCGTCGCGATCGCGAGGTCGGGGCGCCCATCGCCATTCAGATCGGCTGCAGCGAGCGGACCGCTCCCCGTCGCGTAGGTCCGGGCCGCGGTGAAGGTGCCATCCCCGCGCCCCGCCAGGACCTGCACCTGCCCCTGACCGACCAGGCTGACGGCGAGGTCCGGACGCTGGTCGGCATTGAAGTCGGCGACCACCAGTCCGGCCGTGGCAGCGCCGCACGGAGTATCGGCGACTCGGGGGAAGGTGCCGTCGCCGTTCCCTAGAAAGGTGCGGATTAGCTTCGCGGCACCGTGCGCGACGATGAGGTCCGGCTGGCCATCGCGATCCAGATCGGCGCTGGCAATGGCCTGCGGCTCCGGCGCGAGCGCCAGCGACAAGGCGGTGCGGAAGCGCAGGGGCTCGCCAGCGGGGCCGGAGTCGGCTCCGGCGTCATGCGAGGCGGGGGTCTGGCTGAGATAGCCGAGCAGCACCTCGCGCTCGCAGGCCGGCAGCGTGGCGGCGCCGAGCAGCCCGTAGAAGCACGCGAGCACCAAGGGCCCGGCGGGGCAACGTAGCGACATGGTCACTCCTTAAGCGGCCGGCTCGCCGGATAGCGGGCGGCTGTAGCAGCGGCAAAGGTCCGGAAGCGGCCGCGCGGATAGCGCTTCAGGTACTCGCGAGCCTGCGCCCCGGCGCGCTCATCGGAGAGGGCGACCAGGCACTCCAGGTTCAGCGCCAGCGCTTCCTCCTGCAGCGCCCCCTTGGGGAAGCGGCTCTGGTAGTCGTTGAGCAGCACGAGGGCGCGGGCGGGCTCGCCGCGTTGCCGCAGCACTTGCGTGGCGGAGAGGACGAGCGATGCCTCGGCCGGATCCACTTCCTCGGGAACCTCGACCGGCGGGTCGGCTGCCCCTGCCGGCGCGGAGGGTGCGCTCGCGGGGACCTCTTCAGCGCTCGTGGGTGGAGCAACCGCGGAGGCCGCATGCTGAGCGACCGTGGAGGCCGCGGGCGGAGCAACCACGGCAATCTTGGGCTGAGCGACCGCGACGATCTTGGGCTGAGCGAGCGCTGATACAGCGGGCTGACCAGCCGCGCCCTGACGACGGTAGTTTTTCCCGCCGGCGCGAACTGGCGGCACCGGTGCTTGCAGCGGCTCGACTGCGTGCGCACCGGCCGGCGCGGGCGGCGGGCTCACCACCGCCGCGCTGGGAAGGGAGATCGGCGGACGCCGTGCCGGTGGCTCGGAGCGCGGCTGCCGCGACCCCCGGGTCAAAAAGAACAGTCCAGCGGTGACGCCCGCCGCCAGCACGAGGAGCATTGCCTTCGCCAGCAGCGAGGTCCCCGCCGGCGCGACCGGCGGCCCTCCGGCCAGCAGCGCCTGGCGCACGCGCTGCATTCGTGCGAGCGACGGCTCCAGCGGCCCGGTCGTCCGCAGCAGGTCGCGGGCCGCAGCAAGCTCCGGCGCCACGGGGTCCTGCAGGTCGCGAAGTCGAGGCAGCTGCATCACAGATCTTCCTTCTTCCTCTGTTCTTCCAAAAGGAGCGTGAACTTCTGCCGCGCGTGGTGCAGGCGGGTCCACACAGTGGCGACCGGGAC
>CALFML010000120.1 GCA_937879845.1 uncultured Myxococcales bacterium
GACGTAAGCCGCTATCAACCCGACCGCAACGAGCCCGACCACCGACCGCTTGCCCTGAGCGTTACCATCAAGCTGGGTCGCGACCGCGCGCTCATACGCCGCGACGGCGCTGCTCACCGCGTCATCGACCTTCAGCAGCGTCCCCAGGTGGTCGACGCCCTTGAGCGCATGCACAATCCGATCGGTCAGCTCTTCCGGAATTCCCGACTCCTGCCGGATCTCGCGCCGGAGCTGCAAGAGCGCCGGGTCCTTGTCGGGAAGGCGGGCCAGGTTCAGCGCTGGGGCGACGAGGTTCAGGGTCCTGGGCTGGGCCGCGCGGTCGAGCTGTTTGGCCTTCAGGTACAGGCCGGCGGCGGCAATCTGCACCGCGCGCGGATCGATGTCGACGCCGTGCAGGTTGCGCTCCAAGATCCACTCGGCGATCTCCCGGTCGCTCCAGCTGTGATTGCGGTGGCGCGCTTCCTCGCGATACAGCGCGACCAGCAGATCGAAGGCGGCCAAAAGGAAGTGGCCGGAGCCGCACGCCGGGTCGAGGATCTTCAGGTCGCGGATGGACTCGGGCGCGGCGCTGACGGCGCTTTGCGGGAGCGGCTGCGGGACGTAGTACTTCCAGTGCTCCTCCAGCTCGCCCGCGATGGGCATCAGGGCATCGGGCGCCACTTCGCCGCGCTCGCGCCGCTGCCGCCACTGCGCCCGGCGCGCATCGAGCCCGGGCAGGATCGCCGCCGCCTCGGGAGTCCAGCCGTGCTTCTGGCAGATCGCCAGCCACTGCAGGCCGAGGCTGTTGTGGAGCAGCCACTCGACCATGTAGCGCTCGGTGAACATCTGCGTCTTGCTGGCGATCTCGTGCGGCTCGACCTTGCCCCCGTCGGCGATCTTCTTATCCAGCGCCTCGCGCTCGGGATCATTCCAGTACTGATAGACCCAGCCGAGCGTGGTGTCGTCGGTCCACGCGCTGCTGAGGGCGGGCGCGTCGAGCTGCTCGACAATCTCGCGCAGGGTGGCGGCGTGGATGGGGAACAGCCGCGTCAGGCCGACCTCGCCGAACAGGCCCGGCAGGTCGCGCGCCAGCTCGTCGAACAGGAGCTGCAGCAAGAACCCGTAGCCCTCGGTCTCGTCGTGGGTCAGGCAGGGCGCGAACTCGCGCAGCTCGCGGTAGCCCTTGCTGTTCCAGCCGCCGGTCACCACCAGGGGCCGCGACAGCCCGCGCGCCTCCAGGTGGCGGAGGAAGAACAGGCGGTTCAGCCAGGTGGCCGCGGCCTCCTTGAGCGCGGAAAGGAAGAAGCGCTCGCGCGCGGCGTCCTGCTCCTTGTCGCCGCGCGGCGCCGCGGTGCGCACCCGCTCGTCCAGCCAGTGCTCTAGCCGCTGGCGCCGGACGCGCTGCGCCTCGCCGAGCCCCGCCTTGCCGAGCGGCACCGCCAGCCGGTACTCCCGCTCGGCCGAGTCGCGGAGGTCACGCAGCAGCCGCTGCCGCAGCGCCCGCACCGTCGCGGAAAGGAGCTGCTTGGCTTCGGGGGTGAGCTGCGCCGGGGCGTCTATTTCAGGGCTCGACATGGGCAAGGCACGCGAAGGTGGATGCTGCCTTCGTAGCACCAAGGCGAATGTGAAGACAAGCGGGAGCTGGGCGGGTCGGCGCGAGCGGGCCAGAATCGAGCCAGATCGTCGCCGGCAGCCTCGATATGCAACTTTACTTTTCGAACCAGGGTTTAGTTCAGGTAGGACCGCGCGTACGTTAGAGCCGCTGCATCCTCGTCTTCGCGATGCTCAGCGTACCAGAGCTTTACGGCTTCTCGCCACGCCAGAACGAGTTGTTTGGTCTCGGCCAAGCTGATCTCAGTTCGTTCGGGTACGGTGCCGTTGGTCTTGTCGTCTCCATAGAGCATGTCTTCGATGATGACTTTGTCCGCGGACATGATCACCCAGACCTCGTGGTTGCCGATAACCACGTTGGGCTCACCGGCTTCGGCCTTGGCTATTTCATTTAGGAACATTGCAATATCTTCCTCGTAGAAATGATCATCCAACATACCGGACAAGAGCCAATTGCGCGGCTCGGGCTCTTCATCAAATATTGACGAAGGACGGAAGCTAGATTTAGATAAGCGGAATTTTAGCATTAGCTTCCCTTGTGTAGAGCTACTACCAAGCCGAGCTACCCTTAGATGCTCGACTTCACCGTTCGTATGAGTCTTAGTTTGCGTGGGAACGTGCGGGCAAGGGAGCCGGTGTGGCCTCGTCAGCGTGATGCTCAGAGTGCCAGCGCCTTATGGCCTCTCGCCACTCCAGAACGAGCTGCTTGGTCTCGGCCAAGCTGATCTCGGTTCGCTTGGGTACGGTGCCGTTGGTCTTTTCGTCGCCATAGAGCATCTCTTCCACGATGACTTTGTCTGGGGACATGATCACCCAGACATGGTGATTGCCGATCACGACGTTAGGCTCACCGGCTTCGGCCTTAGCGATTTCCTCTAGGAACATGGCGATGTCTTCCTCGCTGAAGTGATCATCTAACATGCTGGACAAGAGCCCATTTCGCAGGTCGGGCTCTTCGTAGAAGTCGGCTGACGGGCGGCTCCCGAACTCGTATAGGCGAAACGTTAGCATTTAGAGGCCCTTATATAGGGGGAATGCAGTTTGAATTCCGCCCCCTTTAACTCGTATCTCGATCTCCATGCCACTGGAACTGGTCCCGCGAAGTACCCACGGTTTAAACGGCTGGGGCTTACCATTTTCGTAGACTTCGAGAATAGCTTTCTCAACTTGCTCTTGACTCCAGCCCTGGGGGAAGAAGCTTGATTTCTCCCTTTTCTGAATACCCTCGATCACAACGTTGGCTTCGTAGACTCCGTATTTGTCGGGGGCTGAGCGGGTGCCTTCTTTCACATAGGTGCCCTTAGCCCGGTCGCCGCTCGGTTCAAAGTGCCAGCCGAGGGACCGGCCTTGCTTGGTGTCTACTTCGCCATGGAAGATATGTGTACGCAACTGGCTGGGCAGCGAAGCATCGGCCGGCTTGACCGGCTGCGCATGCTCGAGCACCCCCTCCCCATCCCCCACCTGCCCGCGATAGCGCAGCGCGCCGCGGCGCAGGCCCTTGCCCAAGTAGGGCAGGAAGCCCGCGCCGCTCATCACGCTGTCATCGCCGCACAGGATCAGCCGGGCGAACTCGACGCCGAGCAGCGCCGCGGCGCCGCCGAAGTCGTCGTGGGCGATCTGTGAGGCCAGCCCAGGATCGGTGCCGCGCAAGATGTCGGCTTTGAAGGCGCAGGGCTTGCCCTCCTTCTTCGACGCCCGGTACAGCATGTGGCCAAGCTTCTGTACGAACAGGGCCCGGTCGGTGGTGTCCTTGTCGAGCTGGCCGACGGTCTCCAGGCGCTGGGTGACCAGCAGTCCGTCATTGCGAATCCACACATGGGTGCCGACCGGGAAGCGCTGGCCGTCGGCGAGG
Source organism: uncultured Myxococcales bacterium (assembly GCA_937879845.1). Classification (GTDB taxonomy): domain Bacteria; phylum Myxococcota_A; class Polyangia; order Palsa-1104; family JAEUJZ01; genus CALFML01. Next base: position 3,443 of record CALFML010000120.1, read on the forward strand.
ACGATCGTAGTGGGGTCACTTGGGTCGGGCTGGCCGACGCACTGGATCTGCAGCCGCCCGATCACCGGGTTGGGGTCGGTCCACACGCAGCCGTCGGCCTCCAGTACCGGGTCGACGTAAAACAGGTTCATCCACACGCCCGGGACCCAGGGCGGGCGGCCGGCGGCGGCCTCCGAGACGGGATTGTGATAACGCAGCCCCCAGGAGATGTCGAAGGAGGCCAGGACCAGGCCGCCCTTTTGCTGTCCTACAAACTGCGGACCGCCGCCCAGCCCGAAGCCGTAGCCGCGGCTCGTTCGCTCGTGGATGCCGAATAAGACAAAGACTTCGGACGCGGGTCCGACGGAGCCGGGCAGCGCGGCGCGGTACAGCCCCTGCACAATGACTCGCAGCTGTTCATCGGGCGAGCGCGGCCGGACGAGGCCATAGATGCGCAGCGCGGCGCTCGCGCTGACCTCCAAGGCGCGGCGTAGATCGGGCGCTTTCTCGCCGAAGACCATGCCCGCGCCGGCATCGAGATCGACGGGCCCCAG
>CALFML010000121.1 GCA_937879845.1 uncultured Myxococcales bacterium
AGTTCAGACGTGTGCTCTTCCGATCTCAAAGCTGCGGACGAAAATCTCATACCCCACCGAATCGGCAAGCCATGGCGGTGCCGTGGTGCTACCGCCGCCCGGCTCTAGCCGCGACAGATCCGGCGGCGGCAGATCGGCCGAAGGGGCGGCGCACTCCGCAAGCAGCAGCGCTCCCATAAGGCCCGCCGCTCCCCGCCACACGCCGCGGCCGCAAAGCCGGCCAATCCCCCGCCGCCGCGCGGCGAACCCAAACAGCGATAGCAACGTCCGCATGGCCGCACCATATCGCAGCCTATCTGCTGGTCACATCGGCAAATTTCAGCGAGACCTAAGCGGCGCGGGCCGACCGGAGATGTTTTCGGCGGGCCCAAAGAACCGCCGGAAACATCGTCGGGAAGGGGGAAACAGCGAGGCTGTTTCCCGCCGTTTCGTTCTTACGTACTGGAACGGATTTACTGGAATATTTCGCTGACCGGCTTGCCGGCCAGCTTGGTCAGCGGCTGGATCCCGAGCGCCATAAGCGCCGTCGCTGCCGTATCCATGGTCGAGACGGTGCCATGGATGTGATACCCCTTGCGCACCCGCGGACCCGAGGCGATCCACGGAATCTCGCGATCGCTGGCCAACGAACCCGAGTGGTTGTGGTTATGCCCGCCGTGGTCCGCCGAGACGATGACCAGCGTATCCTCCAGCATCCCGGCGCGGTCGAGCGCCCGGTAGATGGTTCCCAGACACGCATCGCTGGCCAGGGCGGCGTGCTTCTGGCTCTCCGACATCCAGCCGGCGGAGTGGCCGGCTTCGTCGGGATCCGAGAAGTGGACGAACGTGAGCACCGGCTTCTCTTTCTCCAGGTAGCGCGCCGCTTCGTCGCTCACCTTCTTGCAGTAGTAGCCGGGGCGCTCAAAGACGCCGACGCTGCCGGCGGGAAGGATGTGGCGCAGCTTGAACTTGCCGACGAACGCCGCGGTCTTCATGCCGCGCTCTTCGGCGGCGTTGAAGATCGTCGGGACGTGGATGAACCCTTTGGTCGGCCGCCAGTTGTTCCAGGTCAGCCCGTGCAGGTTTACGTCCACCCCGGACAGCATCGAGGCGTGCGAGGGCAGGGTCGAAGCGGTGCGGATCGTCCGCGCTTTCCACGAGTACGAGCCGTTGTGATAAAGCTGCTCATGCCAGGGCATCTTCTGCTGCTGCTGGTAGATGAGCTCCGGCCGCATGCCGTCTTCGCTGATGATGACCACCCGGCGGACGGCCTGGCCGACCGCCGCCGCCAGCTCGTCCGCTAGAGGCGCTCCTTGATTTGCGCTGCCGACCGCCGGCTTGGCCGCGGCGACCGGCAGAGAAGGACGGTGGGCGATGGGCGCAGCCTGGGCCCGGCTCGGACCCGACGGCAGCGCAACGCACCACCCGCCCACGGATGCACCAATGCTGAGTGCGCTTAGAGTCATCAGGCGGTAGAAGCGTTGCCTAGTATTCACAACTTCAGCATACCCTAATTGGGCTGCGTGGCGCAACATATCAACCTCCCTTGGGTTTTTCCAGGCAGGACGCGGCCGCGGATGCCAGCGATGCAGCGCATTTTTTCTGGCGAGCAGAGCCTGCTAGGCGCTGGCGCCGTTTCCTGAGACGATCTGACCCGGAGACAGCGACAGCGAGCTTAGGGCCGCTTCCCAGATCTTGTCCGGCGGAGTGGCAAAAACCAGATCGGCATCGATGTCGCCAAAGCTCGGCAGCCAGCTTTTGCGCTGGAGCTCCGATTCCAGCTGACCGGGGGCCCAGCCGGCATAGCCGCCAAAGACCATGACGGGGCCGGACTTTTCCTCGGCCAGCGTGCGCAAGAGGAGGGGGCTTGAGCCGATGTGGATGCCGGGAGCGACCGTCACGGCATCGGGAAGCGCGTCCCGTCCGCCGTGCATGAGCCAGATGCGCCCGCTCTCGCAGGGGCCGCCGCTTCTGACGTAGGTGATATCGGACCGCGTCCAGGCGATGTCGAACTGGGCGCAGATTTGCCGGATCGCGATCGGCGTGGCTTCCCCGAGCACGATGCCCAGCGCACCGTCTTCGCTGTGGCTTATGAGCAGGGTCACGGTGCGGCTGAAGTTTGGATCATGCAGCGTCGGCATGGCAATCAGCAGACTGCCTTTCAAGCTGCTCGCAACGGTGGGGGCGGCGTGCTCGGTCATTTCGCTAACCTCTCCCAGCTTACACACGAGACCCTGGACCCCGCCACCTCTGGCTGCCGAGTTTCCGGGCGGCACCCCAGGCTGCACAGGAGGCGAATCGGGGGTGAATCGGGGGGCTAAAAATTCCGAGAGAGCGTACAGTAGCGAATTTAGCGAAGCTACGCGGCTCTGAGGACAGGTTCGATGGGGGGCTTGGCGAAACAGCTGCGTCGCAGCTTAGTTGATGGTAACGGCTGCGGTGCCGGTTACCGCGCCCAGGGCCGCAGCAATCGTGGCGGTGTCCCCCGCGACGCCCAACGCCATGGCCAGCCCGGTCGTGTCGATGGCAACGAGCAGCGGATCATCCGAAGACCAGGTCACGGCCCGGCTAAGATCGAGCTGGGTCCCGTCGTCGAAAGTCCCCATGGCGGTGAACTGCTGGGTGGAGCCGGCGGCGATCGTCGCGGTGGCCGGCAAGACCGCGAGAGACGCCAGCACGGCGCTTGTGACCGTGAGACCGGCGCTGCCGCTGATCGCGCCGATGGTCGCCTTGATGTTGACCGTGCCGGCGGTGATTCCCAGCACCAGGCCCTCGGCGCCGGCGGCGTTGGAGACCGAAGCGGCGGCCGGATCGCTGCTGCTCCAGGTCAGGGTCGGATCGCTCGTGAGGATCTGGGTGCTGCCATCCGAGTAGGTTCCGATCGCCACATACTGCTGCGCGAACGACACCGGTAGCGAAGCGCCGGCCGGGGTGACGGCGAGGGCAGTCAAGGTGGCGCTTTTCACCATCAGCGTGGTGGTGCTCACCTTGCCCGACAGCTGCGCCGTGATCGTCGCCGTCCCCACCGCGAGGCCGGTGGCCAGGCCTTCCGAGCCGGCGTTGTTGTCGATGCTTACCCCGGTGCTCGACGAGCTCCAGGTGACAAGCTCAGTGAGGTCCTGCTTGCGTCCGTCGTTGTAGGTGCCGGTGGCGGTGAGCTGGACCGTGGTGCCCTTGGCGATCGCTGCGGCGCCTGGGGTGATGGCGATGGCGACCAGGGCGGCGCTGGTGACAGTGACGCGGGTGGTGCCGCTCTTGCCGGTGCCCGCGTCCAGGGCCTTGATGTTGGCGCTGCCGGCGGCAAGGGCGGTGACCAGGCCCTCCGCGCCGCTGCTGTTGTCAACGGTGGCGGTGGCCGGCGCGTCCGAGCTCCAGCTGACCGATGCGCTGAGGTCCTGCTGCGTGCCGTCGGAGAAGATACCCGTGGCGGTGAATGATTGCTGCGTGCCGCGGGCGAGGAAGGAAGCGCTGGGGGTGACGAGGATGGAGGCGAGCGTGGCGCTGGTGACGGTCAGGTTGCGGCTGCCGGTGACGGCGCCCAGGGCCGCCTGGATAACGGTGGTGCCGGCGGCGGCGGCGGTGGCCAGGCCGCGCGAACCGGCGGCGTTGGAAACGGTCGCCACGGTGGCGGCGGAGGAGCTCCAGGTGACAAGGCTCGTGATGTCCTGGTTGGTGGAATCGGAGTAGATGCCGGTGGCGGTGAACGGCTCGGCGGTGCCTTTGGCGAGCGAGGCGCTGCCGGCCGCGACCTGGATGGAGGTGAGGACGGCGCTGGTCACCGCGAGCGTGGCGGCGCCGCTGACCAGGCCCAGGGTGGCGGTGACGCTGACGCTGCCCCGCGCGGCGCCGCTGGCAAGACCGAGGCTGCCCGCGGCGTTGGAGACGGTGGCGATCGCGCTGTCGGAGGAACTCCAGGCCACCTGCGCCGTCAGGTTGGCGCTCGTGCCATCGGAATAAAGGCCGGTGGCGACCAGCTGCTGGGTGGTGCCGCTGGCGATGACGGGGGTCGCCGGTGTCACGGCGATCGCGCTCAGGACGGCGCTGGTTACGGTGATCATCGCATCGCCCGACACCGCGCCCAGGGCCGCGGTGATGGTCACGGTCCCCGCGTTCACGGCGCGCAAAAGGCCGCGCGAGCCGGCGCCGCTGGAAACGGTGGCGGTGGTCGCGCCGGCGGAGGTCCAGCCCACGAGGCTGGTGATGTCCTGGGTGGTGTTGTCCGAATACATGCCGGTGGCGACTAGCTGCAGGTTGGTGCCGGCGGCCAAGGTCTGGCTTGCCGGAGTCACGGCGATCGCGGTGAGTACGGCGTCGCTTACCGTGAGCGTGGTGCTGCCGGTGCGGCCCATCAGGGCGGCGCTGATGCTCGTCTGGCCTTTGCCTAGGGCGCTGGCCAGGCCTTGCGCCGATACGGCGGCGACCGCCGGCTGGCTGGAGAGCCAGGTGACGGCGCTGCTCAGGTTCTGGGTCGTGCCGTCGGAGAAGTTACCGGTGGCAAGGAGCTGCGCGGTGCTGCCGTTGGCGATCGCGGGACTGGGCGGCGTCACCGTGATCGAAGACAGCGTGGCATCGGTGACCGTGAGGTTGGACTTGGCGGTCTGGCCGTTGAGCGCCGCCTGAATGGCGACCTGGCCTTTGCTGACCCCGGCGGCCAAGCCGCGGCTGCCGCTCTGGCTGGAGACGGAGCCTATGGTGGAGTCGGCGGTGGTCCAGCTGGCCAGGCTCGTCACATCCTGGGTCGTGTTGTCGGAGAATGTGCCGGTGGCGACAAGCTGCAGCGTGGTTCCCTTGGCGAGCGTGGCGGCGGCCGGGTTGACGGCCAGCTGCTTGAGGGTTGCGCTGGTCACCGTGACCTTGAGCTGGCTGTCCACCCCCTGAAGGCTGGCCGTGAGCGCGGCGACTCCGGGGGCGCGTCCGCTGACCAGCCCGGCTCCGGCTCCGGAGGCGGTCACCGCGGCGATATTTTCATCCGCCGACTTCCAGGTGACCATGCTGCTGATGTCTTGATTGGAAAGATCCGTATACACGCCGGTCGCCGCGAGCTGGAGGGTGGTGCCGTTGGCCAAGACCGGATTCTGCGGTGAAAGGAGTATCGACCGCAGCGCCGCCGTAGTGACCGATACGTTCGCGGTTCCGACCGCGTCGTTGTAGGTTGCCGAGAGCAAGACCTGTCCGAAGTTTGATGCGGTAACCAGACCGCGTGAACCGGTGTTGTTGGAGACCGCGACGATCGCGTCGCTGGAGGCCTGCCACTTGACCAAACTTGTGACATCGACGGTCGTACTGTCTGAATAGTGGGCGATGGCCGAGTACTGCCGTGTGGTTCCTTTGGGCAGCGGGTCCATGGAGTCGGCGGTTATTTCGATAGAGTCGACCTTGGTTGCCTGCCCGCACCCCGTTCCGAGCGCCGCCGCCGCCATGCCCAGCACCATCGCCACGCCGAACAATCGCATATTTGGTGAATTCGTCCGCCCTGTGAAATCAATTCTTCGCATAGAGGTCCCTTTCCGCAGTGCTCCGTTGCACCGGTACATACGTAGTCGCAGCCGATCCGCGGCACGGCGAACGTCGGTATTCATGCACGACGGGAATAATGCTCCCGCGCGCATACATAGCCCGGCAAAAGGAGCGCAGCGGCTGCCGCGCACGCTCTTGCCGTGTGTCTCAGATCACCGCTGCAAAAAAACCGCAGCAGCGATCCGGCGTCATATCGTCGAAGTCGTTGCCGTCGCTCAAATGGGAGCTGGCGGGTGACTTCCTAGATATTCACATACTAAAGACAGAGCCCTGATTACCATAGTTGCCATGACTGGAAGGTCGGATAACTAAGGAGTAGACCGAATTCCCAGGCGTGCAAACTGTATTAACCAAGAATTTCTCGGGGATGCTTAGGGGCGCCAGGATGATACCGGAGCCGCCGAACCTACAAGGAAGCGGATTAGCGGACGAAACCGACCACCAGATGCTCGAGCTTCTTGATCGGCCCGTTGAACTTCCGGATCCAGGCTTCAGCCTCGGGATCCAGCTTGCCGTGCACGCGCATGTCGATGAGCTTGATCATGGAAGAGAAGCGGTGAAACTCCTCCCATCCGGAGACCATGTTCACGTGCTCCATCATCTGGCTGGAGTTGGCGAACCGGATGACCGCGCCGAGCTCTGTTCCAGCCTCGTTGCGGTAAAACTGCGAGGAGAGGAGGGCCTTTACGCCCTCAGTCTCCAGCCGGCGTATGGCCGCGGAGAGGAAGGGAACGACCTCGTCGTAGGGACGGGTCAGCTCGAGGATCTCGACCAGGGTTACGTGGTCGCTGATGGTGTTGTCAGTCATTGCGGACTCCCAGAGGGGTGAACAGATAGGACGCATTTTCTACTTAGCACAAAGGCGGCGGCGGGCGCGAGCCGCTTGGCGGCGGGCGGTCAGGGCTCGGTCTTGGGCAGACTGCTCAGGCGCTGGAGGAGCCCTTCGACATCGTGGACCATCTGATCGAACTGGGCTCCGTGAATGAGGAACGCGGGGATGGTGCCGCCCGGCTCACTGAACGACTGATACGTGAGGCGGCTGCCTCCTTTGTCGTCGGGCTCGATGAGCCAGCGGCCGCGGATGGCCGGGATCCGCACATGCTTGGGATCCACGGGCGGGCCGAGCTGGTTCGCGGTCTCGAAGGTCATCTGATAGCGGTGGCTGCCGGGTCCTGTGATGCGGCGCACGCGCAGCGTATAGTCTCGATCACTGACGACCGGGGTCTTGACCTGATCGTACATGACGAGCTCCGTCGGCTCTTGTTTGAGGACCTGGCGCTTCTTGATGAGCGGGGCGCGGCCTTCTTGGATATGGCGCCACATATGATCGATGATCGTCTCCGGGGCCACCGCGGCGGCGACGGTCGCCCGGTACTCGAAGAAGCGGGAACCGGGAACCGGCCGGCGCTCGACGGGAATGCCGTGCTTGACCTTGTAGGGTTGCCAGCCGGCGGGAGACTCGGCCGGCGGCAGCACAGGAATGCTTTCTTCGGCGGCCCATCCCGGACCGGACGCACAGACAAGACCCAGGGCGAGCAGCACGGCCCTGCCCCCACCCCGGAGAGACGATAGAGATCGCAGCATCGTGCCGCGAATTGTACCACAGGATCACGGGCGCCCGCACACCGATGGAGCGGGCGATTTACGGGCCGCCGCCCGCCGCACTTAGCGGCTTGTGTAGACCACGGCTTTGCCCTGATACCAGGAGCCGCAGGAGAAGGCCTGGCCGTTTACGATGTCGCACTCGCGGAAGGCGCCGTCCTTGTTGACCGCGGCCTTGCCCTGATACCAGGAGCCGCAGGAGAAGACTTGGCCGTTTACGATGTCGCACTCGCGAAAGGCTCCGTCTTTGTTTACGACCGCCTTGCCCTGATACCAAGAGCCGCAGGAGAAGACCTGGCCGTTGACGATGTCGCACAGCTTGTAGGAGCGATTTTCGGCGGCCGCCGGGCGGGCGAGCAAGCTGGCCAGGGCAGCGGCGGTAAGCGCGAGAGGGAACAGCTTGGACCGGCGGAGCGGCTGGTTCGAGTTCATGTGCGGACTCCTTTTTTACGCTACGAGGCGGGCCATTTTATGCGCTCATGGCGCAAGATCCAGTCCGCATAGCGGCGTACGTGATCCGCCGATGAGTATGCGCAGCAGCTGCGCGCGACATTGTATACCCGCGCCGCGTCCAGATACAGAGCCAGCCGCAGCTGGTCCTTGAACTGTTCGGAGAAGCACCCGCTTACGAGCCGCCGCAGGATCGCTTGGAGCAGGCGGGCGCACTGGCTCGCATCCAAGCGGCAGTGCTTGAGCCGGCGCGACATCTTCGCGCGGGCGCGTCCGTGCCATAGCCCCAATGACTCGGCTTCGATGAAGGCGACGCACTGCTCGACGACATCCGGAGCATCGTCGAGCAACCGATCCGCCAGGGCGAGCAAGTCGCTTTTAGAGAGCGCATCGCAGGAGGTCGCCGTGGTCGAGGTGGATCTTTTCATCGTCGGCGCCGCATCTTGCCGCGTCAAGGATAACGTATCCCAAGCGGCAGCGGCAAGGGCCGCTAGCGGACCCGGGCTCCGAGGCTCGCGGCGCGCCGGGCGCACAACATCGCCTCCCGCGCGCCGCGGACGCAAATGGGAATTAACGCTCCTTCCGGCTCGGCTTGACAGACCCATGGATGGAGATGTCATGAGGACGACTCCGGTGACCTACGGATGCGGTTCCCAAGACCTTACTCATGGCGATGGAAAAAGGCCTGCGGGGTTATCGACCGCGGGGTCTTGGCGCGAAGCGATCAGGTCGAACACCGACGATTTTCTAGTTTTCCCTTATTTCTCATCGCGCCGATCATCGGACGTCTTTTGGGAATATACAAAATGATTAGGCTATCCAGAGGTTGGACAATTCCCAGCCACACCTCGGAGCGCCTGCTAAAATCTGAACACTAGGCCAGAGGGGTTCTGGCCGGAATTCAGATTGAGCCGCGCATGGACAACCAACACCGCGAAGTTGTTTGATCCTGTCCATCAAGTGGCAATCTTCAGGGGAGTGTTTATGCGCTTTAGTCATTTTGCAACGCCGCTGAGTCTTGCCTTGCTTCTGAGCCCGGGATGCAGCGAGGAGAACCTCGCGAGTGTAACGGACAGCACCGCCGATCGCATCCAGGCCTGCCGGCTAGGCAACGCCGAGTGCGCTGACTCCAACGGTGACAGCCCG
>CALFML010000122.1 GCA_937879845.1 uncultured Myxococcales bacterium
CCGGCGGCAAGGACAACCACGGCCGTCACGGTGAAGATCACCTGAGCCCACTGCGAGCAGCCGTGAGCGGCCACAGGCCGCTGGTCGTCCCGCCGGAATGATGGGTGAACACGCTATCAGGCACCGCGCCGGTCTGACGCTTGACAGCTAAGTTCACCTTGTTACGTTGCGGCAAATCGATGGGTAAACTCTGGCGAAGGGCCGGTTTTTTCGCGCTCGTGCTTCTAGTCGCCTTGAGCACTGAAGGTTGCGCCGCGGTCCGCGTTACGTCGGTACCGACATTGCCGGAAACCGCTGAGCAAGCAAACGAGCAACCGCAGTCGATCCCGCTCTCAGAGTACCCAGCCGATGCCGGTCCTGTCACCATCGTCGTGTTTCCACGGGCCATTTTTGGCTTCCGCAACATCGCCAGCCGCGACTGTGATGCTGAACACCACGAGTGCTATCAGAAATGTAGGCAGTCTAAACCCCGCTGGCCGGTGCCACTCGGTGGCGCGCGCCATGCAGCTTACTGCGCGACGCTGTGCCTGGCTGAATATATGGCGTGCTTGGGAGCAGAGGCGACCCAGCGGACCTTTGAGGACATGCAAGCGGCGGCTGATTGGCTATCCCGGAACCGACAAGTGGTCGGTAGTGCCATCGTAGTCATTGGCGTCGGAGTCTTTATCGTAGCTACAGATGGGGCCGGGATCGTGCTCATTCCTTGGGTGCAGCAACAGCTTGCTCGTTAGGGCCACGGAGACTAGTCCATGAACATCCCCTCGATAGATCTTGATGCGACCTGCGCGGCGCTTGAGACAGTGGCGAAGCAATATCCCGAAGGCGCGAGCGAATATAAGGCGGTCGAACTAGCAGCCAAGGCGCTGATGTGGATCTATACCGAAGGCTACACCCAAGCGTTTGTCGATGCGCTGCCGAGCTTTGACGAGGGCGGACCGGAGCTTAGCGCTGAAGAAGAGACAGCCATTCGTCGGCAGATTTTCGAAAAGCATGGGATGAAGCCGCCCGAGGGGCTGTAGATACCTTCAATCCCCCTGGTTCCCCATTGCGTCCTACTGGCATCACGGGCGCCAACCGTGCTTGTATTCCGCTGTGTGCCCACTTGGTCATAACCTCCGAGAACTGCTGTAGTTGAATTTAGCGGTCGTCCCGCCAGACCCTCGCTACACTGCGGCGCGTGGAGAAGCTGATTATCGCCAACTGCAGCGCCTTTTTCGGCGACCGGCTCGCGGCGGCGGCGGAGATGGTGCGCGGCGGCCGCATCGACGTGCTCACCGGGGATTATCTGGCGGAGCTGACCCTGGCCATCCTGCAGCGGCAGCGCCAGCGCGGGTCCGGCGGCTGGGTGGGAACGTTTCTCAAGCAGGTCGAGCAGGTGCTGGCAGAGTGCCTGCAAAACAAGATCAAGATCGTGGCCAACGCCGGAGGACTCAACCCCCGCGGCTTGGCCGAAGAGCTGCGCCAGCTCGCCGACAAGCTCGGGCTGCAGCCGCGGATCGCTTTTGTCGAGGGCGACGATCTGCTGTCCCGCTTGCGCGAGCTGGCGGCAGCGGGAGAGAGGTTCGCGCACCTGGATCAGCAAACGCCGCTGCCGCTGTCGGAGGTCGTGACCGCCCACGCCTACCTTGGCGGCTTCGGCATCGCCGATGCGCTGAGCCGCGGCGCCGATATCGTCGTCACCGGCCGCGTCACCGATGCCGCGCTGGTGGTCGGCCCGGCGGCGTGGCGCTTCGGCTGGCAGCGCGACGACTGGGACAAGCTGGCGGGAGCCGTCGCCGCCGGCCACATCATCGAGTGCGGCACCCAGGCCACGGGCGGCAACTACAGCTTCTATGAAGAAGTCCCAGGCTTTTCGGCGATGGGATTCCCGCTGGTGGAGATGCATGCGGACGGCAGCTTCGTGGTGACCAAGCACCCGCACACCGGAGGGCTGGTCTCCGTCGGCACGGTCACCGCGCAGCTGCTCTATGAGATCGACGCCCCGGCCTACAAGAACCCGGACGTGACGGCGCGCTTTGATACGCTGCGCTTGGTCGCAGAAGGTCCGGATCGGGTGCGGGTCACGGGTACCCGCGGGGAGCCGCCGCCGGCGACGAGCAAGGTCTGCGTCCATCGGAGCGGCGGCTTCCGCAACTCGATGATGATGCTCGTGCCCGGTCCGGATGTAGAGCGCAAAAGTGAGCTGGTGCTTTCGGCGCTGCTCCATAAACTAGGCGGCCGCGAGCGCTTCACCAAAGTTCAGAGTCTGCTCTTGCGCGCCGACACCGCCTTGCCGCAGCGGCAAGAGGAGGCCTCTGCGATCCTCAAGATCATGGTGATGGATCGCGACAAGGAGCGGGTCGGACGCCTGTTTTCCCAGACCGCGGTGGAGCTGGCCACCGCCAGCATCCCCGGCCTGGCGCTGCTGCAGCCGCCGGCCGATGCGACCGAGTATCTTGTGTACTTTCCGACGCAGGTGGATTCCCGTCATCTTCCCCAGCAGGTCTTTGTCGAAAAGGAAGAGCGCGTCATCGCGCCGCTGGCTCTTGCCCCGCGTGCGGCAATGGCCGCCGCCTGCCAACCATCTGCGGCCAGCCCGCCGGCCAGCGCCGCGGCGGAGCCTGCGCCGCTTCCGCCTTCAGGGGGCGAGCCGCAGACGATCCTCTTTGGCCGCCTGTTCGGTACGCGCTCTGGAGACAAGGGGGGCAACGCCAACCTCGGCGTGTGGGCGCGCTCCCCGGCGGCGTGGGAGTTCCTGCGCGGCTTCCTTTCGGTGGCCCAGCTCAAGCGGCTGCTGCCGGATCTGGCACCTTATGACATCGATCGCTGGGAGCTGCCGAACCTGCTGGCGCTCAACTTCTATATCCGCGGACTCCTGGGGGACGGCGTGGCCTCTTCGACGCGGCTTGATCCGCAGGCCAAGACACTGGGCGAGTACCTGCGGGCCCAGCGGATCGCGGTGCCGCAGAGTCTCCTGTGAGCTCCCGTTCGCCCGGGAGGCCGGAGCCGCGCCGCTACTTGCCGGCGGGCTGGGAGGGATCGGCGATGCGGCCCATGAACAGAATGTTGCCGCGGCGGCGGTCGCGAATCACGAACAGGAACGGATGATCGGCGCGGAAGGTCTGCGGCGGTGCCGGCGGCGGGCCGCCCGGCGCCATGACCACGGCGGTCGCCGCCGCCGCTTCGGTGCCCTTTTCATCGACGGCGACGTAGGCCTGGTGGATCACCTCGCCGATGTATAGCTCGTGCAGCGCGGCCATGCCGGAGAAGTCCGCTTGCTTGGAGTCAAACGCCTCCGGCATGCCGAGCGCCGCCAGGGTCTGACCCAGCTTGAACGCCGAGCGCGTCTGGAAGCGCGGCAGAAAGACCTGCACTTTCGCCGGCTGCGGCGCGCTCAGAAAGTCCGCCAGGCGGCCGCCGGCCAGGGCTTTCTCCAGCTGCGGCAGACCGGCGCGATCGTCGGGCAAAAACACCGTCATGGCGAGCCGGGTCTCCCCCTCCGCATCCGCCATTCCATAGGGCAGCTCCAGCACCTGCGCGGCGTCCACTTTGGCGTAGCGCAGCTGCGCCGTGAGCTGCATCATCGGCACCGTCACCGTCCGCTGCGGCGCGAGCTGAAACGGCTGCGGGCTCGTCGCTGCGGCGGGGAAAGCATGGGTCCAGTTGGCCTTGAAGTAGACCGCGTTGGTAAGCACTAAGGGCGTGCCCGGGGTGAGGATGCCGCGCACCAGCAGCTCCGGGATTTTTTCTTCCGTGCGCTCCGCTACCCAGCGGTTGATGGTGACGCGGCTCCCTTCCACATCATGGAGAAAATCCACCGGCTGCAGCGGCGCGCCGTAGCGGGTCTGCACAAGCTGCAGGAAGTCCGGGTGGAACGCGCGGCCGGTCTGACCCCACAGGCGGTTGGCGACCCGCAGGGTGAACTCGGGATTGGGACTCTGCGCCGCGGTCTGCCACTCCCCGAGCAGGCTGGCGTGGGCGTCGTGGAGCAGCTGCGGGTTGTCGCCGAAGCTCAGGGTGGCGGCCATCTGCCGGGCGGTGGTATTGCGGGCGCCGGCGTAGGTCATGCCCAGCGCCAGCCGGATGCTGGTGGGGGAGAAGAACAAGTTACCCGGCTCGCTGGCGAGCTTTTTGTAAAGCCGCTCGGCAAAGGACCGCTCGCCCTGCGCCAGGGCCGTCCACTGCGCCGGCGGAACTTTTGCCGACGGCACCGGCACCGCGCCCTGGGGGATGCTGGCGGCGGGCTTTTTGGCGTCGGCTTGCGCTTCCAGGGACTGCGGCAGCGAAGGGCGGCAGGCGGGCATGGCCAAGGCGAGCAGCGCCAGCCGGGCAAACGGTGACAACAGGGAGCTCATCCCCTTACTGTATCACTCCGGGAAGCGGCTACTCTCCCTCTTCGCCGCCGCCGCCGCCGTCTTGGACGCTGACCAGGCCGTATTTGCGCAGCAGGGTACGCAGGTGCTTGCGGTCCAGACCCGACTCGCGCGCCGCGGCTGAGATATTGCCTTCGCAGCGCTGCAGGACGTCGCGCAGGTAGCGCAGCTCGAAGGTCTGCAGCACCGTCGCCTTGGCTTCGGCAAACGGCAGATCGGTGCGCACGGTGAGGGCCTCATCGGCGGCCTGCGGGGTGATCTGCACCCGCAGGTCGGCGAAGCTCTGGGCGCCCGGCGACAGGGCGATGGCGCGGTCGATGACGTTGCGCAGCTCGCGCAGGTTGCCCGGCCAGGTGTGGGCGCTCAGGCGATCGAGGTTCGCGCCGGCGACCCGCCCGGAGACAAGGCCGCGCCGCCGCATCATCTCGGTCACCAGGACCTGCAGATCTTCGCGGCGGGCGCGCAGCGGCGGCAGGACCACCCGCACCACGGACAGGCGGTAAAACAGATCCGGACGGAAACCGCCTTCGGCGACGCGCGTCGTCAGATCGATGGGGGAGGCGGCGAGCACCCGGACATCGACGCGCTTTTCCTGATCCGCGCCGACCGGGCGGACGACGCGCTCCTCCAGCACCCGCAAGAGGCGCGCCTGCACCGCCTGCGGAATACGTCCGAGCTCATCGAGGAAGATGGTGCCGCCGTGGGCGCGCTGGAAGGCGCCGGCGCGGGTCTGCGCCGCCCCGGTGAAGGCGCCGCGCAGGTGGCCGAAAAGCTCGCTCTCAAGGAGGGTCTCCGGCAGCGCGCCGCAGTCGATGGCGACAAACGGTCCGCCGCGGCGGGCGCTGCGCTCATGCACCGCCCGCGCCGCCAGCTCCTTGCCGGTGCCGGTCTCGCCTTCTAGGAGCACCGTGACATCCGAGCCGGCGGCCAGCTCGAGCACGGCGAAGATCTCGCGCATCGCCAGGCTCTCCGCGACCAGATCGCCGAAGCGGCGGGCCTGGCTCGGGGTGACCTCCAGCGGCTGCGGGCGCGGCTGGATACGCAGAAAGCTGCGGCCGACCTTGAACGTCGCGCCGGGGCCGACGCGCACTTCGGTGACCAGCGACCCTTCGTACAAAGTACCGTTCTTGCTGCCGAGATCGCGCACCAGGAACCGCCCCGCGCTCTCCCGCACCCCAAGGTGATGGCGCGACACCCGGTCATCGCTGAGCACCAGATCGCAGTCCTCGCCGGAGCCGATGCGGATCTCGCGCTCACCGCCGGTCGGCTCGCCGCCCGATCCGCTGCCCGGGCTGTCCGGACCGCTGCCGAGCGAGACCGCCCGTCCGGCATCGGGACCGTCGACTACGAGGAGCTGGCACGAGCGCGGCTTGGCCGCTCCGAGAAGCGCTTCGCTGTGAACGGTTGCGACGGCGATCTTGTCGCGCATTTTATCTCACCAAAGTATCATTAATCTGCGCGATGGACCTTCACTCTGCGGGTACGATAGGCCAGCTTGGTCCGTATCGGCTGATAAGGCGCCTGGGGCAGGGCGGCATGGCCGAGGTGTACCTGGGCGTGGTGTACGGCGCCAGCGGCTTCGAGAAGCAGGTCGTGCTCAAGGTCCTGCTCCCCGAGCTGCGCGGCCGCGGCGAGTTCGAGCACCTGCTCATCGAGGAGGCCAAGCTCGGAGCGCGGCTCTGCCACCGCAACCTGGTGCAGGTGCATGACCTGGGGCTCGACTCGGGCACCTATTACGTGCGCATGGACTACATCGACGGCGCCGATCTCGGCTCGCTGTTTCGGCGCGAGCGGCCCAAGGTCGAGCTGGCGCTGCTCATCGCCGAGGAAGTCGCCCTGGCGCTCGACTACGTCCACCGCTTCGCCGATGACAGCGGCCGGCCCATCGGCCTGGTCCACCGCGACATCAGCCCGTCCAACATCCTCCTGTCACGGGTCGGCGAGGTCAAGCTCGCCGACTTCGGCATCGCCAAAGCCACCCAGCTCGCCGAGATCACGCGCGGCAACGTTAGAAAGGGCAAGTACGCCTACATGTCGCCCGAGCAGATCGAAAACGATCGGGTGACGCCCAAGAGCGATCAGTTCTCGATCGGGGTGACGCTGATGGAGATGTGCTGCGGCCGCCGTCCCTACGACGGGGCGTCGGTGATGGAGACCATGGATCTGATCCGCCAGGCGGCGCCGCCGGAGCTTCTCGGACTATCGCCCGGTCTGCAGACCCTCATCCTGCGCTGCCTGCAGCGCGATCCGGCAAACCGCTACCCGAGCGCCGAAGACCTGCGCCACCACATCGCCCAGCTGCGGCGCTTCCTCCCGGCCGTCACCTTCCGCGATCTCGGCGACTGGGTGAGCCGGCTGCTCGCCATCAAGGACGAGGAAGCGCCGCGCCCGTCGCGGCCGCTGTCCGAGGAGATCACCCAGGTCGAGCCGCGCGAGATCGACAAGGTCATCGTCACCCTCTAGGCTAGCGCCGCAGAAGGACGTACACCGCGCCGGCGCCGCCATCGGTGGGACGGGCGGTGGCGAAGCACAGCACGTGGCGGGCGATCCGGCCGCGGGTGAGCCACACCCGCAGCGCCTCCTTGAGGACCGGAATCTGATCTTTGGAGTTGAGGCCGCGGCCGTGGATGATGAGGATGCAGCGGCGGCCGCGCAGGCGCGAGTCGTGCAGGAACGAGTCCACCTGGATGCGCGCCTCTTCGCGGGTCAGGCCGTGCAGATCGACATGCCCCTGCACCGCGTAGTCGCCGCGCCGCAGCCGCGCAAGGAGCCGGCGGTCCAGCCCAGAGGCCAGCCCTTCGATGTACTCATCCGAGTCGCTGATATCGAACGTGCCCAGGCCCGCCACCAGATCCGAGAGCTGGGCGTAGGCCTCGGCTTCGTCGGACTGGCGGATGAGCACCTCGCGCTCCTGCTCACGCGGGCGGTCGCGGCCGCTGCCGGCGGCGGCAAGCGGCGAGATCCCGAACATCTCCTGCCGGAACAGCTCTTCATCGGAGAGCTCCGGCGGCTCGGGCTCTTTGGGCGGCGGCGGCTTGGGCGCGGCGCGCGGCACCGGCTTCTCCGGCAGCTTGGGCGCGACCAGCTGCTGGAGCTGTTTGCGCGCCGCGGCGAAGGGATTGTTGAGCGGCGGCGGCTCGCTCGGCTCATCGCCGCCGCCTTTGCGACCACGCTTTTTAAGCTGCGCCATGGGCCACCATACCTACAGGAGCTCGTGCCACCGCGCTAGTAAAGGTACACCTTTTGCGAACAAAACTTGCGGCCCGGTGTTGATAGGGTAGGTCCTGCGTGCGCGCGGCAGCTGATTCACTCCTGGCGTTTTCCGACGACTCGTCTGACGAGGAGCTGTACCACCGTGTACGGCGCGGTGATCTTTTGGCGTTCGATCTCCTGTACGGCCGCTATGAGCAGCGGCTGTTCGGGTTTATCTGCAAGCTGGTCCACAACCATCACGATGCGGAGGATCTGTTTCACGAGGCGTTTGTCAGCGTCTTACGCAGCCGCGAGGTGAATTTCGACCGCGGCAGCTTCTGCGGCTGGCTGTACCGCGTCGCCCGCAACCAGTGCTTAAACCACCTGCGCTCGGGGCGGCGGCAGAGCCAGCTGCAGTACCGGGTGGAGCTGCCGTGCGCCCCGCCGAGCGCCGAGACCAGCGTCGGCGACCGCCAGCGGGCGGAGCTGCTCCAGCAGGCAGTGGCCATGCTGCCGCCGCTGCTCGCGGAGATCTACCACCTGCGCAGCGCCGGCCTCTCTTATGAGGAGATGGCGGAGGTGCTGCACATACCCCTTGGCACGGTGAAGTCGCGGATGAACCAGATGACGCAGCGCCTGCGCGACGACTTGGCCAGCCGGATCTACGGCAAACCTTCTTCTCCGCCCCACGCCGGCTCAGCGCTCTCCCCAACCGGAGAGCACTCGGAGCCGGAGAAAGAGTACAAAGCGCATGGACTGCGCAGCAATTGAAGCAGCGCTCTCAGACTATCACTTCGCGGCGCTGTCCCCGCCGCAGCTGGAGCAGATGCACCAGCACTTGATCGGCTGCAGCGACTGCACGCAGCGGTACCTGGAGTTCAAGTATGCGGTGGACAGCGGAGCGGCGATGGGGGTCCGGCCCTCGGCGCGGCTGCGGTCGCGGCTGCGCACCCAGGTGCGCGAGATGTTTCCCGCCCCGCCGTGGCTGCGCGCCCGGCAGTGGCTAGCCCGTCCGGTGCCGCGTTACCAGGCGGTGGCGGCGGCGCTGGTCGCGTCGGTGCTCTTGCTGGCGGCGGGCGGCGCCGTCCTGGGTCCGCGCCCGCAGTCCGGCCCGGTGCTCGCCGACCGGCAGGACACCCCACCGCTGCGCTACATCGACCGGCACGGTCTGAAGCTGCGCCACGGCTACGAGTCCGTCGATACCGCGCGGCCGATGGCGGTGAGCCTGACGTACTACTGATTCGCGGCGGGAAGCTGCTGCGGACTTGGCTTTTCTACTGACCGGTTCCGGCGCGCTGAGCTCAGCCGCCGCCGAAGGAGCTGTTTGATGCGGAACAGAAAAGGTGTGATTGGGGGCGGGGCCTTGGGCCGCGGTCTGCAGATGGCGGCCGGCTTGTGCGGGCTGGCCCTTTTCAGCTGCGAGCGCACCGCCCCCGCGACCGCCCCGCCCGCCGCCGAGCCCGTGGCGGTCGCGGTCAGCGCGGCGGCGAGCCTGCCGGCCGAGGGCGCGCGCCCGGTGGCGCCCTTTAGCGGCGGGGCCCAGATCTTCCGCTCGGTGATGGATACGCTGCGCACCAAGTACTATCGCGAAGGACTGACCGAGGACGAGCTGTACCGCGCCGCGGTCGCCGGCATGCTGCAGCACCTGGAGCCGCAGATGGCGGCCTGGAACAAGCTCCTGCCGCCCGAAGAGATGCACGAGCTGACGGCGGATCTGAAAGGCGAGATCGTCGGCATCGGGGTCGAGATCAAGTTCGATCCCGATAGCGGCATCTCCGATGTCCTGGGACTCGTGCCGGGCTCGCCGGCGGAGCGCTCCGGCCTGCGTGAGGGCGATAAGCTTCTCACCGTCGCCGGCAAGTTCTACCGCGGCAAGACCTTGCGCGATGTCGTCGCCGACATCCGCGGCCAGGCCGGCGAGACGGTGCGGCTGACCGTCCTGCGCGGCGCCGATGTGCTGTCGTTCGCGGTGCGCCGCGAGCGGGTGGTCTACGACGTGGTGACCGCCCTGCAGCTGCCGGGTGAGGTCGGTTACCTGCGCCTTGGTCAGTTCACCGACGGCACGCCTGAGGCCGTGCAGGCGGCGCTGCAGGAGCTTACGGCCAAGCATGTGCAAGCGCTCATCGTCGATCTGCGCGGCAACCAGGGGGGTCTGTTCGAAAAAGCGGTGGCCACGGCGGAGCTGTTTTTGAAAAAGGGCACGCCGATCGTCAAGATGCGCCGCCGCAACGAGCCGGTGCAGACCCTCAGCGCCAACCCCAAGGCGCCGCCGCCGGCGCTGCCGATCGCGCTCTTGGTCGATGGCGGCACGGCCTCCGGCGGCGAGCTGTTGGCCGCGGCGCTGCACGAGGGCGCCGGCGCGCAGCTGTTCGGGCAGAAGACCTTCGGCAAGGGCAGCGTGCAGGAGGTGGAGGATCTGCCAAACCGCTACGGTATTAAGTACACCGCCAGCCTGTTCCTCATGCCGAGCGGCAGTCCCCTCGAAGGGGTGGGCCTCATCCCCGATGTCGAGGTGACGCTGCCGGTTCCCGAGGGGTCAAACTACGAGCGGCAGCTGGCGCGCGTGCAGCGCCAGCAAAATCCCGAGCAACGCCTGGCGGTCGATGTGCCGCTGCGTGCGGCTCTAAACGTCGTCAAGCTGCGCATCAAGTGACGTGAACGGACCCAAACCGAAAGGAACCTCGCATGCAAAAGACCCGCAGAGAGTTTATGAGCGCGCTGGGTGTTTTGGCCGCGGCGACCGGGCTGAGTTCGACTCACGCCCACGCGGCGGCGCCGGCGCTGCCGACGAGCGACCGGCGCCCTGGGAAGACGGAGCCGGGCGCGTCCGGCGACTATTCCGGCTCGCCGGAAATGCCCAGCCAGTCGTCTGAGAGGGGTCTGGGATATCCCGGATCCGGCCGCTTCTCTGCCAGATCGTAGCGAACGTACTCCCGGCCGCAGAAGAAATAGGCCTTTCCATTTCCCCATAAGACTGCGCTGTCGATTCCCTCCGGCCCGTCCGTCTCCCCCGGTGCGGCAGAAAAGGCCAATCCGGGGAACTCGGCGGCGAGCGGCCTGGGATAGCCGGGGTCGGCGCGGTCGGCGCCAAGGTCGTAGCGGAGGCACTCCCCGCCTTTAAAGAAATACGCCTTCCCATCCGTCCACGCCGCGGCCGCGTGCAGTCCATCGGCCCAGACGCCGGGGAAGTGGCGGGCAGTGTACTTGGGATAACCGGAATCGGCATGATCCGCGGCGATGTCGTAACGCACGTAGCCGTTGCCCTGAAAGAAATAGGCCTTGCCGTGCTGTCCGACGAGGACCGCGTCCACTCCGGGCTGCTCTGGGAACACTCCCTTCCAGCCTGCGGTGATCGGTCGCGGGCTGCGCGCTTCCGGCGGATGGCCGGGTCCCTCCGCGAGATCGTAGCGCACATACTCGGCATCTTTGAAGACGTAGACGCGCTGCTCGCTCCACCGCACCACGGTTCGCCGCGGCGCTTGCTGCCGCACCTGCAGCGCGGCCAGGGCCACCGACTGGCTGTGGAACGTCGCCCCCTGCGCGTCCTTGAGCTGCAGCCGCAGCTCCTCTCCCGGACGGTCCAGGTCCAGGTCGATGATGCCGTAGTTCTCCGCCGCCAGCTCGGTGAGCAGGTGGCGGTCGAAAAAGCGCGGCTCGCGGCTGTCGGCGGGCCACATCTGCTCATGCCAGGGCACGTGGGCCAGGGGGCTGGTCGTGAGCTCCCATAGCTCGGGGCCGATGCGACCGCCTTCGAGCTTCCGGCCGCGGGCGTGCAGGAGCTGACCCAGGTGCGGGTCGCCGCTGGCCAGGAGCACGCCGCGGATGTCCTCCTGGGCGATGAACGCGATAAGCTCCTCCAGCTCCGCGCCGGCGTCGCGGCGCCAGCACTCCCAGTCGAAGTGCGGCAGGGCGGCCGCCTCGGCCAAGACTTGGGAGCCGCAGAGCACGAGCTTCACCGCCGCGCTGCTTGCGCGCAGCCGTTGCTTTAACCAGTCGAGCTGCGCCGCCCCCAGGATGTGCCGGCGGCTGCTCCGTTCATAGCGGTCATCGGTGAGAAACAGCTCCACCGGACCGCAGCGCACGGCGGAGAAAATCCCCGGCGTCTCCGCGGTCCCATAGCTGCGCTGCGCCCACATGCGCTTGAAGCTGCGCAGCGCCGCTTCCTTATGCGCGAAGGTGCCGTCGCTGTCATTAGGACCGAAGTCGTGATCATCCCAGATTCCCAGAGTCGGAGTGCGCGCCAAAAGCGGCCGCAGAGAGTCGTGGTTGCGGTTGCGCAGGTGGGCGAGCATCATGCCCTGCTCGCTGTTCCAGTCGCTGTCTTGCACGAAATAACAGTTGTCGCCGAGCATCAGGAACAGCGCCGGATCCTCCGCGGCGATGCGGGCGAAGATGGGCAGCTCCGGCCGCTGGTAGTCTTTGTAGCAGGAGCCGAGCGCCAGCTTCAACCGCCGCGCCTCCGGCGGCAGGCCGCGCGGCAGCGGATAACGCCGGGTCTGGCCGTGGGCGCTGCGCAGGGAGTACTCGTAGCTTTCGGCGGTAAGGTCCGCCACGTGAAACACCACGCACAGCCACTGCGCGGCGCTGGGCGTAGCGGTGAGCGACCGCTCCGACCCATCGCTGCCGGAGAGCTCCAAGGTGAGCTCCGAAGCATCGCGCGCCTGTACCCAGATATGGGCATCATCCGGGCCGACCTCGCCGAGCATCGGCCCGGCGAGCAGCGGTCCCGCGGCATAGCTGTTGCGGCCCGCCGGGCTGCCCTCTGCGCTTGTGGCGTCACTCATGTTGCAGGACCCCCCAGGTCTGTATGCCCCAAAAGCCGCGCAATCGCCGTGCTGCGGCGCCAGGAATCAGCGATTCCCAGAGAGCCTTGACAGACTTGGGAACCGCCGATTGCTGTGCCGCCGCGCTACCTCGACTTGTTCGGAGCGGCGGGAGCGGCGACGACTTCGTGCAGGATCTGGTAGCCGCCGAGCAGCTGACGGCAGCGCTCCGTCAGAGACTTGTGATTCAGCGAGCCGTAGTTTTTCACCAGAATCCGCGCCAAGGTGCCGTGCTTGGCATGCTCCACCACTTCCACCTGCGTCTTTACGCCAAGCTCCGCGAGCTTGGCCAGCTGGCGCATGAAGACAAACCGCGTGGCATCGCGGCGCAGCGACGGCTTATGGACCTTGCCGATGGCGGTCAGGGGGATCCGCGGCACAAGGAAGATCTCCACCGGAATAGCCGCCCGCTCGGAGATATGCTGCCGGCAGAACGCCAGCAGCTCCGGCACGGCGAAGGTCTGGCCGGGCCGCGGCTGGACGAACGCCACCGGCAGCTCGCCGGAGTGAGTGTCCGGGCAGCCTACCGCCGCGGCCAGCGCCACTGCCGGGTGGCGGTTTAAGACCTGCTCGATGAGCTGCGGGTCGATGTTGTGGCCGCCGCGGATGATGAGATCCTTGGCGCGGCCGGTGAGCCACAGGTAACCGTCGGCATCGAAGCGCCCGAGGTCGCCGGAGTCGAGCCAGCCGTCGCTTATCATGACCTCCTTGTCGCTCTCCGCATCGAGGTAGCCGGCGAACACCTGCGGTCCGCGCATGAGGACGTGGCCGATCTCTTCGGTGTCGCAGAAGCGGCGAATCTCGCCGCTGGGCCCCACGTCGGCGACCTTGAGCTCCATGTACGGCACGCGGATGCCGGCCGAGCCGTTGCGGCACTCCCCGCCGGTGGGATTCATCGTCGCATAGCCGTGCACTTCGGTCATGCCGTAGCCCTGGTAGACCGGCAGCCCGAAGCGGGCCTCGAAGCGGTTGCCGATCTCCACGGGCAGCGCCGAGGCCCCGGAGATGCACAGCCGGACATGCGAGCGGTCGTGTTTGTCGTCGGGCTGGTCGACCAGCGCCGCCAGGCTGGTGGGTACCCCGCCGACGATGGTCACGCGGTAGCGCTCGACGATCGCCCAGTAGTTGCGGATGACGTTGGGATTGCGCAGCCCGGCGGGGGTGACGAGCAGGATGGTCTGGCCGCAGGAGAGCCGAGTCAGGCCGAGGATGACCGCGCCGCCGATATGGAAAAGGGGCAGACCGGCCAGCACGACCTCGCTCTGATCGTCGGCGGTCGACACCGCATTGGTCCACGCCGTAAAAAGCAGGCCGCGGTGGGTGTGGCGGGCGATCTTGGGCCGGCCGGTGGTGCCGCCGGTGTGAAACAAGGCGGCCAGCGTCGTCGGGGTGGCGGCCCGGCCGGAGATAAGCGCATCCGCCGGCTGCGCCGCCAGCGCCGTCTCGAAGTCGATGACTCCCGGCGGCGGCTCACCGGTGCCGCCGATGCGCACCACCGTCTTGAGGCTGGGGCAGCCGGCCCGGACCGCCATCGCCCGGCTCCAGGTATCGGGGCTGAGGGGATCGCCGGCGGCTACCAGCACGGTGGTCGCGGTCTCGCGCATGATGCTCTGCAGGTGCGCCGGCTCGAGCATGGGGTTGAGCGAGCTGGCGACTCCTGCGGTCATGGCTCCGAACAGGGCGAAAAACGACTCCGGGCAGAGCGGCAGGAGCAGGCTGACCACGTCCTTGGGACCAATCCCCAGACTGATGAACAGGTTGGCCGCCTGGGTCGTCTTGCGGATAAACTCACGATAGGTCACGTCGCGGGAGATTTCACCGGGGTCTCCCGTCGAGAGATAGCGGAAAGCCAGGCGATCGGGGATGCGATTTGCCACCTTCTGCAGGCGCTCATAGACATTCTGCTCGGGAACTCGCTCGCTCGCGGGAGTCTTTTCGAGCTCGACAACGTCGGCGAGGGTGCGAATCGGCATCTCCAAAAACCTCCTGTTGGCCCTTTACTATGCTGCGAAATCGGTTCTCGTCGCAATGACCTTCCTGCGCAAACTGGCTGTGCCGTCGGTCCCTCGAAAAAGGTCCGTCGCGCGCGGCGGCTGCCCATCTGTATAGCTAAGAAATTTCGCACCTCGACCTACCTTCCCGCAGGGGCTCGGGCCGCCATTGCCCCGGCTGAGCGGTCCCGCGCCGCCCTGCGGCCATCGGACAAGACCCGGACGCACAACATGGATTCCCAGGGGAGCCGGTCTGAGATAAAGTAGCCTGAGATAACTATGCCCGGGCCGCCGTACCTCCCTGCTCCATCGCCTATGGGGGGCTTTTAATCGGCAGACGTAACGCTTGCTGCCGCCGCGCCAGATTCCGCCGGAGATTGTCGATGACCCACGCACCGCAGCCCGGAACGATTATCGATCGCGAATACCGCCTTCAGGAACAGCTCGGCGAAGGCGGCATGGGATCGGTCTATCGCGCCGTGCAGCTTGTCAGCGGACGGGCGGTGGCGCTCAAGCTCATCTCCAAGCGTTTTCTGAAAGAGACGATGGAGTTCCGTCAAGACTCCGGCGACCTGCATGAGCGGCTCGCATTGGCGCGTGAGTTCCAGACGCTGGCGTCGCTGCACCACCCCAACGTCATCCGCGTCCTGAGCTACGGGTTCGATCAGAAGCTCGACTCCTATTTCACCATGGAGCTGCTATCGGGAGCCAGCACCATCTTGGAGGCGGGACGCAACAAGTCCGAAGAAGACAAGATCCGGCTCGTCGCCCAGCTCCTGCGCGCGCTGACCTATATCCACCGCCGCGGCGTCATCCATCGCGATATCAAGCCCGGCAACGTGCTCGTGGTCGGCGATGAGGTCAAGCTGCTGGATTTCGGAATCGCTACCAGCGCCACCGATGACTCGGAGCTCGCCGGGACCATGGATTACATGGCGCCGGAGCTGCTGCTGGGCGGGCAGCCGAGCGCCCGATCCGATCTCTACGCGGTCGGGGTCATCTTCCATCAGCTCCTCCGCGGATCGCTTGTGCACAAGCGCGAAAGCGTGACCGCACTGCTTGATGGGATGCTCGGCGAAGAGTCCGAAAGCACCCTCTCCCTGGCCGACATCCCCGAGCCCAGTCCGCTCGCCAGCGGCGAGTTCACGGTCCGCCAGGAGCCGATCCTGGCGCCGCAGGCTCCGGAGGCGCCGCAACCGGCGTCGGGCACGGAGGAGCTTCTGGCTGCGCCCATCGATGCCCAGCCGACCCGGTTCTTTTCCGGAACCGAGTCGGAGGAGGAGCTATCGCAGCAGACCCTTTTCGCCATGCCGATTCCGGACGGCTCCGGGGCGCTCGACGGCATCGTCAGGAAGCTGCTCAGCCAGAATCCTAATGAGAGGTATGCCAGCGCCAGCGCCGTCCTGCGCGAGCTCGCCGCGATCCTCCCCGGCGGCCTGCCGGTGGAGACGGCCGCCACGCGTGAGAGCTTCCTGCAGGCGAGCGTTCTTATCGGCCGCGACCAGGAGCTCGCCGAGCTCTCCGGGGCGCTGCGGCAGATAAACCACCACAATGGCGCCTCCTTCCTCCTGGGCGGTGAGAGCGGCGTCGGCAAGTCGCGGCTCATCTCCGAGGTGCGCACGCTGGCTCTGGTGCACGGCTGCTGGGTGGCCGAAGGCCAGAGCGTGTCCGATGGCGGCTTTTTATATCAGGAGTGGCTGCCGCTGCTGCGCGGGCTGTGCTTCCAGGTCGATGTGACGGACGCCGAAGCCGCGGTGTTCAAGGATCTGGTCCCGGAGCTGGAGTTCCTGCTGGGGCGCAATATTCCCAGCCCGCCGCCGATCAAGCCCGAGGCGTCGTTCGCCCGTCTCGCCAACACCCTCATCGGTCTGCTGCGGCGTCTGAGCAAGCCGCTCCTATTGATCTTGGAAGATCTGCACTGGGGCCGTAGTGAGAGCTTGGCGCTGCTGGCGGAGGTGGGCAAGGTCGCGGCCGAGCTGCCGATCCTCCTTATCGGCACCTATCGCTCCGATGAGAGTCCCAATCTGCCGCAGACGCTCTCCGCCTTCCGTCCGCTGCAGATCCAGCGGCTGTTGCGGCAGGACATTGCCCGGCTCAGCGAGTCGATGCTCGGTCCGATCGGCAAGAAGCCGCACCTCATCGATTATCTGATCCGTCAGACCGAAGGGAACGTCTTTTTCGCCGTGGAGATCGTCCGCGCCCTGGCCGAGAGCTCCGGAGAGCTGGAGGAGATAGGCCGCGGCGAGCTGCCCGAGAACGTCTTGACCGTCGGCATCGGTCAGATCATCGAGCGCCGCATCGATCACGTCTCTGCGCAGTATCGACCGCTGTTGGACTTCTCAGCGACGCTGGGACGCAAGCTCGATCTGCCGCTGTTGCAGAAGGTCTTTCCGACCCTGCAGATGCGCGACTTCTTGCTGGAGTGCAGCAACGTCGCGGTGCTGGAGAGCCAGGGCAGCGACTGGCGGTTCGCACACGACAAGCTGCGTGAGAGCATCCTGCAGCGGCTCCAACCGGAGCGCCAATCGGCCCTCCATGTCCAGGTCGCGCAGGCGCTGGAGGACCTTTATATCGGCAAAGCGCGTGAGGCCTTTGTCGCCGTGCTCGGGTATCACTACCGTCAAGGCGGCGTGCCGGAAAAAGCGCTGCAGTATTACCTCCAGGCCGGCGACAACGCCAGCAAGGTCTACACGTACGAGCAGGCGCGCATCTACTACGCCACGTGCGTCGAGCTCATCCCCCAGCTGCCCGATACGATCGAGCAGCGGCGGCTGCATGTGGACCTGCTCATAAAGCAGGTGCAGAGCTCCCTGACCGCGAGCCCGCCGGAGCTCAATCAGGAGCGCGTGACCAAAGGGCGCGAGCTCCTAGAATCGATCGGGAGCGAAGGGATTGATGCGCGCGACAGGCGCCGCTACATGACGCTTTTGGATTACTACAGCGCCCGGCTTTACAACTATGCGGGGCAGCCCGGCAAGGCCGTCCCGCTGTTCCGCCGCGTCCTGCCCGCCGCGCACGAGTTTCAGGATCCGGAGCTCATCCTCGTTCCGTCCCTCTTTCTCGGCAACAGTATGGGATTCAACGGCCAGGTCACGCAGGCGATCGCGCTGCTGGAGCCGACCGTGGTGCCGATGGAGCGGCTCTTCGGCAAGGATATCGATACGCTGCGGGCGCATCTGTACCTGGCCATCTGCATGGGAATGGCCGGCAGATATGATTCCCTGGCGCAGCTCATCGGCCATGTCAAGCCATGGGCGGCGGAGATTCAGCAGGTGGTCTATTCGGGACTTTTCCACATGCTGTCCGGCCTGGCGTTGTTCGTGAGCGCCGACTGGCCGGCCGCCGTCGCGGCGACGGAGATCGCGATCAAGATTGCCAGCGAGCTCAAAGAGCCGCTGCTGCAGTACGTGTCCCTGGATACCCGCGCCGGCGCCCTGAGCTATCTGGGCCACAATGAGGCCGCGCTGGCCGATCGCAAGCAGGCGGTAGAGATTCGCAAGTCGCTCGGCGGCGGCATGATGAAGGACTGGTTCGACGCGGTGGAAACCGAGATCTACCTCAATGCCGGACAGGCAAAAGAGGCGGTCGAGCTGGCCAAGAAAGTCGCCGCCGTCGCGCGCTCTGCCGGCACCATGGTCTCGCTGGTGCGGGCGGAGCGGACCTGGGGGGTGGGGCTTTCGCGGCTCGGCGCGGAGCTCGCAGAGGTGGAGGCGCACCTGCAAGAGAGCCTGCAGATAGCAAGCAGCATCGGCTTGCTGGTCGAAGCGATTCGCAGCGAGATTGCGCTGGCCCACGTCTACCGCGAGCGCGGCGACCTTGCGGCTGCAGCGCGCCACTTCCGTCAGGTAAAGGAGAAGCTACCAGCGGATATGGCGGCATACCCGCGGGCTGAATGTCTACGACAGATCGATGGATGAGCGCTGAGAAGGCGCAGGCTGGCTTTTTGGAAGACCGGCACCCTCCGGCGACCCTTGTCGAGCTCCTGCGTGTCCGCGCGGAGCGAGAAAGCGCGCGGCTCGCCTACGGATTTCTGGAGCACGGCGAGACCCTGGGGCCGACCCGCACCTTTGCCGAGTTATGGGAGCGCGCGCAGCGCATCGCCAAGGAGCTGCGCCGGCGCTGCGAACCGGGCGACCGGGCGCTGCTCCTTTACCCGCAAGGGGTCGATTTCATCGACGCGATCTTTGCCTGCTTCCTCTGCCGCGTCATCGCCGTGCCGGCCTATCTACCGGGGGCCGCGCAGAGCCAGAGCCGCCACACCGCGATTTTGTACGCCATCGCGAGCAGCGCCAAGCCCAAGGTGGTGCTGACCACCGCTTCTGCCTCCGAGGGGCTTTATGCGGTCCTAGGCAGAGACCCGCGTACCGCGGCGCTGCCCTTTATGGCGACCGATCAACTTACAGAGCCCCGCGGCGCCCCGGCGGAGCCTGTACCGCAGCCGTCCTTGGATGTTGCGGAGCTGCCGGAACCGAGCGACCCGGCGGTCCTCATCTACACATCCGGCTCGACCGGCGACCCCAAGGGCGTGGTCGTCCAGCATCGCAACCTTACCGCCAACACCGCGCTTATTACCCACAAGCTGCATACCGGCCCGGACACCCCGTGGGTCAGCTGGCTGCCGCTGTTCCACGACCTTGGTCTCGTGGTGGTGCTGTTTGGGGCGCTGCACTGCGGCGCGCCTTGCTACTTGATGGAGCCTTCCCGCTTCATTGAAAAGCCGGTCCGCTGGTTGCGCGCCATCTCGCGCTTTGGCGCCTATAGCTCCGGCGGTCCCAACTTCGCCTTCGATATGTGCGTGCGCAAGATCGCACCCGCGGAGCGGCAGGGCCTTGAGCTGTCGTCCTGGCGCGTCGCTTTCAACGGCGCCGAGCCGGTGCGCCAAGAGACCCTGGAGCTGTTCACCAAGACCTATGCTCCCTACGGGTTCCGCGGCGAGAGCTTCTACCCCTGTTACGGCATGGCGGAAGCCACCGCCTTCATCAGCGGCGGCGAGGTGACTGCGCCGCCCATCAGCCAGCGCTTCGACGAGCAGGCCCTGGGTCAAGGGCGGGCCGAGGCGGCAGCGGCGGGTCAGGGCGGCCGCGTTCTGGTCGGGTGCGGGTTTGGCGCCGCAAACAGTGAGAGCGATCGTGCGAGCGAGAGTGAGATCGAGATCGTCGATCCCCAGACTCAGACCCGCTGCCCCGCCGGACAGCTCGGCGAGGTCTGGGTGCGCGGCGCGAGCATCGGACCCGGCTACTACAACCGTCCAGACGATACGACTTTCAGCGCCGTGCTAGGCGGCGAAGCGGACCGTCCCTACTTACGTACCGGCGATCTGGGCTTCTTCTACCAGGGCGAGCTCTATCTGGCCGGCCGCCTCAAAGATCTCATCATCCTTCACGGCATAAATCACTATCCGCAGGACCTTGAGCTCAGCGTAGAGCGGGCCCACCCCGCCATTCGCCGCGGCGGCTGCGTGGCATTCGCCGTGGAAGAGGAGGATGGCGAGCGGCTGGTGATCGTCGCCGAGGTCGGCTCCGACGGCCGCGCTGATGACGGGGACGCGCCGGCGCAGCGGGAGGAAATCCTGCGCCTTGTTCGCGGCGCGCTGGCGCGCGAACACGAGGTTCTGGTCAGCCGCATCGCCCTGGTTCCGCCGCGCGGAATTCCCAAGACCACAAGCGGCAAGCCGCGCCGGCGCATCACCCGCGATGCCCTGCTGGCCGGTACTCTGCCGACGCTGGCGCAGTGGCAGGCGGAGCGCCGCCGGCTCGCCCTTGCGCCGGTATGGCCGGCGGCGGAAGATCGACCGGCCAGCGGGTCCGCGCTGCAGCAGCGCCTGCGCGAGCTGGCTGCTGCCGAGCGCGAGGCGCTGATGATAAGCCTCATCCAGCACGAAGTGGCG
Source organism: uncultured Myxococcales bacterium (assembly GCA_937879845.1). GTDB lineage: Bacteria > Myxococcota_A > Polyangia > Palsa-1104 > JAEUJZ01 > CALFML01. The sequence goes on from CALFML010000122.1 coordinate 20,246, forward strand.
GCGGGGCTCGGGCTCGCGGTCACGGCAGTAGCCGGCGATCAGCCGCTGCGGGAGCTCGGTCTGGACTCGCTGCTGGCTGTAGAGCTGCGCAATCGGCTGGCGGCGCTGACCCAGACCTCGCTTCCGACAACGGTGCTCTTTGACCAGCCGACGCCGCAGCGGCTCGCCAAATTCATTCTGCGGCAGATCCAGACAGACCACGACGGCGAAAAAAACGCTCCCGCCGCGGCGGCCAATGCCGAGGCTTCCCATCCCGAACAGGACGATCCGTACGAACCGATCGCCATCGTCTCCATGGCCTGCCGTCTGCCCGGCGGCGTCACGGAGCCGCAGGGATACTGGCAGCTCCTTACGGACCGCCGCGATGTCATCGGCCCGTTTCCCAGCGAACGCTGGGACGTGGACGCTCTTTATGATGACGATCCCGAAGCCCTGGGCAAGACCTACTGCCGGCACGGCGGCTTTATCTCCGGAATCGATCAGTTCGACCCGGCGTTTTTCGGCATCTCCCCCCGCGAAGCGCAGTCGATGGACCCGCAGCAGCGGCTGCTTCTGGAGACCGCTTGGGAGGCCCTGGAGCGGGCCGGGATCGTCCCGCGGTCGCTCGACGGCGTAAGCGGCGGCGTGTTCGTCGGCCAGATGTACTACGACTACGGCGGCCCGGCCCAGGCGCAGCCGGAGAGCTTGGACGGCTACGGCATCACCGGCCGCGCGGCTTCGATAAGCTCCGGACGGCTGGCGTATGTGCTGGGTCTGCAAGGGCCGGCCATAACCATCGATACGGCCTGTTCTTCATCGTTGGTGGCGATCCATCTGGCGTGTCAGTCGCTGCGCAGCGGGGAGTGCGAAATGGCGCTGGCCGGCGGCGTCACGGTGATGACGCTGCCGACGCCGTTTATCGAGTTCAGCCGGATGCGCGGCCTGGCCAAGGACGGACGCTGCAAGAGCTTTTCCGCGCAGGCCGACGGCGTGGGTTGGTCGGAAGGCTGCGGCATCCTGGTGCTCAAGAAGCTCAGTGATGCGCGGCGGGACGGCAATCCGATCCTGGCGCTGTTGCGCAGCAGCGCAGTCAATCAAGATGGCCGCAGTCAAGGCCTGACGGCGCCCAGCGGTCCGTCGCAGGAGCGGGTGATCCGGCGGGCGCTGGAGCTGGCCGGAGTTGCGGCGCAGGATATCGATGCGGTCGAGGCGCACGGCACCGGAACGCGGCTCGGCGATCCGATCGAAGCCGGCGCCCTGGCCGCGGTGTTCGGCCCCGGCCGCCCGCCGGAGCAGCCGCTGCTTCTCGGCTCGGTGAAGTCCAACATCGGCCATACCCAAGCCGCCGCCGGAGTCGCCGGCGTGATGAAGATGGTCCTGGCGCTGCAGCATGAGGAGCTGCCGGCGACCTTGCATTCCCAAAGTCCAAGTCCGCACATCGACTGGTCGCGCAGCGGTCTTGAGCTTTTGCAAAAAGGACGGAGCTGGAAAAAAGAAAACCGCGTCCGGCGCGCCGGCGTAAGTTCGTTCGGAATCAGCGGCACCAATGTACATGTCATCATGGAAGAGGCGCCTGCCGCACTCGAGAGGGTGTCTACGTCCGGCGCCGCGCCGAACGCCGCGCCTGGCTCGGAGCCGGCGCGTTCTTTGGTTCCGATCGTACTGTCTGGCAAAACGGATGCCGCGGTGCGGGCGCAGCTCGCGCAGCTTTTGGCGCATCTTGGTTCGGCGCGTCCAGCGGAACAAGCGCTGGGCGACATCGCCTTTACCCTGGCGACGATGCGGACGGCGCTGGAGCACCGGCTCGCGCTGCCGGCCGCCTCACATGCCGAGCTGCAGGCCGCGCTCGCCGCGCTTTCCCGCGGGGAGACCTTGCGCAGCGCGCGGCGCGGAGAAGCTGGCACTCTGCGCGGACGGACGGCCTTTCTGTTCACCGGCCAAGGGGCGCAGCAGCCGGGCATGGGGGCGGAGCTGTATCAGGCGTGGCCGGTGTTTCGGCAGGCCATGGATGACGCCTTCGCCGCCTTCGATCCGCTGCTCGCGCGACCCCTGCGCGAGGTGATGTGGGCGGCCGCCGGCACCGCCGACGCCGCGCTGCTGCATGAGACCTCCTATACGCAGCCCGCGCTGTTCACCCTGGAGTGGGCGCTGGCGGCGCTATGGCAATCGTGGGGAGTGCGGCCGGAGCTGCTCGCCGGACACTCCCTGGGGGAGTTGACTGCGGCGTGCGTGGCCGATGTATTTGATCTGGGCGAAGCGGCGCGGCTTGTGGCGACGCGCGGAAAGCTGATGCAGGCGCTGCCGGCCGGCGGGGCGATGGTGGCCGTGGCGGCCGCGGAAGCGGAGCTTGTGGAGGCGATCGAGCCGTATCGCCATGAAGTGTCCCTGGCGGCGATCAACAGCCCGCAGTCGGTGGTCCTTTCCGGGGAGGCGGCCACGGTGCTGGAGATCGCCGGCGGACTGTCCAACCGCGGGGTGCGCATCAAGCTCCTGCAGGTGTCGCATGCGTTCCATTCGCAGCTGATGCAGCCGATGCTGGCGGAGTTTCAGCAGATCGCTGAGAGCATCAACTACCGGCCGCCGCGGATTCCGCTGGTCTCCAACATCAGCGGCGCCTTGGACAGCGGCGCGATGACCACCGCCGCCTACTGGGTCGAGCATGTACGCGCCGCGGTGCGCTTTGCCGATGGGTTGCAAGCGCTGCAAGCCGCCGGCGCCGCTACCTTCATCGAGCTTGGCCCGCAGGGCGCGCTGCTTGGATTTATTGCGATTCCGCAGCCGGATGCCGCGCCGCTCCGCCTGGCCTCCTTGCGCTCCGGCCGCTCCGAGTCCGAGGCCATGCTGGAAGCGCTCTGCGAGTGGCATGTGCGCGGCGGCATGGTGAACTGGCAGGGCGTCTTTCCCCACGGCGGACGGCAGGTCGAGCTGCCGACGTATCCATGGCAGCGGCAGCGGTACTGGATAAAGACTACGGACCCCAGCGCCGCTCCGGCCGCTGCGGCGGAATCCGCCTCGGGGTCGCTCCTAGACAAAGTCAGCCCGCAGGTCCTGGCGGCAGAGCTCTGCGCGGAAGCCGGGCTGTCGATCAATGAACAACCGCTGGCGACAAGCCTCCTTTCCGCCCTGCGCGAACGCGGCCAGCAGCTGAAGCTGACGGCCGAAAACCGCCGGCGGTTCTATCGGCCGGCCTGGCACCGCCAACCGCTAGCCGCGGCGCCTGGGCTGGAAGGCGCCGGCACTTGGCTCATCCTCGACCCGGACTCGGAGTCGGAGCTGGGGCTTGGCCGGCGGCTGGAGCAGGCGCTGGAAGCGGCGGGAGCGCGCGCGGTGCGCGTAGTCTGTCATTCAGCGCCAAAGAGCCAAGCGGCGCCGCCGGATGGAAGGGAAGGGCTCGCGGCACAGTCCCTGACGGAACTGCACACCGTGCTGACCCAGCATCGGGGGGGCGGTCGGCCGCTGCGCGGCGTCATCGATCTTTTTAGCGCCCACTTATCCTTACGGGAAAATCCCGCCGCAGCGTCCCAAGACCCGCTGCCGCGCTGTCAGAGCGTATTACACCGCGCCCTGACCCTGCTTGGGGTATTTGCAGCAAAAGAATCCCAAGAGCGACTTCCTTTGTGGCTTGTCACAAAAGGGGCGGTATCCGTGGGTTTGGCGGATCCGCTGGCCGACCCGGCGCAGGCGGCGCTGTGGGGGATGGGCCGGGTGCTGTCGCTTGAGCATCCCGAGCTTTGGGGCGGACTTATCGATCTGCCGCCGGTCGAACTTGAATCATTTCTTCCTGAACTTGTCCGCCAGCTGCTAGCGGCTGGCGGAGAGGATCAGGTGGCGCTGCGGCCCACCGGCCGGTATGTCCTGCGGCTTATCCGCCATGACTTTGGCGCGCCGCAGCCCACGCCATGGCGGACCGCGGGCACGGCGCTTGTGACCGGAGGACTTGGGGCGCTGGGGCTGCATGTCGCGCGCTGGCTGGCTCGCCGCGGCGTCAAAAGCTTGGTGCTGACCAGCCGCCGCGGTCTTGCCACCGCCGGCGCCGAAAGTGCGGTGGCCTCCCTGCGCAGCCTCGGCGCCGAGGTCACCGTAGCCGCCGTAGACGTCAGCGATGCGCCAGCGATGCGCCAGCTGGTCGCGCAGATCGACGCCTCCCTGCCGCCTCTCACCACGGTCGTACATGCCGCCGGGGTAGCGGAGCTAGGCCCCCTGTTGACGGTGGAACGCGCGTCCCTTGCGCGCGTGCTTTCGCCCAAGGTGCAGGGCGCGCTGATTCTGGCCGAGCTCACGCGCGACCGGACGCTGGATGCGTTTGTCTGTTTCTCCTCCATCTCGGGCGTCTGGGGCGCCGCCGGGTTTGGTAGCTACGCGGCGGCCAATGCCTTTCTAGATGGATGGGCCCAGGCGCAGCGGGCGGCGGGGCGGCCCGTGCTGAGCATCGCCTGGGGGCCGTGGGCCGGCGGCGGCATGGTCGCGCCGGAGATGCTGGAGCAGATGCCGGGCTATGGGATCGTACCGCTGCAGCCGGAGGCGGCGCTCAACGCGCTGTCCCTCGCTCTTTCGGAGCCGGCGGCCCATCTTGTGGTCGCGGAGATGAACTGGTCGCGCTTCCGATCAGTGTACGAGAGCCGGGTGGAGCGCCGACTCTTTGCTCAGCTGGAGGTTCCGGTCGCGCGCGCGCCGCGGGCGGATGCGGAGCTGCGGCCGCGCCTCGCGGCGCTGAACCCGCAGGTCCGGCGGATGGAAGTGGAAGCGCTGACCGCCGCGATCGTGTCTTCTGTCCTGCACATTCCGATGGCCGAGCTCCCGACCCGCCGGCCGCTCGGCGAGATGGGCCTGGATTCGGCGATGGCGATGGAGCTGCAGACGCGGCTTGGCAATCAGCTCGGGATGACGCTGCCGGCGACGCTGGCGTTCGACTATCCGACCGTGGCGCAGATCGGCGAATACCTGCTTTCCAAGCTGCTGCCGGCCGCGGCGCCCGCACAGGCCGCACAGGCGGCGGCATCGCCGGAACAGAATGAAGACACGGCGATCGCGGTGGTCGGTATGAGCTGCCGCTTCCCGGGCGGAGCCAACTCGCCGGAAGCGCTCTGGCAGCTCCTTACAAGCGGTCGCGACGCGATCACTCAAGTGCCCAAGCAGCGCTGGGATCTGGACGAGTACTACGACGAAGATCCCGAAGCCGCCGGCAAGATGTGCTCGCGCTTTGGCGGTTTCGTCGATGAGATGGACGGGTTTGACGCCGGCTTCTTCGCGATCTCCGACCGTGAGGCGCTGAGCATGGACCCGCAGCAGCGGTTCCTGCTGGAGGTCAGCTGGGAAGCGCTGGAGCGGGCCGGCATTCCCATCCACGCCGCCAGCGGCCAAAGCGGCGGCGTATTCATCGGCATCGGCGGCAGCGACTACGGCGCCCGCCTGACCCACCATCGCGAGCCGGAGCAGCTGGATGCGTACGTCGCCACCGGCAACGTCACCAGCATCGCGGCCGGACGGCTCGCCTATGTGCTCGGATTCACCGGCCCGGCGATGGCGGTGGACACGGCCTGCTCCTCCTCCCTGGTCGCGGTGCACCTGGCTTGTCAGAGCCTGCGGCAGGGCGAGTGCGAGCTGGCGCTGGCCGGCGGCGTCAACCTGCTCCTTTCGCCGGAGGGCTCGGTCGTCTTGAGCCGCATGCGCGCCCTGTCTCCCGACGGCCGCTGCAAGACCTTCGATGCCGCCGCCAACGGCTATGTGCGCAGCGATGGCTGCGGCGTCCTGGTTCTTCGGCGCTTGGCGGATGCGGTGAAGCAGGGGCAGCCGATCTTGGCCGTGATACGCGGCTCGGCGGTCAACCAGGATGGGCGCAGCAACGGACTCACCGCGCCCAACGGACCGGCGCAGCAAGCGGTGATCCGGCGGGCGCTGGAGCAGGCGGGAGTCCGGCCGGCCCAGGTCGGGTACGTGGAAGCGCACGGCACCGGCACGGCGCTCGGCGATCCCATCGAGATGCAAGCGCTGGCCGCGGCGCTCGCTCCCGGGCGCCTGCCCGAGCAGCCGCTGTGGGTCGGGGCGATCAAAAGCAACATCGGCCACGCCGAGTCAGCGGCCGGCGTGGCCGGAATGATCAAGGCGATCCTGGCGCTGCAGCACCGCACCATTCCCGCCAACCTGCATTTCCATTCTCCCAGCCCGCACATTCCCTGGTCGGCGCTGCCGGTGCGGGTTCCCATCGTGAACACCCCGTGGCAGGAAGAAGACGGGAAGCGGATCGCCGGCGTGAGCTCCTTTGGCATTAGCGGCACCAACGCCCACGTCATCCTGTCCGAACCGCCGACGCCGACGGCCGCGGCGCCGGCGCCGGCGCCGGCCGCGCCCTCCCTTCAGCTCCTTTTATTGTCGGCCAAGACTCCTAGCGCGCTGTCCCAGCTCGCGCGCCGGTATGCCGAGCACCTCGCCGCGCATCCCGAGCTCTCCTTGGTCGATGTCGCTTTCTCCGCGGCGACCGGCCGCAGCGCCATGGAGGAGCGCCTGGCCGTGCTGGCGGACACGACGCAGGAGGCGCAGCACAAGCTGCAGCAGCTCGCCTGCGGCCAGGAAGTCCAAGGCTCCTGCCGCAGTCGCATCGCCGGCGCCGGCCGCCCCAAGGTGGCGTTCCTCTTTACCGGCCAGGGCGCCCAGTATGCCGGCATGAGCCGCGAGCTCTATGCCGCCCTACCGGTGTTCCGCGCGGCGCTGGAGGAGTGTGCCGACCTCCTCACCGGCATTGTGCCGCGCCCCCTGCTATCGATCCTATATCCGCCAGAGGGGGAGTCGTCGCCGATCGATGAGACCGAGTTCACCCAGCCGGCGCTGTTCGCCGTCGAATATGCGCTGGCCCAGGTGTGGCTGTCGCTGGGCATCACACCGGCCGTGGTGCTGGGCCACAGCGTGGGCGAGTTCGTCGCCGCCTGCATTGCCGGCGTCATGTCGGTCGGCGATGCGCTGCGTCTTGTGGCGGAGCGCGGGCGGCTGATGCAGACCCTGCCGCGGGATGGCGCCATGGCATCTTTGCAAGCGGAGACGGCGCGCGTGGAGGCCGCGATCGCCCCGTTCGCTGCCGAGCTGTCCATCGCCGCCTACAACGCTCCCGGGCAGGTTGTCATCTCCGGCAAACGCGAGGCGGTGGCCGCGGTCTGCTCCGCCCTTGAGCAGCAGGGAGCGCGGACCCGGCAGCTCGTGGTCTCGCATGCGTTCCATTCGCCGCTCATGGAGCCGATTCTGCAAGACTTCGCGCGCGCGGTCGCTGCGGTGCCGCTGCGCCGTCCGAATCTGCCGCTCGTGTCAAACCTCTCCGGGCGCGTGGTCGGCGATGAGGTCACGCAGGTAGAGTATTTCACCCGCCACTTGCGCCAGCCGGTGCAGCTTGTCGCCAGCATGCAGACCCTGCGCGAGCTGGACGTGGATACGTTCATCGAGCTCGGCCCGCAGCCCACGCTGCTTGGACTGGCCGCCGCATGCCTGGGGGAATCGGCGGGACGGTGGATTCCCTCGCTGCGGAAATCGCAGGCGGACCTGGAGGTCCTGCTCGCCGGGGTCGCCCGGGTGTGGTCTGCGGGAGGAGCCGTCGATTGGCGCGCGGTCCTGCCGCCGGCGGGGGGCAAGCAGGTAGCGCTGCCGACCTATCCCTTTGAGCATGAGCGCTACTTTGGCGCTGCGCCGACCCGACTTTTGAGCGCGGTGGGCGCGGCCGCGACCGGTCCGGAGCACTTCCGGCTCGCCGGACGCTCGATCGATACGCCGGGCGATGTGGTGCATCGGGTCTTGTCCATCGCTCCGAACAAGCCCTCCTATTTGGCCGATCACGCCGTGTTCGGGCGCGTCGTTGTCGCCGGCGCATTTCATCTGGCCGTGGTCCTGGCGGTCGCGGCGGAGCAGTTCGCAGTGCGCGCGGCGACGCTGCGCGAAGTCCTGTTCGTGCAGCCGCTGATTCCCAGCGGCACCACGGAGGTGCACGTAGTCTTAAGACCCGAGGGCGAGCAGAAATACGCTTTCACCGTCGCCACCGCGGCCGACGCCGAGCCGGGCTCCCACAGGCGGACCTTCCGCGAACATGTCCGCGGCGAGCTGATTCTGGGGGCCGAGGCCGCCCCGCCGAAGCTGCAGCTTGCCGAGCTGCGCAGCCAGTTTACCACCGTGGTCCCTCTGGCCAAGCTCACGGAGTCCTTGCAACGTGCGCAGCTGAGCCTAGGTCCGCAGTGGCTGCTGACGCAAGAGCTGTACGCCGGCGAGGGCGCCGTGCTGGCGCAGCTGCGGCTTGCGGCGGCGGCAGAAAAGGAGGCGCCGCTGCACCCGGCGCTGATCGACAGCGCGTTCAGCTCGATCTTTGGCGCGTTCTCCTTGTCATTGAGCGAGTCGGAGTCGATCTCCGTAGTCCCGTGGATGATCAAAGAGCTGCACTTATACGGCGTGGCTCAGAACACCGTGTGGTGCCATAACCGCGTCGCCCGGGAAGCCAGCGCTAACGATGAAGCGCTGAGCATGGATCTGACCCTTTATGGCTCCTCTGGCCCGCCGCTGGCAGCGGTCAAGGGGCTGGTCGTCAAGCGCGCCCGTCCCGAGGCGTTCTTGCGCTCGGAGGGACGGCCCTTGACCAGCCTCCTTTATGAGGTCGTCTGGCGGCGCGTCGAGCCGGCGGCCGCCGAGCGCAGCCCAATCGGGTCGGGTACGTGGCTGGTCATCGTCCCGAATAAACCCATCGGCAATACCCTGACCGAGCTTCTTACGGCATCCGGCCGAATCGTCGTCAAGGTCGAACCCGGGGAATGCTTTGGCCGGCTCGCGGAGCGCCACTATCAGCTGCGACCCGATGTGGCCGCAGACTACACGGCGCTCTTGCAGGCGCTGTTCCCCGACCCGGCGGAGTGCGCGGGCGTTTTGCATGCGCTGAGCCTCGGCGCGACGCCGCCGGAGCAGACCACCGCGGTCAGCCTGGAGCGCGACTTTGCCCTGGGCACCTACAGCGCCTTGGCCCTGGTGCAGGCGCTGGTTCACGCCGGGTGGGCGAGCTTGCCGCGGCTGTGGTTTGTGACCGCCGGCGCCCAGAGTCTACCGGGGGACGCGGGCCCGGTGGCGTTTGCCCAAGCGCCGCTGTGGGGCTTCGGCCAGGGAGTCACCAGCGAGCACCCGGAGCTCTCGTGCACCCGGATCGATCTCAGTGCAGAGCCAAGCGCAGCGGAGCTGCACGGTCTTTTCCGCGAGCTGGCCAGCAGCGGCGGCAGCGGAGAAGACCAGCTCGCGCTGCGCGGGGGGACTCGCTACGCGGCCCGGCTGACCCGTACGGCGGCGCGAAACCGCGATGAACCCGGCGCCGGAGCCAGCGCCGCCATCGTGCAGCCCGATGCTTCCTATCTTATTACCGGCGGGCTGGGAGCGCTGGGTCTGGCGGCGGCGGAGCTTTTGGCGGCCCGCGGGGCGCGCCATCTTGTCCTGGCCAGCCGGCGCCCTCCGGACGCCGCGGCGCAGCAGCTGATAAGCCGTCTGCAGCAGGCCGGCACCCAGGTCGTCACGGTCGCGGTGGATATTGCCGAGGCGCCGCAGGCCGACTGGCTGGTCGCCGGGTTTGGCCGGCGCTGGCCGCCGCTGCGCGGCATCCTGCATACGGCCGCCGTGGTGGTGGACGGAATGATCTTGGAACAGACGGCGGACAAGTTCCGGGAAGCGCTGGCTGCCAAAGCGCACGGCGCGTTCAACCTGCATGCGCTCACCGCCAAGATGGAGCTGTCGTTCTTTGTCTCTTACTCGTCCATCGCGGCTTTGTTCGGCGGTCCCGGACAGTCGACCTACGCCGCGGCCAACACGTTCCTGGGGGCGCTCTCCCATCATCGCCGGCGCACTGGCCTTGTGGGAATGAGCATCGACTGGGGCGGGTTTTCCGAGAGCGGGCTGGCGGCGCGGCGAAAGCTGAACGAGCGCTTTGCCGGCCGCGGCCTGGAACCGTTTACCCCCGCCGAGGGTCAGAGCCTCCTGCGCGAGCTACTAGAGCACCCGCGGACGCAGGTCGCGGCCGTGAAGTTCGAGCCGCAGACCTTTGCCAAGTTCTATCTTGGTCACAAGAGCGGCGGATACCTGGACGAGCTCTTGCCGGAGAGCCGTGCGGCGCGCAGCGGCCAAGCCAGTCCGGCCAGCCCGGCGCGGGGCCCGAACCGCCGCGCCGACGCCGCCGCCGTGCGCCAGATGCTCGCCGCCGCGCCGCCCGCGCAAAGACGCGCGCTGCTCAGCGAGCGCTTGGTTGCGCAGGCCAGCATCGTCATGCGCATGCCCACGGCCAAGATCAGATTGGACGCGCCGCTGCAGGAGTTTGGTATGGACTCCCTCATGGCCGTCGAGCTGCGCAACCGCCTCGACCTGGAGCTCGGCGTCATGGTGCCGATCACCCTTCTGGTAAAGGGAATCTCTCTAAACCAGATTCATGAGTACATCCTGACCCAGCTGCAGACGGCGGTGACGTAGGGTGGGAACTACTTAGCCCTTGTGCCTTGGGCAAGGACGCGGATACCTTCGCCGGGTCTCACGGAGGAAACCATGCCGCTCCTGGCTACTGCCCGACTTTTGGCCGCGCGCGTAACTCCGCTCCGTTCGCGTCACGAGATTCTTCCCTTCGACATGTTCGGGGTGCAGTACGACGCCGACGCGGCGCGGCGGGCCGACAAGCTCGGCAACATCTATCACCGCGGCCAGGATCTGGCCTGGCGCGGCCAGAAGGTCCTGGCCGAGCTTCTCGCCAAGCACGGCGGCGTGCAGCTGCGGCCCGAGGCGCGGCCGGCGCTCGGCTACGTCCTTGGGGTCTTGATGTGGGGCGAGCTGGCGGCGTGGAAGATCGCGGCGCAGCTGGCCGATTCCCTGGTCGAGCTGCCGGTCAAGCTGGCCGCGACCAGCCAGGCGCACGACGAAGCGCGGCACTTCTACGTCCTTTACGACTACCTCAAAGAGCTCGGCTACACGCCGCCGCCGCTCGACCGGCAGACGCGGATGCTCCTTGCGAGCACGCTGCGCACCCGCGATCCGGTAAAGAAGGTCATGGGCATGCAGCTTATGATCGAAGCGCTGGCGCTCACGATCTTCCAGGCCCTGCGCGAGTCGGCGGTGGAGCCGGTGGCCACCGAGCTATTGCGTTACTTCGAAAAAGACGAAGCGCGCCACGTGGGCCTGGGCATGCAGTACCTGCCGTCCCAGCTGCGGCGTCTGTCGCGCCGGCGCGCGGCGGAGCTGTTGGCGTTCCAGATCGAGCTCACGGTGGCGGCGCTTTTGGAGCTCAAGGCGATGGAGCCGCACTTGCGCGTCTTGGGAATCTCGGCGCGGCAGGTGTTCTTGCTCGGGACCACCAAGCAGGCGCTGGCCTTGGACCTTTTATGGCAGGAGGACGGCGGGCGGTCGCAGGCGCTGTATCCGACGTTCGGGCGGCTCCTGGCGGCGCTTGGTCAGCTGCTGTTTCCCGATGCGCGGCCCGGACAAGGCAGCCTGCGTCAGGCGATGGCGGCGGTGCGGGCGGCGGTGCGCACCTTCCGCGCCGGCTTGGCCGGTGAGGTTCCCGAGTCGTCTTTAGACCCCGAAGCTCCGCCCGTCCGCCCGAGCGCGATATGGTAGCGACTGGCGCCGCCCGGTTTGGGTATAGTACCGGCCATGTCCACCTCCGCCTCCCCGCCCGACCCTGATAGCCCAGCGGAATCCGTCGCCGAGACCGCGGAAAAGACCGTGCAGCGCAAGCAGGCCGGCCTGCTGGTCCTTTTGGGAGTCATCGGCGTGGCGGCGGTGATGCCGTTCGCCTTTGCCCTGCAGCAAGAGAAGCTGGCCGAGGTCACCAAGAAGACCGGCGCCAGCCTGCTCAGCCTGGCGATGGTCTCCTGCGCGCAGTCGTCGGTGTTCGTGCTGCTGTCGGTGTTCGCGGGGCTTTATGCGGCGCGGCGGCTCGGGCTCGGGGCGCCGGTCACGCTGGCGCTGGCGCGCGGAGAGCCGGCGTGGCCGGTCCTCCGGCGGCTGCTTGGCGTTGCGGTGCTGTGGGGGCTTGGGTCCGGGGGCCTGACGGTGTTTCTCGACGGCGCGGTATTCAACCCGCGGGTGCCGGAGCTGCGCGCCCTCAACGAGACCGCGATGGCCCACCACAGCGTCTGGAAGGCCGCCCTGGCCTGCCTTTACGGCGGCTTTACCGAAGAGATCATCGTGCGCCTGTTCATCCTCAGCCTGATGGCGCTGGGGCTTGTCCACTTGGGGCGGGCGCTGGGACTTGGCAAGCGGGGAGGGATGCCGCCGCGCGCGCATTTCATGGCGCTGCTTACCGCCAACGTGCTTGCGGCGCTGCTGTTCGGGCTCATGCACCTGCCGGCGACTGCGGCGATGGTGAAGCTGACGCCGCTGCTGGTGACGCGGGCGATCATCTTGAACGGCGTGGTCGGTCTTGCGTGCGGATTCCTTTACGTGCGCCGCGGGCTGGAAGCAGCCATGGCCGCGCACCTGACCGCGGACGTGGTGCTGCACCTGGTTGCGCCGGCGCTGGTGCAGGCGGGAGTGATTCATCTGTGAATTGGCCGGCGAAGCGCCCGGCGCAGCGGTCGGCGCGGATGGAATCACCCGGCCGGCGATGGGGGCGTCGGGCGCTGCACGCGGGGCTCGGGTTGGCCCTGTACGGGCTGACCGGATGCGCGGTGCCGGTGCAGGCGAGCTGTCCGCGCTGCCCGCTGCTGGTAGTCGGGCAGCGGCCTCCCGTGCCGCCGGGAACGCGGACGGTGTTCGTGCTCATGCCGGGGCTCCTCGGCTACGGCTGGGAGTGGAACGGCGCCCAGATCGCGCTGGCCCAGGTGCCGCACGCGGCCGTGATCCTGTACGAGTGGAATCCCTGGACGAGCGTGCGGGCGGGCGGAGCGGAGCTGGCCGCGAGCATGCAGTACCTGCTCCGGCGGCTGCCGCGTTCGGTGGACAAGGTCGTGCTCATCACGCACTCCGCGGCGGGGCTGCTCGGGGTCGAGGCGGCCGCCCAGCTGCGCGTGCCGGCGGGTCTACCGGTCGCGGTGCTGGCGATAGGCACGCCGCTGGCCGGCAACTACTTCAACTTGGTGGCGGGCGAGGACAACTTCCACTCGCCGATTCCGCTGGCGCTGTCGGGGAAGTTCACCCACTGGCCGGAGCCGGCGCCGGGCGTCGAGCTGTCGATCTGGCCGACCGGGGCGACGGATCCGGTGATGAAGCCGCACTTCGGACACGATCCCGCGGATCGGCGCGTGCTGCCGCGCGCCGCCAGGGTGCAGGCGCTGCCGCCGCGGCTCGATCACAACCAGGCCCTGGGACTTGTGGCGCGGCGCCTGGCCGCCGGCCTGATTCCAAGTCCGCCGCCGGCGCCCTCCTGCGCCGCGCCAGAGGCCGGGACGGCGGCGGGCGGGGACTCGGCTCCGGCGCAGCTTGGACCGCCTGCAGTTCAAAATTGACCGCGCGCGGCCGGCGCGTACCATCGCCAAGTGACGCGTCATCTGCCTGCGCTTTCCGCTGCGCTAGTCCTAGGGCTCTTCGCTACGTTTACCGCATCGGCACAAGCCCAGGTGCCGGCCGCCGCTCCGCCACCTGCCGGACCGGCGGCCGACAGCGCGGTCGCTCCCGCCGCGGAGCCGCCGACCGGCAAGGCGGTAGGGCCGAGCAAACCGGCGCGCGGCGGCAAGGGTAAAAAAGCCGCCGCGAGCGCCGCCCCGGCCAAAGCGGTCAAGCCGAGCAAAGCGCCGCAGCGTCCGCCGGCCTATGAGCTGCTGCTCACGTTCGATGACGGGCCGCGTCTTGATACCACGCCCAAAGTGCTCGATGCGCTGGATCAGTACGGCATAAAGTCGGTGTTCTTCGTCAACGGCGTGCGCTTCATGGGCAAGGGGGCGCAGCACGACAAGCTCGTGGCGATCATGCGCGATACGCTCAAGCGCGGGCACATCATCGGCAACCACACGATCCATCACTTCTTCCTGTGCGGCGTGCGCGGACCGACGATCGCGGAGAAGGAGATCCTCGACAATGCGCAGCTCATCCGGGAGGCCGTAGGCGTTCCGCCGCCGCTTTTCCGGACTCCCTTCGGCTCGCACTGTCCGTCGCTATCAGCAACGCTGCGGCGGCTTGGGATCACTCCCATCGGCTGGGATATCGACCCGCAGGACTGGAAGCTGCAGAACGCGGAAGCGATTCTCGCGGTGATGAAAAAGGAGCTTCTGAACCTGCGCCGCGCCCGCTCGATCATCCTGTTTCATGACGTGCAGCCGGCGACGATCGAGATGCTGCCGCGGTTTCTGCAGTGGGTGGCCGAGGAAAACACCGCCCGCAAGGGGCGCGGCGAGCCGCCCTTCAAGTTCATCGACTATAACTTCCTGCTAAACCGCAGCCATGAGACCGCACCGCCCGCCGCGCCGCCTTCCGGTTCCTCTCCCGCGGGTGCACCGCCGGCCCCTGCGGCGCCGGTGCCGGCTGCCGCGCCGGCCCCCGTTCCCGCCGCGCCGCCCGTTGCTGCACCCGCCGCGCCGCCACCTTTAGCACCGCCGGCCGGCAGACCGTAACGCTGCCGCTCCGGCATCAGTCATCGAATGGATGAGTCTGTTATGACTCACCTTCATTCGCCTTCACACCGTTGCGTCGTTTTTACGGCCCGTGCAATAGTCCGGACGCTTAACGCGAAAGGAGCTTTTGCCATGCGACGATTCACGATGCCTGCGGCGATGGTCGCGATTACCGGTCTGTGTCTGGGCCTGTGGATCGCCTGTACGGACTCCAACCAGATCGTGGATGACGACGCCGAGAAGCGGCGCGACATGGCGCTGCCGCAGCTTGATCTGGCGGGGGTCGATCTGGCGACAAGCGGCGACCTGGCGAGCGCGGGCGGCGATCTCGCCGGCACGGGCGGCGATATGAAGCCCGGCGCGGATCTGGCGACGAGCAGCGACATGAAGCCGCCTGCCGATGGCGGAGCCGCCTACACCTGCCGCGGCACCGATGCGCCGGGCACTACGTACAAGGTGGTCACCGATTCCCTGACCCTGCCCAAGACCTCCGGCACAAGTACGTACAACTATGACTTTGATGGCGATGGCAAGGCGGAGAACAAGCTCCGGAACCTGATTCAGGTGATCGCGCTGGCCGGGCTCGATCTGCAGTCTTCGGTGGATGCGGCGGTGAGCAGCGGCACGACGCTGCAGCTGGCGAGCCTGACCACCAGCGATGTCACCTCCAGTACGTGCTCCGGCTTCCTGGTCGTTCCCGCCAAGCCGACCGCGGCGCCGCCCAAGTTCGACGGTACCGACATCTTGGACAAGGTGATGACGGCGCCGGCGACGCTCATCGGCGCCATCGCGGCGGGCAAGCTGTCGACCAAGGCGTCCAAGGATCTCCTGTCGGCGGAGGACTCGCCGTTCGAGCTGAGTCTGTCGCTAGGCGGCATGACCCTGACCTTACCGCTGCACGGTCTGCATGTGGAAGGAACGGTAGAGCGCACCGGAACGCTGGTCCGGATCAAAAACGGTGTGCTGCACGGCGTCATCTCCGCCACCGACCTGGATACGCGGCTTGTCCCGGCGATCGCGGAGCAGCTGACGCGGCTTATCAACTCGGATCCGATGTCGTCCACCACCATGACGATCATCGCTCTGTTTGAGAACATGGCCAACGCGGTGACCAAGACCAAGTGCATGACGCCGTCGATGTGCTGCAAGACCAGTCCCGCCACGTGCGTCATCCTGCCGGCGGAGGTCAAGCTGTCGCCGATCGGCGGCGTGCTCGCGCCGGATGTCGAGGTCTTTGACGGCGGCGGCGCCTGGAAGCCGGTGCCCGGCGGACGTTCGCCCAACGGCATGACCCTGGGCGTCGGATTCACCGCCATCACCGCATCGTTCCCATAGGACCGCACGCGCCGCTATCGCGCCCTCATCCCGCCTACTCTCCCGCACTTTCTCGACTCAAGTCGCGTATACAGGGCCGCACAGGTAGCGCCGGGTAAGTGTGACGTAGCGCGCTTGTAGACGATATACTTGACAGGTGCACTCCGCGGAGGCCCAAAGCCTTGATGCGTCTCTGCTCGATGCGCTCGTCGCCGGCCAGCTGGCGGACGAGCGCCTGCCCGAGCTCGCACCGATAGAGGAGTACCGGCTGGTGCGGCGGCTCGGGCAGGGCGGCATGGGCTGCGTGTACCTGGCGCACGACACGCTGCTCGATCGGCCGGTGGCGCTCAAGTTTCTTACCGGACTGTCACGGATTCAGGCGGCGCGGCAGCGGTTCCTGATCGAAGCGCGGGCGATTGCGCGGCTGCAGCACCCAAACGTCGTCAGCCTGTATCGCATCGGCCAGATTGCCGGACACCCGTTTCTGGTCTCCGAATATGTCCGCGGGCAGAGCCTGGATCGTCTGCCGCGGCCGCTGCCGGCGGCGCAGGTGGTGGGAATCGGCATCGAGCTGTCGCGCGGTCTGGCGGCGGCGCACCGCCGCGGCGTGCTGCACCGCGACCTGAAGCCGGCCAACGCGCTGTTGGCGACCGACGGCACGGTAAAGCTCTTGGACTTCGGCCTGGCCAAGCTCGTGGGGCCGCTGCAAAAACCGGGAGTGAGCCTGGCCGAGATCGATCCGATCACGGCGTATGACCGGGATGAGAACCAGACCCCGCGGCCGCAGGCTCTGGCGGCGACCCTGCCGCCGGATGTCTCCGACAGTGAGCGGCTGGCGCTGGCGGTCACCAAGCAGAGCGGCGATGACGCGACGACGCCGCTTGCCGACGATCCGCTTGCGCGCTCGCCGGCGCGGCCGCTCATCGACGCCTCGACGCCGGAGCTCACCCAGGTCGGGGCGGTGATGGGAACGCCGCTGTATATGGCGCCGGAGATGTGGCGGGGGGAGCCGGCGACGCCGCAAGTGGACGTCTACTCGCTCGGGGCGCTGCTCTATGAGCTGGCCAGCGGGCGGCCGCCGCACTGCGGCAATACGGTCGAAGGGCTGCGGGAGGATGTGTTCACGGAGCCGCCGCCGCTCGGCTCGGTGGCGGCGGATTTCGATCCGCAGCTGGCGGCGGTGGTCGACCGCTGCCTGCGCACCGAAGCCCAGGAGCGCTACGCATCGGCAGAGGAGCTGTGCCAGGCGCTGCAGCGGATCGAACAGGGCACGCGCCCGGGCCGCAACCGCGTCGATTCCATCGAGGTCCAGAGCAACCCCTATCGCGGCCTGCGCGCCTTCGATCAGGAGGACAGCGCCCTGTTCTTCGGCCGCCGCACCGAGGTCGGCGAGGTCCTAGAGCGGCTCGGCGCCGAGCCGCTGGTGCTGGTCGCCGGCGACTCCGGGGTCGGCAAGTCCTCGCTGTGCCGGGCCGGGGTCTTGGCGCGGGTGCTGTCGGGCGCGTGGCAGTGGGAGAAAGAGCGGCGGTACGCGGTGGCGACGCTGTTCCCCGGCCGGCATCCGGCGGTGGCGCTGGCCGACGTGCTGGCGCCTTTTTTAGGCTGCTCCGCCGATATCCTGCGGCAGGAGATCCTGACTTCGCCGCAAGAGCTGGCGCGGCGGCTCCAGCGCTATCCCGGCGTTACCAGCAACCGCGGGCTCATCTTGTTTATCGATCAGCTGGAGGAGCTGTGCACCCAGAGCTCGCGGGCCGAGGTCGCCGGGATCAGCGAGGCGCTGGGGCTTCTGACCGCGCGGGTCGCCGGGCTGCGGGTGCTGGCGACGGCGCGCGGCGATTTCCTGACGCGCTTGGCGGCGCTGCCCGGGCTGGGCCCGGAGATCGGGCGCGCCCTTTATATCCTGCGGCCGCTCGGACGCGACGGTCTGCGCGAGGCGATCGTCGGACCGGCGGAGTCCGGCGGGGTGCGCTTCGAGAGCGCGGAGCTCGTCTCCGAGCTTGTGGACTCGACGCTGCGCGAGGGCGGCGGGCTGCCGCTCCTGCAGTTCACCCTGGCCGAGCTGTGGGACGCCCGCGATGTGCAGAGCCGGATGATCACGGTGGCGGCGCTGCGCAAAAAAGGCGGCGTCACCGGCGCCTTGTCGCGGCACGCCGACCGCACCATGGGCGAGCTGTTGCCGGCGGAGCGCAGCGCCACCAAGCGCCTGTTCCTGCGGCTTGTGACCGCCGATGGGCTGCGGGCGCGGCGGACGCGGCGCGAGCTGCTGGGCGAGGCGGGTCCGGATCCGGCGGAGCTGTCGGCGCTGGAAGCGCTGGTGCGCGGCCGGCTCCTGGTGGCGCGCGATGGCGAGGGCGATACCGTCTACGAGATCGCGCACGAGGCGCTGGTCAGCGGCTGGCAGGCGCTGAAGGAGTGGCTGGGCAGCGAGGCGGAGCGGCGGGCGCTGCGTGAGCGTCTGCGCGCCGCGGCGGCGGAGTGGGGGCGTTTTTTCGACAACGATGAGTCGCTGTGGGGCGAGCGCCAGCTGCGCGAGCTGCTCCTGGTCGGGCTGGGCGAGGAGAAGCCGAGCGAGATCGAGGCCCAGTTCCTGCGCGCCTCACGCCGGCGGGTGCACAAGCGGCGGTGGGTGCGGCGGCTGCTCAGCGGCGGCGCGTTGCTGGCGCTCTGCGGTCTGGTGCTGGCCAGCCGGCGCACGGTCGAAAAAGGACAGCGCGTCGATATCGAGATGGCGCGGCGCGAACAGGCGCAGCGGGTGGAGCTCGGCAGCTTCGCGCGCGGGCTGGCCGAGCTGCCGGGCCGCGAGACCTCGGCGCTGGTGGCGGCGGTCCAGGCCTCAGCGCGGCTTTTACAGGCCGGAGCGATACCGGAGCCGCCGGCGCTGGAGGGACTTTCGGCGGCGGTGGACGCCGCGCGGCGGACGCTGGTCCTGCGCGGCCATCAGGGAATCGTCAGCTCCGCCGCCTTTTCCCCCGACGAGGACGGGCTGAGCGCCAGCCGCGACCGGACCCTGCTCACCGCGGGCTTTGACGGCACGGTGCGGCTGTGGGACGCTCGCACCGGGGCGCCGCTGCGGATGGCGGCGGCGCATCCGCCGGGTCCGTGCACCGCCCGGTTTTCTCCCGATGGGCAGCTGGTGGCGACGATCAGCGGCGACAAGACGCTGGCCTTGTGGGAGACCGCGAGCCTGACCTTGCGCCGCCGCATCACGCTCGATGAGACGCCGGTTGGACTGTACTTTTCGCCCGACGGCAAGCGCCTGCTCGTGCGGACCGGGGCGCGCGACGTGCCGGCGGCGGCGGGCGTCTCGCTATGGGACACCGCCAGCGGGCGGCGGGTGATAAGCGCGCTGGGGCAGAGCAGCGTCGCTCCCCCCGGACCGTTTTCGCCCGACGGCAGCCATCTGATCGTCGGCCGGACCGACGGCGTGGTGAGCATCTACGACACCGTCCGCGGCGAGCTGCTGGGAACCCTGCGCGTGCCCAAGGAATACCTGGAACCGAGCCTCCTGCAAGCCGGCTACACCCCCGATGGGCAGCAGATCATCGCCACCACCACCGCGCACGAGGTGATCTACTCCTGGGATGTCAAAGACGGGCGCTTCCACGTAATCCATCCCGCCCAGGGCGCCGAGACCGCTTTTGTGAGTCCGGACAGCCTGGCGATGGCGACCACCGATCGCGACTACGCGGTGCGGCTGTGGGAGGTCCGCAGCGGCACCCAGCGCGCCACCTTGCTCGGCCACACGCTGCCGGTGACGAGCCTGGCTTTTTCGCCGAGCAGCAGGTGGCTGGCCACCGCGGGGGGACAGAGCACGATCCGGCTGTGGGACGTGCGCAGCGGGGCGCTGCGCCAGACTCTTTTCGGCCACAGCGACAGCGTCCAGACCCTCGCCTTCGGCAACGACGACGCGCATCTGGTCAGCGCCAGCGCCGACGGCAGCGCCCGCGTGTGGAGCTTGGAGGATGGGCAGCATCTGTTGCGGCTCGGCGGGCATGGCCGGGAGGTTCTCGATGCGACGTACTCGTCCGATGGCGGCTACATCGCCACCGCCAGCCGCGATGCGACGGCGCGGGTCTTTGATGCGCAGCGCGGTCGGCTGCTGGCGACCCTCCCGCTGCCCGACGAGGTCAACGCGGTGGCGTTCGCGCCGATAAGCTCGCTGCTGGCGGTGGCTACCGGCGAAAAGGACCGGGCGATCTGGATCTGGGACTGGCGGGAGAAGCGCTCCCTGGCGACGCTGCACGGCCATACCCACAGCGTGCAGTGGCTGGCTTTTTCGCCCGACGGCGAGCTCCTGGTGAGCGGCAGCCAGGACACCACGGTCCGGGTCTGGCGCTGGCGCACCGGCGAGGAGATGTGGCGCTCGACGCCCGGCTCGGACGGGGAGATGGTGGCGAAAGTGGACTACTCTCCGGACGGCAGATTGATTGCCGCCGCCGATGTGCTGGGCTATGTGCGGCTCTTTTCCGCCGAGACCGGCGCGCTGGCGCTGACCAGCAGCCGCAACGCCGGACGCATGGGCAGCGTGGCCTTCTCTCCGGTCGGCAACGTCCTGGCGATCGGCGGGCCGCTGCCGGCGGTGCTGGACTCCGACAAAGGCAACGTCCTAGAGACCCTGGAAGGGAATGCGCAGGCTGCGACCAATGTCACATTTTCGCGCAACGGCCGCCGTCTGGCCGCGATCACCGCCGATCACACGGCGCGGGTCTGGGAGCTCGCCACCGGCCGCACCGTGCAGCTGCTCCGCATCGGCAGCGCGGCCAGCATCGAGTTCTCTCCCGACGGCCAGCGGCTGCTCGTCGCCCACCCCGCGGACCACAGCGCCAAGGTCTATCCCGCCACGGCCGCCGCGCTCCTCGACGCCGCTTGCGAGCTCCTGCGCTACCAGCCGGAGTGGGAGCATGTAAAGACCTTGTGTCCGGCTTCACTCCAGTCTCGCTAAACGGAGCCTCAACGCCCCGCTCGTGCCGGCTCGGCATCGCAGCGCGCCTGATCGCCTACGGCAGATCCTCTCTGGATCCCGCGGCCCCCTAAACCCACCGTGCCGTGCACGGCCCTCCCATGTCATAAGGAGTCCCTTGCGGAGCAATCCTGCGATACTAAAGGAGTCTTTTTTTGTCCCACCTTGGGAGCGCAATGTCCGCTAACATGCTCCTAGGGATTGTTCTAGTTACATATGGACGGGGGGAGGACAGTCGTGCAGATATCACATTTGGTAGACAATATCTTGCGAATTTTGCCTGTGTCGATTTTGCTCGCCGGCGGCTGCGGAGATCAAGGAGTGTCGGCGCCCGAGCACGACAGCTCTTCACAGAGCGTCAATATGTATACAACCCGTCCAAACGGCACCGGAATCCATGTCGGCTCCACCCAGCCGGAGAGCTGGTTCGGACTGTCCAGCGTTTCCCTGGCGTGGTACATGACCGGCTTTTCCCAGCACTCCGATGGGACGTGGTGGGCCACCGGCTGGTACAGCGTCGCGGTCGGCGTCCTGCCCGCCGAAGCCCAGGTCACCGGGGCGCAGCTTGGCGGCGTCACCAAGCAGGTCCGCCAGATTCGCACCACCGGCAGTCAGCTCAGCATTGATCTCGCAGACTCCCAGAACAACCTGCAGACGGTACAGGGATCGGCGCTGGCGGGGCTGGTTCTGACCCTGCGCGTGCCCAACCTCCTAGGTCTCACGTACACCAACTACCGCCTGCGCATCAACACGGTCGAGAGCGTGGACAGCCAGTTCGGCGATGTGAACGGCTACCAGATCGACTACATTCAGGACGGACTTCTGGGCGCCAGCTGGGCCAGCTACTGCCGCGGCAGTAGCGGCGAGAGCCAGCGCTCCGTGTTCTATCAAGGGGCGCAGTGGCATCCTCTGAACGCCGCGCGCAGCGAAGGCAGCGGCCTTGTGACCATGACGTGCGAGAGCGGCTCGGTGGCCAAGTGCATGAGCTGGGGCTATCGGCCGTGGGTCAGCGCCGGGCAGGGAGATCCGGCCTCCAGCCTCGATTACCACCAGGCCTGCATCCACATGAAGCGCGCCTCCTACTGCGGCGACAGCCAGGCGCATACCGTGGACGGCACCCAGATCATCATAAGCGACACGCAGAGCCCGCAGGTTAACAGCGGCTCCCTGGATAACATCGAAGCGCTCTGGGGCCCGACCGGCGCCTCCTGCCTGACCAATCGCCGCCACCCGGAGCTTCCCTTCCTCGGCTGTCCGCTGCCGCTGCCGGCCTGTCCGGCGCAGCCGGGCGGCGGGTACCTGATCGCGGATGCTCTCCCCGGACCCGGATCGTTGCTTGGAGTGATTGACTAAGCAGCAGCTTCGCCGCCGTCCGCCTTGTCGCGGCGGCGCCGCCTACCTGCTCGGATTGACCGCCGGCAGCTTCTTCAGATAAGGCTCATACTCCCGGCGCAGTGACGGATTGCTCGCCAGCGCCTGGGCGAATGACTCCTGCGCTGCGCTGAGCAAGGCCAGGCGTTCCGGCGGCGCCGCGGTCTGCTCCCCCTGCCGCAGCAGAAACGCGCCGCGCAGAGCGTGCCCCTGCGCCAGGTTCGGGTTGAGCTTCAGGGCCCGCTCCGCAATCGCCCGGCCGGCGGCCAGCGGAGCCGCCGCCGGCTGCGGCAGCGCTGCCTCGCAGAGCCGCAGCGTCACCCGCGCCAGCTCCTCTATGGCATCGGTATTGACCGAACGCACCGCATCGGCCTGCCGCGCCGCCGCTAGCGCGAGGTTGAGTATCGGCAGAGCCGGCAGGGACTTGCGCTCCGCTTGCCGCGCATCGAGCTGGCGGAATCGCGCGCGCAAAAGGTTCCCTTCGCGATCCTCGGGCGCCTGCTCCAAGATGCGGTGCGCTGCCGCGTCTCCCTGCTGGATGGACGCGGACGGATCGATTCCTTGATCGAACTGGTAGCTCGCCAGCAGGTGGCTGACGATGCCCTGCCAGTATAGGGCCGTCGGATCCTTGTCATTTTTAGCCAAGGCCTGTTCCAGGCTGCTCTGCGCGGCGCGCACCACCGCAGAGGGATCCTTGCCGGCATCTAGGAGGTAGCGCGCCGCGTGCGCCTGGCCCATCGCGATGTTGACGTAGACCTCCGCGAGGTTGCTGTTGCGGGCAATCGCCCGCGCCGCGGCCGCCGCCGCCTGCTGCACCGCCGCCGCCGGGTCTTTGCCATGTAGGCTCTCATGCTGCGCGATGAGTCCATAGGCGACGACGATGTTATTGTACGCGGCAGAGTTTTGCGGGTAGATCGCGATCGCTCTTTGCAGGTAGTCGATCGCCTGTCTGTACTCCACGGTGGAGTCCTGTCCCGTACTTTCGCGGTGACGGCCGCGCTCTAAAATGACCAGCGCCAGATCATTTACCGGCCACGGGAACGTCGGCGCCACCGCGATCGCTTTTTGCAGATTTTCGGTCGCCTTCTGCCAGGACGCGGTGGGATCGGCGCCCTGGTCGCGCTCATAGTTCCCTTTTATCGAGTAGCCGTTGCCGATGGCGTCATAGGCGTATTCATCCGCCGGGTTCAGGCCGACGGCAATCGTCGCTTGCTTGACCAGCTGTTCCACCTCCGGCCGCGGATCCTTGCCGCTGACCAGGGCGTCCCAAGCGAGCCAGAAATAGGAATAGGCCTTCTTGGTATAGCCGGTCGCATCCTTGGGCGCGGCCGTGCTGGCCTTTTCGCAGGCCAAAAGCGCTTTGGCCAGAGCCGCTTGCGGCGATTTTCCCTGGTCGCTGTCGACCTGCGACTGCTGAATCCAGGCCTCGGCCAAGGCGTGGTAGATCGATGCATCGCTGCGTCCGATGTCGGCGGCCAGCTCATACATGGTGACGGCGTGGCGCAGGTTGGCTTCCGCCGCCTGATACTCGCCGCGGTCGCGCTGATCGGTCGCCTGTTCGAGATAGACGTCGCCCTGCAGCTGCCAGGCTTCGTACAGCCAAGGTGCATCGGCGGCGCTGCGCTGCGCCTTGGCCGCGGCGACGCCGTACTGCTTGCGGTAAAACGCGATGAGGCCTTCGAGAAACTCCGGCGACACCATCTTGGCGCTGCGGCTGTGCTCAAGCGCGGACAGCGCCGGCGTGAGGTACTGCAGCTCGAGCTGTTTTTGGCGGCTCGCCAGCCAGACGCGGTCGCCGCTGCGCCGCGCCTGCTCCAGCCCGCGCTTATACAGCTCGCCGAGGACGCGGCCCAGCGCATAGTGCATCTCCGGCAGCTCGACTCCTTTTTGCCGCGCCAGGATAAGCTGCGCATAGGCCGGCTCCAGCTCATGCAGCGCCAGGTGGCCGCGGCCCAGGGCGTAGTGGATAAAGCCGATGTCCGCCGGATCGAGGTCGCGCTGCCGCTCCGCGATCTCCGCCATGCGCTCGCGGGTGAGCTTCTGTTCGCGGGCGATGTCGTGCAGCGGCAGCTGGTAGGCGGAGCGCAGGAGCCACTCGATGTCCTTCATGTCGCGACCGAGCCGCTGGCCGAGCTGCGCCTGCTCGGCGCTCCGCTTGAGCTCCCGCTGCGCCCGGACCTGCAAATGAATCCCATAGCTGGCCAGTCCCAGAATGAACGCCACCGAGAGGGCCGACACCGCGACCAGCGCCCGGTTGCGGCGGGTCAGGCGGCGCAGCCGGTAGCCCAGGCCGTTGCGCCGGCCGACGATCGGCTCCCCGCCTATATAGCGCTGGAGATCCTGGGCCAGCGCCAGCGCCGTCTCATACCGCTGCGAGGGCTCTTTATTCAGACACTTGAGGGTGATGGTCTCCAGATCCGCGGGGATGGATGGGAGCCGGGTGCGCAGCGTCGGCGGATCTTCATACAAGACTTTGAGCAGCACATCGACGACGCTCTGATCTTCAAAAGGCGGCGTGCCGATCACCAGATCGTAGAGCGTCGCCCCCAGGCTGTAGATATCGGTGCGGCGGTCTAGGCTCCGCACCTCGCCGCGCGCCTGCTCCGGCGACATATAGCTCGGCGTGCCCACCACCGCCCCCGACTCGGTGACGCCGACGTTCTGGCCGGTCTCGCGGGCCAGGCCAAAGTCCATGACCACGGGGTGCCAGCGGCCGTCTTCGCCGCGCGCCGCCATGATATTGGACGGCTTGAGATCACGGTGAATGATGCCGAGCTTGTGCGCCGTGTGAATCGCCTCGGCAACCGTCTGTATGATAAGGACTTTTTCATGCAGGGACAGTAAGGGCCCAAGCTTATCGAGAGTCAGGCCCTCGACGAGCTGCATGGCGATAAACACCTTGCCCCCTACCTCGCCGACTTCGTAGACCTTGCAGATCTGGGTCGGGGGGCCATAAAAAACAAAGATTCTGCTATTCTATGGCGCACGGAGTTAACGGCCGCACCGCCGCGAGACTCCTCCCAAGAGGGGAACCCACATCGACCTACGGGATCATGATGGGATCATCCCGGCGAATCGTAGTAAGGGGGCGGCAGCCATGGGCGAAGTGATCAAGCGGCAGCGCGACGGGCGGTTCATAGGGTGGTATATCCGCTACTATGACGGCGACGGCAAGCGCCGCATAAAGGCGAGCAAGCAGACGGCGTATGCGGAGGCGCGGCGCATGCTCTTGCAGATCGAAGCGCAGATCGCCCGCGGCAAGCTGGGCGTGGTCGAGCCGCGCAGCCGGATCACGGTCGCGGAGCTCGGCGCGCGGTTTCTCGCCGCGGCGCATCCGCGCGCCCGCTGTCCCAGCGCCTACCGCCGCACGGCCGCGGCGGGACTTAATCGCATCCTGCCGCTAGTCGGCGCGCTGCGCCTTGATAAGCTCAGCCGCCGCGACATCGAGCAGGCCCGCGATACGTTGAGCCTCCGTTATAAGCCCAACACCGTCCGCGCGGCGCTCGGGCCGCTTGGTGCGGCGCTGACCTGGGCGGTGCAGCAGGAGCTGTTGCCGCAGTCGCCGATGCATAAAATCCTCCGGCCGCGTCTTGAGTATTCCTGTGAGCGGCTGACTACGGAGGAAGCCGGCGCGCTTTTGCATAAGGCGGAGCAAAACGCGGCGAGCAGCATCGCCGCCCACTCCCTCTACATCGGCATCGCGCTGGCGCTGCGCCTAGGACTGCGCCGCGGCGAGGTGTTTGGTCTGCGCTGGGAAGATGTGGACCTGCGCCGGCGGCATCTGACGGTGGCGCGCTCGTTTGAGGCGCTGCCGAAAAACGGCAAGGCGCGCACCTTGCCGATTCCCGGCGCGCTCTGCGAAGCGCTCCTGCGCTGGCAAAAAGTCTGTCCGCGATCGCCCACGGTCTGTCCGCACGGCCGCCACTGCCGGGTGGGCCTTGCGCGGCTCCTTGCCGCATCCGGATGCAAACCGCTTGCGCGCGGCTGGCACGGGCTGCGCCACACCTTCGCCAGCATCTTCATCGAGCAAGGCGGCAGCCTCATCGCCCTCAAGGAGCTTTTGGGACACTCCTCGCTGGCGATGAGCCTCGTCTATTCCCATCTATCCCCGAGCGCCCTGGCCGGCGACATCGAGAAAATGAAGCTGTGACCAAGGCCGCGCCGCGATCTCGACCATTAGCCCGGCGGGCGGTCCTTGGGACCGCTGCAGAACTTCGGCTCTCCGCCCTCGCAGAACGCCTTTTTGATCAGCTCAAACATCTTGGTGCTGGCCGCCTGCCAGTCCGCCCACGCCCGGCTAAATGGGGTGAGGTCGCGGCTCAGAATCTCTGAGTTGAGCCGGCGGAAACAGCCCTCCCACCCTTGCTGCAGCCGCGCATAATCCGGCGCGAACCGGGTAAAGGTCTGCTTGAACGCGGCGGGGTTTTTGACCGGCGATTCCTTCGCCGTAAGACAGGAGTCGCGCAGGCGGCCGAGCAGCGCCGCATCGGGCTCCCGTCCCTTGTCCGGACTCGGCGCGCAGCTCTGCGCCAAGAGCTCAGCCAGCGCCGGAGCGCCCGCCAGCTTGTCGAGCTCCGGTACGGCGCAGTGGAGAAACTGATGGTACTGCCAAGCCATGGGATCGGGAGCGCCGCCCGGGTTCGTGCTGCGCCACTTTTCCCCGCTGGCCATGAGCCGCTGCTGTTTGGTCTTCAGATCGATGTAGCGCGGCGCGGCCACCGCCCACTCATTGAGTCCGCCGGCCAGCGCGGTGCAGGTCTGGCCGTAGCGGTTCAGGGTCTCGGCATACTCGGCGGGCGGCACGAGCTTCTTGGCCGCCTCCACGGCGGCAAAGGCCCGGCCGACACAGTCGGTCCGCGCCGTTTCGATGAAGGTCTTGGCATCGGGATCAAGCTGCGCCGCAAGCGCCGTCTTGAGCGCCTCCGCGCTGTCGAACTGGTAGCCGTTGCCATCGGGCCCGAGCAGGCAGTGCCAGAACTCGTTGACTTGATTTTTCTCCAGCAGCAGAAACTGCTCGGCAAAGGCATGATGGCGGCGGCGGTTGCTCAGCACCGCCTCCGACTCGACGACCCCGGGGGCGGGTGCCGTCGCGGGGGCCGCTGCGGTTTCGCCTGGTGCCGTATTCGTCGCGGTTGCCGCCGGCGGTGATACCGCGACTTGCGGGCTGGCTGCGGGGGCGCTCTGGCAAGCGGCTGCTTGCAGGGCCGCGGCAAGTATCAGCCCGCCGTGCCGCCCGCGGGAGACCCGGCGAGCGCCCGGCGTCCCCGGCGTCCCCGGCGCCCCCGGCGTCCCCGGCGCCCCCGGCCTCCGCAGATATTTATCAGATGACTGCAACCGCTCCTCCTGCGCCAAGTAGCCCCAAGTAATCTAAATTCCCCAAGTAACCTGATTGTCGGCGAAAAACGCCGCTTGGGGAAGAGCCGCGGCGCGATTGGACGGCGGACTGCACTTTCGAGTAGACTGTGCGGTTCCCAAATCGGCACGGTCCATGACAAGGAGAGCCCATGAGCAAGCAGACCGGAATAAACACCATCGGCCTTATCGGCAGCGGCATGATCGGCAGCACCGTGGCCCGCTTGGCCGTCGCCGCGGGCTATGAGGTTGTGCTCAGCAACTCGCGCGGCCCAGAGACCCTGGCGGCGCTTGTGGCCGAGCTCGGACCCCTTTGCCGCGCGGCCACGCCGACCCAAGCCGCCGCGGCCGGGGATCTGGTGGTGGTGACCGTGCCGCTGCGCGCCTACCGCACCGTGCCCGTGGAGCCGCTGGCCGGCAAAGTCGTCATCGACACCAACAACTACTACCCGGATCGCGACGGCCGCATCGCCGAGCTCGATAAGGGCACAGACACCGTGAGTGGGCTGCTGCAGAAGCACCTCCCTGCCGCCAAGGTCGTAAAAGCCTTCAACAACATCTACTTCAAGCACCTTCTGGACCTCTCCCGGCCCGCCTCTGCCCCGGACCGCAGCGCCTTGCCGATCGCCGGCGACGACCCCGCCGCCAAAGCCACGGTCACGGAGTTTCTCTCTGCCCTCGGGTTTGCCGCCGTCGATGCCGGCACCCTGGCGGACAGCTGGCGCTTCGAGCGCGACACCCCGGCCTACGGCGTCATCTATTTCAGCAAGAGCCCCGCCGACCGCACCGGAATTCCCGATGGCGCCCCGGTCAATGCCGCTGCGCTGCGCGCCGCCCTGGCCGCTGCCCAGCGCCTCGCCGTATCCTAAACCGCTCCCCAGTTGAACTCCGAAGTGATTGCCAAAAGAGCGGGTGGCCCCGGAGGCGGGGGCCCTGCTGCGCCAGCAGCGGGGTGCCGCAGGGGATAGGACCCGCGGCGCAGCCCGAACCTGCAGGTCTTTTGCGAGGCTTGGCTCAAGTCTCGAGCTCGCGAGCACCGCCGTGCTGGGCAGGGGCACCGCAAAATCCGCCGCCCGATCTGCGATCGCGGGATCACGGCTGGGATCACGGCCGCCGCGCCGCGCAGAATCCCGTCGCTGCCACTGCCACACGCGGAGATCTTGCAGATATGCGGGTGTTCGATTCGGGCCTGGGCGCGCGACTCCCGCAGGAATCGTGTCGCCAGGTTGCGGTCATCGCCGCGGATGAACTTCAGCGCCACCGTGCGGCCAAGGCGCTTGTCGCGCGCCTTATAGACCATGCCCATGCCGCCCTGACCGATCAGCTCAAGGAATTCGTAACGATCCCAGCTCTTGACCGGAAACGTCGCCTCCAGCGAAATCGACACGGGATTTTCCGACCCCGCCAAGGTCGCCGCGTACGCCAGGTCCGAGCTCCCGCTCAGATGCTGCGGCGCTATCCCATCCAAGGTCTGATGCTGTCCGCTCTCTAGACGCTCCCCTGCCATCCCCGCTCTCCGTTCCCCCGCTGGCGCCCGCTCACTACCCGATCCTGATGGGTCACGCATCACGGCCTCAGGAATTTCAGCCACTGTAGAATAATATATTCTTCTCTGCGATTGTGCGGGCAAAGTACGACACCGTGGAGGCCGGCAGAATCATTACGGAATCTAGTCCTTCACAGTCTGCTTGACGATTCTAGGAAAGTCCTTTCGTCGTGTATAAGACTGTCTGAGAGTGATCTGGATCTCCTATTAGGATGCCGCTCACCGGCCGCGGCGCACCACGAGCTCGATATCGCGCGAGCAGGTACCGCCGAACTGACCAAGGAACGGCGAAGGATACAGCGCTTCTGTGAGCGGGATCACGCACACTGCGATCGTGTAGCGTCCGGGAGCAAGCGGCGCGTCGCGCTGCTCGCGGCTCAGCGGGGACAGGACTTGGCGCAGCTCGCCCGCGGGAGCAAGCGGCTGCAGCGACACTTCCCACGGCTTGTACAGCCGCACCCGGCGCTGCTCCACCTTGGCCTGTGAGCTTATGACTACTTGCAGCGAGGCGATCAGATCCACTCCGGGCCTTGGAACCGACAACGGCCCGGTGCCGCTGTTGCGCAGGGTCGCAAGCAGCATCGGCACTTTGATACCGAACTCGCCGCCCGTATGCTCGGCCATCGGCGCCACCGTGATCTGCAGCTGCGGGGGACCCGCTGCCGCTGCCGATTCGCTGCTTGGCGCCGCGCCAGTCGCCGTGCCGCCTACCGCCGCACCCGGCGCCGCCCCCGCAACCGGGTCCGCCGCCGAAGCTGGTACTCGCAGCGGAGACACGGCCGCCCGCTGCACCGCATTAGGCGCGCACGCGGCTGCCGCAGCCCACAAGAACCAGGGCAGCTTTTGCCAGTTTGACCGGTACAAAGTGCCCCCTATCTTAGAACAGCTCCCCGAAAGTTGATGCCCACAGCGCAGCCGGGCCGGGCCTGTGGAGGGCTTCGCAGCACGGCGCGCAGCAAAGCTGCGCCAAGCCCAGACATACTTGTGCACCGCCCGGAACAGGCCCTGCCCAGCGCAGCGGTGTTCCCGCTTTTGCACAGCCCTGCGCGTACCTCAACTGCGTCAGGCGTTTACTGCCGGATCGTTCGCCTCATTCTCCCACACGACCGCGGGGTTGGCGCCGACGCCGCAAGGTGCTAGGGGCGGCACCGCGCTGACGCTGCAGCAACGCCGACAGGTGTTCTCCGGAGCAGCAGCCCGACCGCCGCGCGACCAGCTCTACTTTCAAATCGCTTTCGCGCAGCAGCTGTTCCGCCGCCGCGGCGCGCGCGGCATCAAGCACGGCGCGAAAGTGCGTGCCGCGGGCGGCGAGCTGCCGCTGCAGCGTCCGCTCCCCCAGCCCCAGACAGCGCGCCGCTTCCGCGAGTCCCAGCCGCAGCTCCGCTCCCCGCAGCACCGCCTGGAGCCGCGCCACCAGCGCATCGCCGTCGATAAACGGGCCGGTCAGCCGCTCCAGCTGCGCCGTCAGCTCACTGCCATCGGTCCGCCCGAGCCAGGCCAGCGCTTTGCCCATGCCGGTAAAGACCGCCCACGGCGCCGGCGCCCCACTGACCGGAACCGCGCCGGCGATCACCGCCCCCCAGATCCCGGCCGGCCTTATTAGCGCTTGTCGCCGCACCCGCCGGGCCAGGGAGTCATGGCGCCGCTGCAGCGCGGCGACATAGGTGTCAAAGACTTCCGCGTCCACCCGCTCCAGGCGCCGCGCGTCGAACACCACATCACACCCGCCGGTAAGCGCCGGATGATGGGGAAAATCGAGCAGCCCGAGGAGCAGCGCCACATCATCCTCCCCCGGACACCCCCACAGCGTCACCCCTAACAGCGAGGCGTCCGGACACCATAAAAGCACCTGCCGCCCCGCGAAGTAGCGACCTAGCGGTGCCTGCAAGAGCTGCTCATAACGATCGACCGGCTGCATGCGACCCCGGCCATCTTTCCAAATCACGAGCCGCCCGACAACCGCGCCGCGACACAACCGCCGCCGATGTCGCATTCCTGCAGGCGACTGTCGTCGATCACCGCGGCCTGGGCGCTTATACCCAAGCCATGAACACGGACGACGCACTGATGCGCGGGTTTGCCTGGCTGCGCGCCGCGCAAACGCCGCAGGGCTCGCTGCACGGGGACTATGACGGACCGCTGTTTCTCCTGCCGGGATATGTCTTTGCCCACTTCGCCACCGGCACCGCGCTCGCCGAAGGGGTTCCGGAGGAGCTTATCGCCACCCTGCGCCGCACCCAGGCGGACGACGGCGGCTTTGGCCTTGACTACGCGGCGCCGAGCATCCTTTTCACCACCGTCCTAAGCTACGTGGCGCTGCGGCTCTTAGGAGTGGACGCCGCGGACCCGGATGCGTCGCGGGCGCGGGCCTTCCTGCGGGCGCGCGGCGGGGCGGCGCAGGCGGCATCGTGGGGCAAGTACTGGCTGAGCATCCTCAACCTGTACGACTGGGAAGGCGTCCATCCGGTTCTCCCGGAGCTGTGGCTGGCGCCGCGCTGGCTCCCTGGCCACCCGAGCACCCTGTGGTGCTTTTCGCGCACCGTGTACTTGCCGGTGTCGTATCTGTACGGGCGCCGCTTTCAGGTGCCGCTCACACCGCTCCTGCAACAGCTGCGGGAGGAGCTCTATCTTGTTCCCTACGACCAGCTTCGCTTCTGTGCGCTGCGGGACTGCGTCGATCCCGGCGATCGGTTCACGCCGCCGTCGCCGCTTTATAAGATTGCGCAGCGGCTGCTGCGCGCGCTGGAGCGCACTATTTCTGCCGCCCATCGGGAGCGCGCCCTGCGCTTTGTACTCGCGCACATCCACAGCGAGCAGCGCTGCACCGATTTCCTCGACATCGGACCGGTGTCCGTGGCGCTCAACGCCGTCGCCTGTTTTGCCGCTGAGCCGACGAGCGAGCAGACCAAGCAGGCCCTCGGCGCGCTGCCGCGCTACCTGTTCCGCTGCGACCGCGGACTGACCATGCAGGCCTATAGCTCGACCGAGCTATGGGACACCGGATTCGCCGCCCTGGCCCTGGCCGAGACCGGCCAGCTCCGGCGCCATCCCGAGCTGGCCCGCGATGCGGCGTGGTTTATCGATCAGAGCCAGCTGCTGGAGGACTGCCCGGACGGACGCCGCTATTTTCGCGACCCCCGCCGCGGCGGCTGGCCCTTTTCCACCCGCGCCGGCGGCTGGCCGGTGACCGACTGCACGGCGCTGGGCCTCCTGGCCAC
>CALFML010000123.1 GCA_937879845.1 uncultured Myxococcales bacterium
TAGCCTATGCTGTGGTGTCAAAGCGTCCGCCGCTTCTCGGGTACAACCACAACGTCCGCCATGCGGGACGACTCTTCCATGTGCAGACGGAAGACTCGGGGCTGTCGCGGCTTTACGTTACAACCCACCTCTTTATCGAGGGGACCATCCTCTCCACCACCCGTACGCAGTACACGGCCGATGAGCCGGACGAGGTGGTGCAGAAGAAGATGCAGACGCAGCACAAGACGATGCTCAAGCGGCTGCGCGATGGCGATTTCGATCACATCTCGGAGCTGCCGTCCCGCAGCCAGACGGCCAAGCCGGTCGAACAAGGAATCGAGGGGGCGCCGAGCGAAGTCACAAGCGATCCGGCGCAGTCGACGCTGCGCATGGCGCTGCCCGATTTGAAGCAGGATGCGGTGCGGGTAAGCCTGCCGGGTTCGCCGATGGGAACCGAAAGCGATGCCGCGGCGCGGCCGGCTCCGGCGGCAAGCAGTGCGGCATCGGGCGAGGTAGGCCGCCCCTCCAATGCGCCGCTCGGCCCGATTCTCGCGCCGGTGGCGCCGCCGCCGATCCTGCCGCGGGCCACCCCGGCCTCCGGCAGCTTGGCGGAGCGCCTGCGTCGTACGCCGGGCTCCGCGCTCACTGGCAGTCCGCCGCCGCCGTCAACGCCAGCGCCGGCGCTGCCGAGCCAGCCCGCCGCGCCGGCGCGTCCGTCCGGCCCGCATCCGGTGCTGGAGTTTGAGGCCGAGCTACCCGAAGACGAAGACGATCTGGAGCCCGCGGTAACGATCGAGGTCACGGAGCCGCAAAACGGCGATGGCGAAGACAGCGATCGCACGATCCTGACTCCGGTTACGCCGGAAAACGCTCCGGCGCTATTGCCCGGCCCGGTCACGGCGCCGATCACCGTACCGGCCACGCCGATCATCGATCCGATCACGGCCCCGATTCCGCCCTCGCCGACCGCGGCCCTGCCGATCATTGCCCCGCGCGCGCCCGTGGCGCCGCCCATTGCCGCCGTCGCGCCCCCCGTCATGGCGGCGCGGCCGATCGTGCCCACCGGTCTGCGCTCCAAGCCGACCGCAGAAGGGGTGGTGCTGCAGCGCACCCTGGTGCCGACCCCGCTTGTGCGGCCGGGGGTCGACTCGGTGCGCACGACCTCGCCGCGGGCCCGCCCGACCGCGCCGGCGCCCCTGGCCGTGGCGCAGCCCGCGCACGCGCTGGATGACGAGCGCAGCCTGGATCCGGTGGTGCTGGCCTACCTGGCCCGCGAACACCGCCCGCGCGGCTAGTTCGCCTCTGCTTGGCATGTGTGGCCAAGCCGCCTCTAGGCTACACTCTGCTCCATGGCGAAGGTCGAGATCTACACCACCAAGCTCTGCCCCTACTGCTATCGCGCCAAGTCCCTTTTGAACAGCAAAGGCGTCGCCTATCACGAGGTCGACGTCAGCTTCAACCCCAAGATGCGGCAGTGGTTGCTGGAGCGGACCGGACGGCGCACCGTGCCGCAGATCTTCATCAACGAGAAATCCGTGGGCGGCTACGACGACATCGCCGCCCTCGATCAAGCCGGCAAGCTCAACGAGCTGCTCGCGGCAGCCGGTTAGCGCCACCGCTCACGGCGGCGGCGCAGGCTGAGGCGCGAAGCGGAAGAAGCGATACGCGGGGCGGCAGCGGAATCAGGCGGCGCGGACGTTGGCCGAAGAGAGGGCGACAGCTTCTGGCAAAGGCCGGGCGACCGGCGGGGCGGCGCTCGGCGGGACGGCGCTCGGGGCGCGGTTTTCCAAGATGTGCTGCGGCGGCTTGCGCAGATCCCAGACGATGCCGACAACGGACAGCGCCTTGAGGATGTAGTAGCTGAGATCGACCTCCCACCAGAAAAAGCCCTGGTTCGCGGTGCTCTGGTAGTGGTGGTGGTTATTGTGCCAGCCCTCGCCCATGGTCAAAATCGCCAGGATCGGGTTATTGCGGCTGTCATCGCTGGTCTTGTAGCGGCGGCTGCCCCAGACGTGGCTCAGCGAGTTGATGGTGAAGGTGCCGTGCCACAGGAGCACCGTGCTCACGATTCCGCCCCAGACAAAGAAGTGCCAGCCGCCGATGAGGTAGAGGATGACGCCCGCGGTCGCCGGCGGGATGATGTAGTGCTCGTTGAGCCAGCGCAGCTCTGGGTACTTGGCGAAGTCGGTGATGCGCGCCCAGTCGGTCGCCGTGTACTTTTTGCACAGGATCCAGCCCTGGTGGGCCCAGTAAAGGCCGCGCTGCACCGGCGAGTGGATGTCGTGCTCGTCGTCGCTGTGCTTGTGGTGGATGCGGTGGTGCGCCGCCCACCACAGCACGCCCTTTTGCAGCGACAGCGTGCCGATGAGCGCCAGGATGAACTGAAAGGCGCGGCTCGTCTTATACGAGCGGTGCGAGAAATAGCGATGGTAGCCGGCGGTGATGCCGAACATGCGGAAGTAATAAAGACCGATGCACAGCGCCACATCCCAGAACGTGGCGCCGAGCCAAAACGCGCTCAGGCTCGCCACGTGCATGCCAAGGTACGGGATGCTGGTGATCCACTGCATGCGCTCGTCGGCGGCGGGCGGCCGGCGGTGCGGCGCGGCGGGCGGCGGCAGCGGCAGGACGAGCGGGGTCAGCGCGGCACCGCCCGATGGCTGCTCGGCGCTCGGATCAAGCGACGCCAAGCTGCTTGGTATTGATTGGTTCTGCATGCTGTCTATGGTGCCGAGGCCGTGTCACGGTTCTGTCACGGCGCGATAATATTTTCGTGGCGCCGGACCTTTTTCCGGCCTCGGAGAATCGCGGTCTTCAGACGATATTCCGACCATTGGGTAACTGAAAACGCGGTCGCCTCCGCGCCGAAAGGGAACGTGGCAGGCCGTCGCTGGGACTGTTATGTTGAGCCAGGTCCGGTTGACGATGCCCAAGTTCCACGATGTGCAACGGCGCAAGCTGCGGCGCCTGATGATGCTGGTCTCGCTGTTCGCTTTTTTACCGAGCGGACTGCTGCTCACCGTCGGTGTTTTGATTCTGGTTTTTGGCCACGCGACCAAGGACGTGGTGTTCGGGGTGATCACGCTCGGGCTGACCGTGACGCTGCTCGGCGGGGTGGCCCTGACTGTGATCTATGTCCGCCGCGAATCGAGCGTGGCGCAGCTGCAGACCGAGTTCGTCAACAAGGTCTCCCACGACCTCCGCACCCCGCTTACCAGCATCCGGCTGTTCGTCGAGACGCTGCAAGGCGGACGGCTGCGCGATCCCGACAAGATCCAGCAGGCCCTGGACACCATCGCCACGGAGACGGCGCGCCTCACCAACATGATCGACCGCCTGCTCGGCTGGGCGCGCATCGAGGCCGGTAAGCGCATCTACCGCCCGATGGAGCACCCCGCCCGCGAGGTCGTCACCGCCGCGCTGCAGGCGTTCGAGCCGCAGCTGCTCACCGCCGTCGACGTCAAGCTGATCACCCAGATCGCCGACGATCTGCCGAGCGTCAACGTCGATCTGCCGGCAATGAGCGAGGCGCTGCTCAACCTCCTGCAGAACGCGTTCCACTACACCGGCCCGCACAAGGTCATCACCGTGCGCTGCGTCCGCCGCGGCACCCAGGTGGTGATCTCGGTGAGCGACAACGGTCCCGGCATTCCCAAGCACGAGCATCGCCGGGTGTTTGAAAAGTTCTACCGCCTGACGCGGGACGATCTGCCGCTGCAGCCTCAAGGCACCGGCCTTGGTCTGTCGATGGTCCACCACATCGTGCGCGCCCACGACGGTACGACCACGGTGGAGAGCGAGGTCGGCCAAGGGGCCACCTTCAGCATCGCCCTGCCGAGCAATCCCCCCTCCGCGCCAGCCCTGACCAGCCCGAGTCCGAGCCCGAGCCCGGCCGCGGCGAGTGAACATGCCAGCTGAGACCATCCTTGTAGTCGAAGACGATCCCGCCATCCGCAAAGCGCTGCAGATGAACCTGCAGCTGGAGGGCTACCGCGTCCTGTGCGCCGAAGACGGCGAGCAGGGTCGGCGCCACTGCCTCGCCGATTCGCCGGATCTTTTGCTCGTCGATCTGATGCTGCCGCAGCTGGGCGGCATCGATCTCATCCGCGAGCTGCGCCTGTCCGACGTCGATGCGCCGATCTTGGTCTTGTCGGCCAAGGATCAAGAGGCCGATAAGGTCCTGGCGCTGTCGATCGGGGCCGATGACTACATCACCAAGCCCTTCGGTCTGGCGGAGCTTTTGGCCCGCGTCCGGGCGGCCCTGCGCCGCGGCAGCAAGCGCGAGCGCAAGCGGGTGCAGAGCGAGCGCATCCAGCTCGATCTCCTGGGACGCCGGGTGCTGGCGGCGGGGACGGAGATCGAGACCACGGCCAAGGAGTTCGATCTATTGCGGCTGCTCGTGCAGCACCCCGGCCAGGTTCTCACCCGCGAGCAGATCATGGAGCGCATCTGGGGCGAGCACTTCACCCTGCGCACGATCGACAACTTCATCGCCCGGCTGCGCAGCAAGATCGAAGTAAACCCCGACAGCCCGCTGCACCTTGAGACCGTGCGCGGCGTCGGCTACCGCTTCAATCCCTAGAGTCCGCGGCATCGGCGGCGCCGCGGCCTTCGTGCTGCGAGATCGCCGTCGTTTTATCGCCGCCGCAGCCGCCGATCGACTCGTGCAGATCGATCATCGCGTCGCGCACCCGCCGGATGAGCGCGTCGCGATCGGCAAGCGTGAGGCCGGTCGTCGGGATCGGCTGCCCGATCTTGCAGTGCACGGTCGCGGGAAAAAGCCGCGCCGTGTCGCGTCCGAGGATGCGGCGGCTGCCCTCGACCACCACCGGCACAAGAGGCACCCCGGACTGGATGGCCATGACGAACGGCCCCTTCTTGAACGGCAGGATCGCCCCGTCGCGGCTGCGCGTCCCTTCGGGGTAGACCAGGATGCTGATGCCGCCGCGGATGCTCTGACACGCCTCATCCAGGCTGCGCAGCGCCGACTGGCGGTTTTTGCGATCGATGAACACCATGCCGGTGGCGGTCATGTACCAGCCGAGAAACGGGATCGGCTTGAGGCTCTTTTTGGCGATGAAGCGGAAGTTGCGCGGGATGCAGACGAACGCCGCGACGATGTCCATCATGCTCTGATGGTTCATCACGTAGATGTAGGGTTCCCCGGGGGTGGGGACGAAGCCGGGGTGCTGCACCAGGTTGCAGCGGGTCAAAAAGACCACGCCCGGCCCCCAGAAGCGGCGCGCCCACGACAGGGGAATGTTGGGGTCGCCGGGCGGCAGCCGGCCGCGGATCGTCGCGGCGCTCATCCAGAAAAAGGACCACAGCCCGAACCCAGACCACTGGAGCACGTTGAAGACGATCGCACCCAGGTGCTTTATCGCGCCGATCATGGCTCGTCGAAACCTAGCGGATGGATTTATCGGAAAACATCGAGCTGCGGGTGTGCGCGGTCGGGTCAGATTTCTTTGAGAAGCTCGGCCCGCTTGGCGGCGTACTCCTGATCATCAAGCAAGCCGGCTTCTTTGAGCGACTTGAGCTTCTTGAGCCGATCCTCAAGGCTCGGCGCCGCCGGGGCCGCCGCCGCCGGGGCGGGAGCCGGCTGTTGATGCTGATTCTGGTTCTGGTTGAACATGTTCGCCATCGCCATGCCCATGCCCAGTCCCGCGCCGGTGAGCATCGGGTTATTGGCGTTGCCGCCGCCGCCGCCGCTGGCCAGGCCTTCGCCGGCCGACATCATCGCCTTGCCCGCCGCCAGCTGCTGGTAGCCGGCCAGGCCCCCGGCCATGCGCAGCTGCGCCGCATCTTTGTACATGCCTTTTAGCGTGTGCTCGTCCTCTTCCTTGATCGCCACGGCGAAGTTGCCAAGGCGCACCACCCGCATGCCGTAGCCGGCAAGCGGCGTCTTGAGGCCTTCGAGCACCTCTATTTCAATGTCTTCGGTGAGCGCGCCGCTCGTGATGTTGAGCAGCGGCAGCTGCTTGACCACCAGGAGCTTGGCGATGCGCTCGCGGATCGTCTTTAGAAGGATCTGGCGGAACCAGCCGGCGAACTCCTCGTCATGGGCCCAGGAGCGCTGGCCGAAAAACTGAATCACCTGCGTCGGATCGGTGACCTGCATCGAGTACTCGCCGTGCACCATGACGCCGATCGCCAGCCCGCTCTTGGGGTCCTCGACGTCGCCGATGCGGCCGCCGAACTTGAAGCCGGCGACCTCGCGGGTGGTGATAAACCAGATCTCGGCCTTGAACACGTCGCCGCCGGTGAACTTGTCGATGAGGCGGTTGAGGAACGGGATGTTGGTGGTCTCAAGGGTGTGGCGACCGGCGCCGATCTGGCCGACGAACTGGCCGTCTTTGAAAAACAGTGCGACTTCGTCGGTGCCTACGGTGAGCTGGGCCTTGTTGGGGATGGTCGGATCAGAGTGCTTGTAGACGATGAGGCCCTTGGCGCTGTCCGGACGAGCGATCGCCAGCTCCCGCACACCGCCTTTTACAAAATCAATAAGACCCATGAGTTCCTCCTGATTTGAGCGTCGCACAAGCTCCGGTCGCAAAGCTGTGCCGCAAAATTGGCCAAAGCTCCGGCGAAAAGGGCGAGATGGACGTTGCCGTAGACGCTGATTGCTAGACGATGATAGAGTCTGCTCTCTCGGGTCGCAACCGGCCCAAGCATTGTCCCCGCCATGAATGGCCTTTAGGCGGTTTGTGGGCGCTCGTAAAAAGGTCGCTGTGGGTAGGGGTCCCGACCACCCGGCCGGACCGAGACGGGGCATCGCCAAGACCCCCATCTGTTTGATACATTGGTGTGCACCTCCAGGGAGGAGCTCTCTTAGCTATGGCAAAACAAGTCGTGCGCGTTGTTGCGGCCGTCGTGGAGCGCGACGGAAAATATCTGATCACGCAGCGCCGGGAGTCGGCGGTGCTGGCGATGCAGTGGGAGTTTCCCGGCGGTAAGGTCGAGGCCGGTGAAAAAGATGAGCAGGCGCTCCAGCGCGAGCTGCAGGAACGCCTCGACGCCGAGTTCGTGATCGGCCGCAAGATCGGCGAGAAGCACCACACCTACGATGGCTATGAGGTGGTCCTGGCCCTGTACGCCGCATCGCTCCTGCAAAGCGGGCAGGGCGGCAAGCCGATGCGGGCCAAGCGGGTGCGCGATTTCCGCTGGGTGTCCTCTTCCGAGTTCGGGCAGTACCAGTTCCCTGACGCCGATCAGCGGACCATGGATCAGCTGCTCGGCATCCGGCGCTAGATGCCGCCGCGGTCGGTCGTGCTGGTCGTGCTCGATGGCTTCGGTCATCGGGAGGCGCTGGAGGCCAACGCCGTGGGCCTGGCGCACAAGACCACGCTGCCGCAGCTGCTCGCCCGCTACCCTTCCACCACACTGCAGTGCTCGGGTCTGGAAGTCGGCCTTCCCGAAGGCCAGATGGGCAACTCCGAGGTCGGCCACACCATCCTCGGCGGCGGCCGGGTGGTCTATCAGGATCTGCCGCGCATCAGCCGAGCGATCCACGATGGCGACTTCTTTACAAACCCCGAGCTGATCACCGCCGTCGAAGCCGCCAAAGCCAATGGCGGCACCCTGCATCTGCTCGGTCTGACCTCTCCCGGCGGGATTCACTCGACGCTGGAGCATGCCTACGCGGTGGTCGAGCTGGCCAAGCGGCGGGGCCTTACCCGCGTCGCCTGGCACGCCTTTCTCGACGGCCGCGACACGCCGCCGCAGTCCGCCGCCGGCTACCTCGAGCAAGTCGAGGCCGAGCTCGCGCGCATCGGCTGCGGCGCAGTGGCATCGCTGGTCGGCCGCTTTTACGCGATGGACCGTGACAACCGCTGGGATCGGGTCGAAAAGAGCTACGCGATGCTGGTCCGCGGCCACGGTCTGCGGGCCCAAGCCAGTGCCGGCGCCGCCGCCGCGATCCGCGCTGCCTACGCCCGCGGCGAAAACGATGAGTTCATCACCCCCATCGTCCTTGCCCAGGGCGATCGCCCCGTGGCGACGATCGGCGACGGCGATGCGGTGGTGTTTTTCAACTTCCGCGCCGATCGCGCCCGCGAGCTCTCCGCCGCCCTCACCCAAGAGGTGTTCACCGGCTTTGACCGCGGCCCGCGCCTGCGCCTTGGCCGTTACCTGTGCATGACCCAGTACGACGCCAAGCTGAACCTGCCGGTGGCGTTTGCCCCCCAGTCGCTGGCCAACAATCTCGGCGAGTACCTGGCCGGCCGCGGCCTGGCCCAGTTCCGCAGCGCCGAGACCGAAAAGTACGCCCACGTCACGTTCTTCTTCAACGGCGGCGCCGAGTCTCCCTACCCGCACGAAGATCGCCGCCTTGTCCCCTCCCGCCGCGACATCGCGACCTACGATCTCGCCCCCGCCATGAGCGCGATCGCGGTCACTGACGGCGTCGTCGCTGCCATCGCCAGCCGCCACTACGCCTTCGTGCTCGTCAACTTCGCCAACCCCGACATGGTCGGCCACACCGGGATCCTGCCCGCGGCGATCCAAGCGGTCGAGACCATCGACGGGTGTCTCGGTCGAATCGTCGAAGCAGCCCGCGCGGTCGATGCCGCCGTGCTAATCACCGCCGATCATGGCAACTGCGAGCTCATGGTCGATCCCGAGACCGGCCAGCCCCACACCGCCCACACCACCAACCCCGTGCCGTTCATCCTGGTCGACGAGTCGCTCCGCCACCGCCACCTACGCCCCGGCGGACTCAAAGACGTGGCCCCCACCGTCCTTGCCCTCATGGATCTACCGCTCCCCGCCGAGATGACCGGAACCTCTCTACTCCTCCCCGAGCCGAAGAGCTAACCCGCTTCCCTCGAAAAACAGCCTCGTATCAAAAAACAGCCCCGCATCAAAAAACAGCCTCGCATCAAAAAACAGCCTCGTATCAAAAAACAGCCCCGTATCAAAAACAGCCTCGTATCAAAAAACAGCCCGCATCGAAGCACAGCCTCCGAAATTGGATACCCAAAGCGGAGCTGGGCAGGGTCTGTGCAGGGCCAAGCAGTACGGCGCGCAGCAAAGCTGCGCCAAGCCCAGACATACTTGTCCCGCCCGGAACAGACCCTGCCCAGCGCAGCGGTGCTCCCGAACTACAGAGCCCCGCCCCCAGCAACAACACCTCTACCGCGCCCCAAAAAGCGCTCGCTCCCTACCTCAGCCTGCCTATTGGCGACCCGAAAAACACGAGTCTCAAACGTCCAAGTTGCGCACGTTCAGGGCGTGCTGATCGATAAACTCGCGCCGCGGCTCGACCGCCTCGCCCATCAGCATGCTGAAGATTCGCTCTGCTTCGTTGAGATCGTCGGCGTGGACCTGGAGGAGCGTGCGCTTGGCCGGATCCATCGTCGTCTCCCACAGCTGCTCCGCCGTCATCTCGCCCAGTCCCTTGTAGCGCTGGATCTGCAGCCCCTTGCGGCCGATGCTGTCGATGAGCGAAGCCACCTGCTCCAGCTGATCGATCTTGTGGTGGGTGTTCCCTTCGATGAGGGTCGCCGGCCCTTCGCCGTACTTTTGCAGCTTGAGGTGCAGCCGCGACAGCTCGGTGAGCTCCGGCGAGTCGAAAAGGGCGAAGTCGATGAGCGTTTCCTTGCGCGCTCCGCCCAGCCGTCCCGGGCAGATGATGCGGAAGCTCGCGTGCTCTTCATCGGGCACGATCTGCGCCGCGAGCTCGGTGAAATCCGCCGCGTAGCGCATAAGGTGCCCCTCCATCCGCCCGAGCGCCGCCTGCACCGCCGCCTGATCGCGCAGATCGTTCTTGGTGAGCTGCCCCGTCTTGACCAGCGCGTCGATGATCCGCGAGTCCTGCTTCTTATCGATCGCCGCCAGCGCCTTGGCATAGCGCCCCGCCTGCCGCGCCAGCTCGCGCAGCTCGGCGCCGGTGAGATCTTTTTCCGCCCCTTCCGCCCCCACCTTGAGCGTCATCTCCTCCGACGTCGAGCGCAGGAGGAAGTCCTCCAGCGCCTGCTCGTTCTTCAGATACTCTTCCTTGTTGCCCTTCTTGGCTTTGTAAAGCGGCGGCTGGGCGATGTAGATGTGGCGCTGGCCCTTGGGCAAAGAGCCGTCCACGAACTCCCGGTACTGGCGGTAAAAGAACGTCAAAAGCAGCGTACGGATGTGCGAGCCGTCGACGTCGGCGTCGGTCATGATGATGATGCGGTGGTAGCGCAGCTTGCCGAGGTCTTTCTGATCGCCGACCCCGCAGCCGAGCGCAGTGATCAGCGTGACGATCTCCTGCGACGACAGCATCTTGTCAAGGCGCGCTTTTTCGACGTTCAAGATCTTGCCGCGCAAAGGCAGGATCGCCTGCGTCCGCCGATCGCGCCCCTGCTTGGCGGAGCCGCCGGCCGAGTCGCCCTCGACGATGAACAGCTCGCATAAGGCCGGATCGCGCTCCTGACAGTCGGCGAGCTTGCCGGGCAGCGCCATCGAGTCGAGCGCCCCTTTGCGCTGCACCATCTCCCGCGCGCGCTTGGCCGCCTCGCGGGCGCGGGCGGCGAGCAGGCACTTGTTGATGATCGCCTTGCCCTCACGCGGGTGCTCTTCCAGCCATTCGTTCAAGCGATCTCCGACGATCGAGTTGACGATGCCGGCGACCTCGGACGACACCAGGCGGTCCTTGGTTT
This sequence comes from uncultured Myxococcales bacterium, assembly GCA_937879845.1. Lineage (GTDB taxonomy): Bacteria > Myxococcota_A > Polyangia > Palsa-1104 > JAEUJZ01 > CALFML01. The sequence continues at coordinate 10,617 of CALFML010000123.1, forward strand.
GGTTGCTGAACTTGGGATCGGGGTGCTTGATCGACACCACCGCGGTCAGGCCCTCTTGCAGGTCGGTGCCCGACAGGCCCTGCTTCATGTCCTTGAGCAGCCCGTTGGCCTGCGCGTAGGCGTTGACCGTCCGGGTGAGCGCCTGGCGGAACCCGGTCATGTGCGAGCCGCCGTCTTTATTGCGGATGTTGTTGGTGAAGCAAAAGACGTTCTCGGAGTAGCTGTCGTTCCACTGGATCGCGACCTCGACGACGATGTCGGCGTCGGGGATCTCCGGCGACGGCTGGCTGCTGGTCAGAAAGATCGGATCGCCGTGGATAAGCTCTTTGCCGACGTTCAAGTCGGAAACGAACGAGGCGATGCCCCCGGCTGAGAACATCTCCGACCGCTTGTCGTTGCGCTCATCGACCAGGGTGATGCGCAGCCCGGAGTTCAAAAACGCCAGCTCGCGCAGCCGCTGGTGCAGCGTGTCGTAGGAGTACTCGACGCTGGAGAAGATCTCGGCATCGGCCTTGAACGCCACCGTGGTGCCGGTGCGGCTCGACACGCCCATCTCGACAAGGCCCGTCACCGGGGCGCCGCGGCGGTACTCCTGGTGGTAGAACTTGCCGCTGCGGCGAATCTCCAGCTTGAGCCACTCCGACAAGGCGTTCACGGCGGAGACGCCGACGCCGTGCAAGCCGCCGGAGACCTTGTAGCTCTTTTTATCGAACTTACCGCCGGCGTGCAGCACCGTCATGATGACCTCGGGGGTCGGCCGATGCTCGGTCGGGTGCATGTCGGTGGGCATGCCGCGGCCGTCATCGATGACGGTGATGGAGTTGTCGTAATGGATGCGGACTTCGATGTTCTTGCAGAAGCCCGCCAGGGCTTCGTCGACCGAGTTGTCCACTACCTCGTAGACCAGGTGATGCAGGCCGGTGCCATCGTCGGTGTCACCGATGTACATGCCGGGGCGCTTGCGCACCGCTTCAAGGCCCTTCAAGACCTGGATGTTCTCACCGGTATAGCTGTCGCTGGCGCTGTCCGGGTTTTCTGACCCTGGACCTGGCCCAGGGGGAACGGCGGCTGGGTCACTCATCGCAAAAACAAAGGCTCCTGTGCTGGGGCGCCGCGCGCGACGATCTTAATGAAGATGGCGAGGCGCGCTCGGGCCACGCAACGTAGCACAACTTAAATCCGGACCGCTTCTTTTCCATGTCCCGCCATGGCCATGACCGCCGACCAGCGAGCTATTTGGCGGCAGCGAAATTGTCGGTCGCGGCCAAAAAAAACGAATCGGGACCCGGCTCGTTTTCTATGAGCGCGCCGTCCGCGATCAGAAAATCCGCCCGGTCTTCGGTGAGCTTCACATGCACCGGGCTTGTCGTGGTGATAAACACCTGGCACGGCATGGTGCGGAGGAACTCGAACAGGTAGGCGTTGCGCTGAGGGTCGAGCTCGGAGCTCACGTCGTCGAGGAGCAGCACCGGCGGGTCGTGCAGGACGCGGTACAGGTGCTGGATTTCGGCGATCTTCAGCGACAAGACCAGGGCGCGGATCTGCCCCTGCGAGGCGTGGACATCGGCGGCGCGTCCTTCCAGATCGAGCCCGAGATCATCGGCGTGCGGGCCGCTGTGGGTGTAGCCGCGCAGGGCGTCGCGGCGGCGGTCGCGCAGCAGCTGCTCGCGCAGCAAGGCGGCGAGCTCGGGCAGCGAGGACTCGGCGGCAAGGACCGTCGGTTGACGCGCGCTGCTGACGCCGGGGACGTAGCGGATCGCGACCTCCAGGCCGCTGCGGCTGACCTCGGCGAACGTGGCGCTGACTTGCGGTCCGAGCTCGCTCACGTAATGGCGCCGCCGGCTCATGAGCACGGCCCCGGTCTGGGCCAGCTTCTGGTCGTAGATGTCGAGCAGCTCTTCGCTGCTGAGCATCGCCGCAGCGGGGGTCTCGCCGCCAAGCTCGGGATCCTTTACCTCGGAGAGTTCATTTGCCGCATCGCGCGACCCGCCTTTTTGCGCCGATCGCAAAAGAGCGTTGCGGCTGCGCAGCACCCGCTCATAGACCCGCACCTCATCAAGATAGGCGGGGTACGTATTCCAGATCGCCCGATCGAGAAATCGCCGCCGGCCCACGGGCGGTCCTTTGGGCAGGCGCAGATCTTCAGGAGCGAACAGCACGACGTTGACGCCGCCGAAATACTCGCTGGTGCGCGCCGCCTTGCCATCGACCAGCGCCTGCTTGCGGGTCGGCCGCGCCTGCAGCTGCAGGCCCAGCTGCCGCGTCACCTGGCGGTGCTCGACGCGGGCGCGGAGCTCGGCGGCTTCGTGGGTGAAACCGACCAGCTCTTCGATGCGGCTCGTGCGGAACGAGCGCAAGGTGGCCAGAAGATAAAGCGCCTCAAGCAGGTTGGTCTTGCCCTGCCCGTTATCCCCGTGCAGCACGTTGAAGCGCGGGTGCGGGGTGAAGGTCACCTCGTTGAGGTTGCGGAACTTGGACGCCCGCAGCGCGTGATAAATCACCTGGGCTCCTGGGGCGCCGCGCCCTGCGGAAAGCAGGGCCGGCTTTGCTACAGCCGCATCGGCATGATGACGCCCAGGTACTGGTTGCCCACGCCCTGCTTGTCATCAAGGGGCCGCAACAGGCCCGGATCGAGCTCGCCGTTGAGCTCCAGCTGGACATCGGGTGTGTCGATCTCGCTGAGCAGCTCGATGAGGTACTTGGCGTTGAAGCCGATGGTGCAGTCGGGGCCGTCGTAGCGGACGTCGAGCTCTTCGCGCCCCTGGCCCAGGTCGGGGTTGTCCGACTCGATGCGCAGGGTGCCGCGGCTGACGCTCAGCCGGACGCCCCAGGTCTTCTCCGAGGCGACGAGCGAGATGCGCTTGAGCGAGTCGAGAAACTGGCCGTGGCTGATGACGACCTCGCGCTGATGCTCGCGCGGGATGACCTGATCGTACGGCGGGAACTGGGCATCGGTGATGCGCACGGTGAGCACGGTGGCGCCGCTGCGCAGGAACAGGTAGCCGCTGCTGGTGGCGAACTCGACCTGGCCGGAGCTGCCTTCCAGGGCCCGCCGCAGCTCCATGAGGCCGCGCCGCGGGATGACCAGGCCCGGCATGAGGGTCGGCGCCCCGGGCAGCGCCCGCTCGCATTTAGACAGCCTGTGGCCATCGGTCGAGACCATGCGCGCGGTGGCCTTGTCGCCGCTGCCCTCGCACTCGAACAGCACGCCGTTTAAGTGGCTGCGCGTCTCATCGGTGGAGATCGAAAAGAACGTCTTGGCGATGAGATCGCGCAGCGCCGGAGCGTCCACCTTGTGGAACTTGAGGTCGCGGTAGCTCGGCAGCTTGGGGAAGTCGCGGTCGGGCAGGCCGATGACCTTGTAGTTGACCTTGCCGGCGCTGATCTCGGCGTAGTTGTTGTCGGCGCGGCGGATCGCCACCCGATCGCCGGGCAGCGACTTGACGATGTCGTGCAGGTGCTTGGCGGCGATGGTGAGGCCGCCTTCGCTAATGCCCTCGCACGAGAGCTCCGTGGTGACGGTCAGGTTGAGGTCGGTGGCGGCGACCAGGATCTTGTCCGGGCCATCGGTCCGCAAAAGGACGTTGGCCAAAATAGGCATGGTGGCTTTGCGGTCGGCAATGCCCTGCGCGAAGTAGAGGCCTTGCAGAAAGGCGGCCTTCTCGATCTTGAACTCCATCGCGGTGTCTCCGGGAGATGAATTGGGTGCACGGCCAGGTTAGGGAGGAGCGCCTGGGATCTAATGGGATCTCTATAAGATTTAAGATCTTTTATTCGGATCCGTAGAGCCTGTGATCTTCTGGATAACTGCCCTAAGTGCTTGAAAATCAGGCCTTTCCGGTCATTACGGCTGTGGATAGACATGTGGGAGGGTGTGGAAAAATAGGGGCTTCATCCACAGCGGGTAGTTGTACCCAAGATATCCACGGCCCAAGTCAGATGCCTACCCACAGACTTATCCACAGGCTCACGTAGGGCGTAGTCATACTTTATCGACCGGGGATGAGGCAACGGCGAAGTCACCGCGCGGCGCGGAATTATGCGCGCGCAGCGGCGAGAAGGCCGAGGTCGCCAGCGTGACGCGGCGCGCCAAGCCGGCGCCGCGGGCCGGGCGGCTTGGCGACCGGTAGCAGCGGACGGCGGCTGGGGTTTTTGGGTACGCGGACGCGGATTTAAGGACAAGGACAACGAAGGGCGCGGCCTTACGCCGCAGGCGGGAAGCGCTCAGACGTTGAGGTGGCGCTCGATCTCCAGCACCATGCTGCGCGTCTTTACGTCATCGGCGAGCAGCGCTTCGACGCGGCGGCAGGCCGACATGACGGTCGTGTGGTCCTTGCCGCCGAACTTGTGCCCGAGCTCGGGGAAGCTCGCCTTGCACAGCTTGCGCGACAGGTACATCGCGATCTGCCGCGGCTTGGTCACCGAGGCCAGGCGGCTTGAGCCTTTGAGGTCGGCGATCTTCACGTTGAAGTAGTTGGCGACCTCTTTGAGGACCGCTTCCACGGTCAGGTGCGCCGCCGACTGGGTGAGGAAGTTCTTCAGCGTCTCCTGCACGAACTCGATCGTGATCTGCCGCTGCTGCAGCGAGGCGAACGCCGCGACGCGGATGAGCAGCCCTTCGAGCTCGCGCACGTTGGACTTGATGTGCGCCGCAAGATAATAGGCGACCTCGTCGGGCAGGTCGATCTTGTCGTACTCCGCCTTCTTGGCCAAAATGGCGATCCGCGTCTCCAGCTCCGGCGGCTGGATGTCGGCGATGAGCCCCCACTGGAAGCGCGAGCGGATGCGCTCCTCCAGGTCCGGGATCTCGTGCGGGTACTTGTCGGCGGTGACGACGATCTGGCGGTGCGACTCGAACAGGGCGTTGAACGTGTGGAAGAACTCGTCCTGCGTCCGCTCCTTGCCGCCCAGGTACTGGATGTCGTCCATGAGCAGCACGTCGGTGTAGTCGCGGTACTTGGTGCGGAACTCTTCGATGCGGTTGTTGCGCACCTGATAGATGAACTCGTTCATGAACGTCTCGGTCTTCAGGTACAGGATGCGCCAGCTCGGGTGCTGCGCCTGGATCTGATGGCCGATGGCGTGCAGGAGGTGCGTCTTGCCCAGGCCGACGCCGCCGTAGATGAACAGCGGGTTGTACTTGGCGGCCGGGTTGTCGGCCACCGCCCGGCTGGCCGCTGCGGCGAGCTGGTTGGAAGGGCCGACGACGAACGAATCGAACTGATACTTGGCGAGAAGATCCGGGGTGTCTTTCGCCGCGGCAAAAGCCGCAGCCGGGGTGCCGGCCGGCGGGGATGCGGCCGCGGGCATATCGGCGATCGGCGCGGCGAAAGGTGGCGCGACGGCCTCGCGAGCCGGAGCGGCGCCCGGGCTTCTGGGCGACCGCGGCGCCGCGGCCGCGGGACGGGCGACCGGAGCGCTTGGCGGCTTGGCTTTCGGCTCGGCCAAAACCAGCGGGCTGTCTAGGACTTCCCAGCTCACCGTGTAAGTAAGGCTCGTGCTCTTGCCGATCTCGGACAGGACGATGCCGAGGTAGTTGGTCTCGAACCACTCGCGGATAAAGCGGTTGGGGGCCAGAAGATGGATCACCGCCCCGCGGATCGCGGCGCAGCGGATCGGGCGGAACCAGAGATCGAAGTTTTGCGCCGACACTTTGCTCGAAAGCGCCAGCAGGGCGGACTGCCACAGCGCATCGGGCGCGGCGCCGGAGTCGTTCGGCGGTTCGGTGGCGGCCTCGGGGTCGGCAGCGCTCGGGTCGGCGGGCTCCCTGTCAGGCGCCTCAGGCGGCAAGGCGAGCGCGACGGCCGCAGATGCGGCGGTCGTTGCGTCCGTAGAGCCATGACGGCCATCGAGAAAGAGTTCGCTCAACATACCTCTATCCACAGACTTATCCACACGTGTGGATAAGTTCCACTGACCCGGCAAGGAGTCGGTGAAAACAGCCGCGATGCCACCGGCGCAAAGGTACACTTCCTCCCCATCGAGGATGTTCTCGGTGCGCGGAGCCGGTTGGCGAGTAGTCCCAAGTAGACACTGATCAAATGATCTCTGACCATCTGATCAGCTGTTAGACTGCCGAGACTGCTTAGCGATCGGAAGTCTACGTGAGCTGAAAGAGGTGCCTTGAATACCAAAGGCCTGTTTTACCCGGCAAGATCAAAAAATTATTGCCGAGGCTCACAAGCCTGGCCGCACGCTCAAGGTCGGGCCAAAGGGCGGCCCGCCGCGCCCCTTTCCGCCTGCGGCCGGGGGGTAAAAGCGACAATCCATTGCTTGCCGCTGCCGCGGGTGGTAGGCCCTTAGCGTGCGTTCGCAAACGAGCTACCTGGTCGTAATGATGTGCATGATGGGCTGCTTCGCGGTGGTCCAGATGAACCCGTTTGGGCTGCTCCTGCACCCGAGCAACCTCATCGTTGCGGCGGCGCTATTGATCGGCGCGGCGCTGGTCGCCTCGCGCCGCGCCAGCGCCTATCTCATCGGGCTCGGCGCGGCGGGGGTGACGGCGCTGCTCGGCGGGATGGGCGCGGCGGGGATGCGCGGCATTCGCCTGCCTGGTAACCCCATCATCTGGGTGGTCATCGGCTTGTACATCGCCTTCCGCTTGACGCTCATCCAGCAGAACGAGCGCCGCCAGGTGCAGCTTCAGGCGCAGCGCGGCCGGCTGCAGGCGGACAAGCGCCAAGCGCCGGCGAGCGGCAGTCCGGCCGGCGAAGCAGCAAGCCAAGCGCCCAGTGCGCGGCAACCGGCCGAAACCTCCTCTGGCGACCCGAGCGGACAAGCGTGAGCCGGCGCCCGGGGTCCGGAAGGCTACGCGGCAGCCTGCTTGCCGTCCTGCTGGTCGGCTTGCCCGGCTGTCTTGGCAGCCGTACCCCGGAAGCGGCCTGCGAGAAATTTCTGCAGGCGATCGCGGAGGGCGATCCGAGCTCGGTGTTCGACGCGCTCTTGCAGACCACCCAGTGGTCGTTTTACTCCGTGGCGAAAAATCATAAAAAGATGCGCGAGCTCATCCGCGATAGCTACCCGGCGCCGCAGCAGGCGGCGGCGCTGGCGCGGCTCTACGGGGCCGATGCCAGCAGCGGGCGCGACCTGTTCGTGCGCCTTTACCCCGAGCGCTTCGAGAAAGACTTCAATGCGCGGCTCGGCACCGGCCCGATGCGCATCACGACCGTGGAGGGAGGTCCGGGCGGCGCGCCGGTCCGGTTCTGCTCCCGCCAAGGCGGCCGCCCCTTCATGCTCCAGGCCACCGCTTCCGGCAAGTGGGGCATGTCCGAGCTCGATCGCGAGTGGGACGAGGCGCAGCTGCGCGCCTACCACGATCTGGCCACCGTCCAAAAAAACGCTGAGCTGTACCGCGGCGTGCAGCCGGCTCTTAAGTGAGGCAGGCATCCATGAATGAACCGGTGAACCAGCCGGCAACGCCCCCGGCCCTTCCGGCCAGTGTGTATCCCTTCGGTCTGCGCGATGACAAATCCCGCTCCCGGCCGCGCCGCATCGCCGTCATCCCCGGCGACGGCATCGGCGTCGAGGTCGTGGCGCAGGCTCTGCGCGCCCTTGCGCCGCTGGGGGTGCAAGTCCAGACCTCCCACTTCCCCTGGTCGGCGGATCACTACTTCGCCACCGGGGAGACGCTGCCGCAAGGGGCGCTTGCGGATCTGCGCGACAACTACGATGCGATCTTGTTCGGGGCGCTCGGCGACCCGCGCGTGCCCGAGCAGATCGTCGCCCGCGATGTGCTGCTCGGGCTGCGCTTCGGGCTCGACCTTTATATCAACCTGCGGCCGGTGCAGCTCATCGATGAGCGGCTGTGCCCGATCAAGGGCAAGCGCACCGCCGACATCAACTTCACCGTCTTGCGCGAGAACACCGAAGGGCCCTACGTGCAAATGGGCGGGTCGTTCAAGCGCGACACCGCGGACGAGGTGGCGATCAGCGAAGATCTCAACACCCGCCGCGGCGTCGAGCGCATCATCCGCGCCGCCTACACCCTGGCCACCACCCCGCACGGCGGCACGCACAGCCCGCCGCGGGTGTGCATGGTCGATAAAGCCAACGCCCTGCCGCACGCCCACGGGCTGTGGCAGCGCACGTTCAAGGCCGTCGCGCGCGAGTTTCCCGCGGTCGCCGCAAGCCATCTATACGTCGATGTCGCGGCGATGGAGTTCGTGCGCGCCCCGGAGCGGTTCGATATCGTCGTGACGAGCAACCTGTTCGGCGACATCCTCACCGATCTGGGGGCGGCGCTGTGCGGCGGGCTGGGGGTGGCGGCTTCCGGCAACATCCACCCGGGGCGCTGCTCGCTGTTCGAGCCGGTGCACGGCTCGGCCCCGGATCTGGCGGGCAAGGGGCTGGCGAACCCTCTGGCGGCGTTTTTGACCCTGGCCCTGCTGCTCGAGCACATCGGCGAGCCGCTGGCGGCGCACAGGCTGCGCCTGGCCGTCGAAGCGGTGGTCCGTGCCGGCCGTACGACGCGCGATCTGGGCGGGGAGCTCAGCACGACGCAGTGCGGCGACGCAGTGCTCCATGCGCTGCAAGCGCTTCCGACGCACTCCGCCGAGCCCGTCGCCCAGCCGGCGGGGAGCAAGTCCCAGGGCGGCATGCCGCCGTAACCGATTTTCCCCAGCCTCCAGCAAGACCTGCCTATCCGCTATACTGCCAGGGCAGGCTCGGTCCGTGCTCGTCCGTGCAGAGAGCCGACGGCCGCGTCCCGGCCCGGAGTGCTCGCGGGCGCGCCGACACCACAGCAACGAGGGTAGCAACGAGGAAAACCGTGAAACTGCACCTGATAGGCATCTGCGGCACCGGCATGGGCGCGGTGGCTGAGCTCTTGAAAGCCGCCGGCCACCAAGTGCGTGGCTCCGATGAGCACGTCTATCCTCCGATGTCGACGCAGCTTGTGGCGGCCGGCATCACGGTGATGGAAGGGTTCGGGCGCAAGAACCTCGATTGGGAGCCCGACATCGTCGTCGTCGGCAACGTCTGCCGGCGCGATCACGTGGAAGTGCTGGCCGCGACCGAGCGCGGCATCCGCCTGCAGTCGTTCCCCGGAATCTTGGAAGAGCTCTTGCTCGGCGACAACAACCTGGTCGTCGCCGGCACGCATGGCAAGACGACGACCACGTCGCTTTTGGCCTGGGTGCTAAAGCACGCGGGGCGCGACCCGTCGTACATGATCGGCGGCGTGCCGCTGAATCAAGAGATGGGCACGAGCGCTGCTCTCGGCCACGGCCCCTTTGTCCTTGAAGGCGACGAGTACGACACGGCGTTTTTCGACAAAAAGAGCAAGTTTCTGCACTATAAGCCCCGGCTCGGCATCCTCACCTCCGTGGAGCTCGATCACGTCGATATCTTCAGCGGCATCGAAGCGATCAAGCAGAGCTTCCGCGAGTTCATCGCCCTTATTCCCGAGGGCGGCGCGCTCGTCGTGAGCGCCGGCTCGAAGCTGGCGCTGGAGGTCGCGGCGTCGGCGCGCTGCCGGGTGGAGCGCTACGGCCTATCCCCGGGCTGCGATCCGGAGGTCGAGTGGCGGGCCGAGGTCACCAGCATCCGCTCCGGCGGCCGCACCGTGTTCGAGGTCCTGCACCGCGGCCGGCGCCTGGGATCCTTCGAGACCGGGCTGTCCGGCTCCTACAATCTGGAAAACACGCTGGCGGTGATTGCCGCGCTGGCGGATCCGCTGGTCGGGCTCACCGCAGAGGAGATCGCCCGCGGGGTGCACCGCTTCGTCGGCGTGCGCCGCCGTCAGGAGCTGCGCGGCATCGCCCAGGGCGTATCCGTAGTCGATGACTTCGCCCACCACCCGACCGCGGTGCGTGAGACCCTGCGCGGTCTGCGCGGCCGTTTCGGCGCCGGACGTCTGTTCTGCGCCTTCGAGCCGCGCTCCGCGACAAGCCGCACCAGCGTCTTTCAGACCGAGTTCGCCGAGGCCTTCACCGCTGCCGATGAGGTGGTGATAAGCGCCGTCCACCAGCCCGACAAGGCGCCGGCCGACCGCCGCCTTGACGTCGAGAAGCTGGCGACCGACATCCGCAAGCACGGCGTGCCGGCGCGCACCATCCCCGATGCCGCCGGAATCGTCGAGCACATCGCCCAGCGGGTGACCGCCGGCGACACCGTGGTCATCATGTCCTCCGGCAGCTTCGACGGCCTCCACGAGCGCCTGCTCACCCGCCTGGGCGATGCCGTGATGCGGGCCACGCCGGCCGATGTGTCCAAAGTGCGGGAGCTGCTCACCCGCTCCAAGCTCCACACCACCGGCGTCCCGGACGAGCTCACCGAGCTGTGGGTGCTAAAAGACACGGCCGGAGAGATCAAGGGCTGCGTGGCGATGGAGGTCTTCGGCGACAGCGCGCTTTTGCGCTCGCTGGCCGTGCACCCGGATCGCCGCGGGGAAGGGCTCGGCTGGATGCTCGCGGAGGCGGTGCAGCTGCGGGTGCGCCAGCGGGGTTTGGCGCGGGTGTGCCTTCTGACCGAACACGCCACCGACTTTTTCGCCGAGAAGTTCGGCTTCGTCCCGGTCACCCGCGAGCAGCTGCCCGATGAGGTCAAGCAGTCGAGCGAGTACCGCCATCATCAAGAAAACCGCGCTGTCGCCATGCAGCTCACCCTGTAGCTTGTAAACGCCAAGAAGCTCGTAAACGCCAAAAAATGAATCCTGCGACGAATCTTCTGTATCTCGATACAGCGCTGGCCCTTGCCCAAGCGGCGGGGTCGCTGCTTCTAAAGGGCGCCCACTCCTGCCAACCGGCGCAGAGCAAGGGCGTCTCCACGGATCTTGTCACCCACTACGATCGCGCCGCGGAGGAGCTGATCGTCACCGGCCTGCAGCAGCGCCACCCCGGCCACCGCATCCTGGCGGAAGAGGGCGGCGATCGCGGCGGCGACCCGCACGCCCCGCGGTGGATCATCGATCCGCTGGATGGGACCACCAACTTCGCGCACGGGCTGCCGCTGTTCTCGGTGTCGATCGCCTGCGAGATCGCTGGCGAGCTGGCCGTCGGGGTGGTGGCGGCGCCGGCGCTGGGGATGTGCTTCGCCGCGGCGCGCGGGCAGGGGGCGAGGCGCAACGGCGAGCCGATCCGGGTCTCGGGCACCGCGAGCCTGGACAGCGCGCTGCTCGTGACCGGGTTTCCCTACGACCGCCGCACCGCCAAGGAAAACAACTTCGCGCAGTTTATTGCGCTCAAGAAAAAGGCGCAGGGGATCCGCCGCTTCGGCTCGGCCGCGCTCGATCTGGCGTTCACCGCCGCGGGCAGCTTCGACGGCTACTGGGAGATGCGGCTCAGCCCGTGGGACATCGCCGCGGGCATCCTCATCGTGCAGGAAGCCGGCGGCACCGTGACCGATTGGCGCGGCGACCCGGTGTCGCTTGCGCGCTGCGAGGTGCTCGCGACAAACGGCCAGATCCATGGCGCGGTGAGCGCGGTCCTTGCGAGCACCCCGCACGGCCAGCTCACCTGAGCCACGCGGCCGCCCTTTTTGCTGCGGTTGCCGCTATGCCGACAGCAAAAACCGAAGGCCCCGGAACCCCTCACGGCGGGCCGGTTTTTTGGGGCCGAACTTGCCGGCACCGCCGCGGAGCTGATATATCCCAAGGATGCTGCTCGTCCGCCTAGCCTCCAAGCCGGAGCGCATCCCGCGCTTTGGCCGCATCCTCTCTGACGCTCCCACGGTCGTCGAGCTGCTCGACGGTGACCCGCTGGCCGGACACGCCGAGCCGACGGGTGAGCGGCTGCCCTACACGCCCGACGAGTGGCAGGCCGATCCGGATGGCAGCACGATCGAGCTTCTCACGCCGATGGTGCCGCAGAAGATCATCGGCGTCGGTTCGAATTACAAAAACCACGCCAAAGAGATGGGCAAGCCGATCCCGGCCGAGCCGCTCATCTTCATGAAGCCGCCCTCGGCGCTGCTCGCCCCCGGTCGGGCGATCGAGCGGCCCGAGGGCTTTGAGCGCTGCGACTACGAAGGCGAGCTGGCGGTGGTCATCGGCCGCCGCCTGTACCGCCAGCCGCCGTCCGCCGTCGAGTCGCACATCCTCGGCTACACCGTCTTGAACGACGTCACGGTGCGCGATCTGCAAAAGCGCGACGGCCAGTTCACCCGCGCCAAGGGGTTTGACACGTTCTGCCCGCTCGGGCCGGCGGTGGCGACCGATTTCGATCTCGCCGACATGCGGCTGCAGACGCGGCTCAACGGGAAAGTGGTGCAGGACTCGGCGGGGGACGAGCTCATCTTCTCCGTGTATGAGCTGCTGTCGTTCATCTCGCAGGTGATGACGCTGGAGCCGGGCGATGTGGTGACCACCGGCACCCCGATGGGGGTCGGCAACCTGGAGCCGGGCGACGTGGTCGAGGTCCTGATCGCCGGCATCGGCACCCTGCGCAACCCGGTGGTCGCCGGCCTGCCGCTGCCCAAGCTGCGCGAATAAACTTCCGCGGCGCGGCAAAAAACGCCAGCTGCAATTGGCCGGACCATTTTGGTTGTGCGGCCGGAGTTTTGGTATCAAGATCGGATCATGAACACTCCGATCCTGATGGCATGGTTGCAAAGCTTGGTCGCCGCGGGAACCGACGCGGTGGGTGCGATCGTCGCGCGGCTCGAGTCGCTGCCGGGCTTTGGCTTCAGCGAGACGATGGCCGGCACGCTGCGCATCGGCGATGCACCGGAGCGCGCGCTCCGCTTCAGCCTGCGCGCCGCGGTGCCGCGCCTGCGCAGCTACCTTGACGACGGCCGCACGGAGGTCGTCGGCGAGATCACGATCGCTGGGCTGGCGACGGCGGCGCCGCTCGGCGGCTCGCTGTGGATCTGGCCGCACCGCAGCATCATCCGCTATGAGCTCGCCTTCGTCAGCGATGCCGGTGAAAGGCTCCGCCTCACCGGGCAAAAAGACGTCCGCGTCCTTCATCTCAAGCGCACCATGACCACCCTGCCGGCCCAGCTGCGCAGCGAAACCGGAGAGCTGCGCGGCCAGGCCAAGGTATATTTCGCCCTGGCGGACCTGCCCGCATTCGTGCGCAGCTTCCACGCCGTGCAAAAACCCGCTGCCGCGGTCGCCCCGGCGACTGCCTGAGACGCCTGAGAGCTCATGCCATCTTCGCCATCCAAGAACCTTGAGGTCTTCCCCAACCCGCGGCCCGGCCGCGACTATGAGGTGCGCTTCGCCTGCCCCGAGTTCACCTGCCTCTGCCCGCTCACCGGCCAGCCCGACTTCGCCGCCATCCGCATAAGCTACGTGCCGGCCGAGCTGTGCATCGAGCTCAAATCGCTGAAGCTGTACCTGTGGTCGTTTCGCGACGAGGGAGCCTTCCATGAGAAGGTCACAAACCGCATCGCCGACGACATCATCGCCGCGATCGCCCCGCGGCGGCTGCGAGTTGAGGGTGACTTCGCGGTGCGCGGTGGTATAAGCACGGTCGTGGTCGTGGAACACACCGCCCCGGCCTGAGCTCCAGCTGTCCTGACCCATCGTCAATCGCGAGGATGAGTGCCGCCGCGCACCCGCAAGCCCGCCCAGCCCTCGGCGGCTGGGCAAACGCCAAAATCTCCCAAGCCTGAGCCGACCCCTCTCTCAAAACTGCTGAGTTTGCCTGAAATCGAGGACATCCGCGGCGCCCTGCTGCGCTGGTATCGGCACGGCCATCGCGACATGCCGTGGCGCAAGCTCGGCGATCCGTACGCGATCTGGGTGTCGGAGATCATGTTGCAGCAGACGCGGGTGGACACCGTGCGGGCCTACTTCCAGCGCTTCATGCAGCGCTTTCCGACGATCGCAGCGCTCGCGGCGGCGCCGGCGGATGCGGTGCTGGCGTCGTGGAGCGGCCTTGGCTACTACGCGCGGGCCCGCAACCTGCAAGCGGCCGCGGCGGACATCGTCGCCCAATACGGCGGCGAGTTCCCGCGCGATCCCCAAGCCGTGCGGGCGCTGCCCGGCATCGGGCCGTACACCGCGGGCGCGATCTTGTCGATCGCCTTTGGGCAGCAGGCGGCGCTGCTCGATGGCAACGTGATCCGAGTGCTGGCGCGGCTGCGCGCCTTGTCCGAAAGTCCGGACTCGGCAGAGGGCAAGCGGCTTTACTGGGCGCTGTCGGCGGCGCTCGTGCCGCCTCCGGCCGCCGCGGCGGCGGATGCGGACCAAAGCGGCGCGCCTGGCGACCTGCGGCGCAATGATCCGGGCGACTTCAATCAGGCGCTCATGGAGCTTGGCGCGACAGTGTGCCTGCCGCAGCGGCCGATCTGCCTTATCTGTCCGCTGCGCCTTGACTGTCTGGCCCACAAGCGCGGCGACGTAGAGTCGTTTCCCCGCAAAAAAGCCGCGCGTCCGGCGCCAGTTGTGAACGTGGTGACGCTGGTCCTGCGCTGCGCCGAGCAGGTGCTGCTGCTCAAGCGTCCGGCGGCGGGGTTGTGGGGCGGGCTGTGGGAGCCGGCGACCTTGCCGATGCAACCGGAAGAGGCGGCGGAAGCGGCGCTGTTGCGGCTCGGCCGGGAGCGGCTGGGACTGGAGCTTGGTTTGTGGCCGGCGCAGGCGCTTGCGCCGTTTGTGCATGTGCTAAGTCATCGTGAGATGCACTTCGTACCGCTTCTAATCGACTGGCCGGATGCGACGCTCCCGGCCGGGCTGCGGCTCGCGGGCTATGACGACGCGCAGCTTGTCGACCTGCGACTGCCGCAGGCGCTCGGGCTTTCGGCGTGGGTCATGACGCTGCTGCGCCGGGTGGCAGCGGTGCCGAGCAAAGAGTCGGAGCGGCATCAAACCTCGCCGACTCCCTGACCCGCTTCAAGCCCTACGCGAAGGAACCAGAATGGCAAACCAGACCGCCCATACGCTCCTGCTCAACGCCTACCAGATGATCCTGCAGGCCTACGAGCTCATGGGATACAAGATCAGCGAGGACGACAACTTCACCGACACCGCCGAGCGCGCGGCCAAAGCGGCGCAAGAGCTCGTGCGTCCGGTCTCGGAGGTAAACGCCGAGCTCGACGACCTGGTCAGCAAGACCTTTCCTGCTCGCTACGACCAGATGGTCATCAGCAAGCACAACATCTGCTTCGGCCTGTGCCCGCACCACTTGCTGCCGGTGGTCTACCGCGTGTCGCTGGCGTACCTGCCGCGCGATCGCGTCATCGGCATCAGCAAGCTGTCGCGGCTCATTCGGCTCATGGCGCGGCGGCCGGTGCTGCAGGAGGAGCTGACGCACGAGCTGGCGCAGCTGCTCTATAAGCGGCTCGACTCGATCGGCTCGGCGGTCTACTGCGAGGGCCTGCACATGTGCATGGCCGCCCGCGGCGTGGAAGCGCACGAGGCGCGGCTCGTGACCAGCGCGGTGCGCGGGGTATTTATCGATCAGCCGGCCACCCGCCAGGAGTTCTTGGATCTGGTGACGGCGACGCCGATGCAGCTTTTGTAGGGGCGGAGGCTAGAGGGAACGCAGGCTGCCAAGGACGCTGTCGAGCGCGGTGCGCGCCTTCTGTTCGTCGTGGGCGCGCAGCGCTTTGATGGCGGCGCCGAACTGCTCGGCGAACTCGGCGTGGCCGCCTTCTTCGAGCAGCACCTGGGCGTGGGCGATCTTGGGGATGATCTGGCTCGGCTCGGTGCCGACGATGAGAAGCTCTTTGGCCGCGAGCAAGGAGGCGCGGCTCTGCTCGATCGTCACATCGGGCTGGGCGTTGCGCGGTGGCATCGCCGCGGCGGCGGCGGCCGGTGCCGCGAGCGCGGCCGGGCCAGGAGCCGGCACCGCCGTTGCTGCCGCTGCCGCCTGCGGATGCGCTGCGAGAGCCGCTGCCGCCGCTGGGGTGGCCGCTGCCGCCGCGGGCGTAGGCGCCGCCGCGGGCCCAGGCGGTGTCGCCGCGGCCGCGCCGGGCGGCACGAGAGCGGTCGCCGCCTCGCTCGTACGCGCCCCCATCTCCGACGCCGCGAACTTCGCCGGCGGCTCGATCTTGTCCGCCAGCTGCAGGATCTTTTCGAGCACGTCCGGCTTCTGCGCGATAAGCAGCACGCTCAGCTCATCGAAGTCCTTCTGCAGCGGCAGCTTGAGGTTCTGGGCCGCGGTCTGTGCGCGGATGACGCGATCGAAGGCCATGCCGTAGTTGCCGTAGCGCACGGCCAGCGCCGCCTCCATCAGCACGGCGCGGGCGCGGGTGAGAAACAGCGCTTGGCGGGCATCGGTCTCAATCTTCTCGCGCGCCTTGCGGGCCGTCTCCTCGGCGGCGATGCGCTTCTTCCACTCGGGATAGAAGCCTCCGCCATAGGCTGCGCCCAAAAGACCTGCCTGCAGCAAGAGCAGGCTCAACCACTTCTGTCCGGTTGTCACGGCACGCCTCCGAGGATAAATGCCAGGTGCTGGCCGATGCCGGCCCCATCCCGCCGGTAAGAGAAGAAACGCCGCGCGTCGCAAAAGGTGCATGGCGGCGCGGCGTCGATATGCCTTTGCAGCAGACCGGCTTGCAGGAGCAGCGCGCGGTTTGTCCGCCACAGATCGACATAGATGCGCCCATCGCGCGGCTGCACGCTGTCGGCGCAGACCTTGGTAAAAGCCGCGGCTACGTCGGCCTGCACTTCAAAGCAGCACGGGCCGATGGAGGGACCGAGCACCGCCCGCAGCTCCTCCCGCCGTGCTCCGAGGGCGATGAGGCCTCCGACCGCCGCGCCGGCGACGTCTTGCACCGTGCCGCGCCAGCCGGCATGGACCGCCGCCACGCGCCCCTTGCCGTCGGCTAAAAGGATGCTCACGCAGTCGGCGGAGAGCACGCCGAGGACCAGCGCCTCGCGGCTCACCATGGCGTCGGCTTCACGCTGGCGGCGTTCGGGCTGGGTCATCGCCAAGGCGGTGCGGCCGTGGACCTGCACGACCTGGCACAGCTTTTCGGCCGCAAAGCCGGCATCGGCGGCGACCAGGCGAAGGTTTTCATCGACGCAGCTCGGGTCATCGCCCCAGCTGCGGCCGAGGTTGCAAGCGGCGAAGCGGCCCGCCGATACGCCGCCCAGGCGGCTCGTGAAGCCATGCACGACGCCGAGCTCCGTCAGCATGCGGCTGCGCAGCAAGCGCTCGCTGCCCGGCGATGCATAGAGACCGGCTGCCGCAGCGCCGGCGGGCGCCGAGTGATTGGCGGACTCGGCTTGGCTTTGAGCTCCCGCGCTGTCGGTCATCTCGGGGTAGCTTATCACGGCGAGATCTCCCACGGCAGCGGCGGGGCGGCTGCGGTCGCGGGGTCGGCGTCGGGGAGGGCGGCCCGCAGCTGCGCCAGCGCGGCGAGAAAGTCGGGCGGCGGCGGCGCCTGCAGCGACAGCTCTTTGCCGGTGATGGGGTGGATGAAGCCGAGCAGCCGGGCGTGCAGCGCCTGGTGGCCGAGCGCTTCGCTCAGCTTGTGGACGAGGCGATGGCGCGCCGTCCGTCCGTACAGCGGATCGCCGAGCACCGGGTGTCCGGCTTCGCTGAAGTGGACGCGGATCTGGTGGGTGCGGCCGGTCTCCAGCCGCACTTCGACCAGGGTCGCACCGGGCAGGCGGGCGATGACCGCGTAGTGCGTCACGGCTTTTTTGCTGCCGCCGCGGCCGGTGAAGCGCTTGCGATCGCGCGGGTGGCGGCCAAAGCGCGTGTTGAAGGTCCCGCGCTCAGGCAGCACGCCCTCGACCAGGGCCACGTAGCGGCGGGCGATCGAGTGGGCCTGAAACTGCACCTGCAGCCCGACCAGCGTCGGTTCGTCCTTGGCGCACACAAGGACTCCCGAGGTGCCCTGATCCAGCCGATGGACGATCCCCGGACGCCGCTGACCGCCGATGCCGAGCGCGCCGAGCGCGGCGTCTTCGTCGTCCTCGCTTTCTTCGCCGTCCTCCGAAACTGCTCCGAGCGGCGCCGCGGCCGGGCGGGGCAGGGGGGCGGGCAGCGAGCCGCAGTGGTGGAGCAGGGCGTTTACCAGCGTGCCGCGCTCATGTCCCGGCGCCGGGTGGACGACCATGCCTGCAGGCTTGTTGACGACGATCAGGTGGCGATCCTCATGCAGGATCACAAGCGGGATGTCTTCCGGCAGATCGCCGGTCGCGGTCGGCGGCGGCGGCACGAAGCGGATGCGCTGGCCGGGCTTTAAGCGCTGGCTCGGCTTGGTGGGGTTGCCATCGAGCCGAACCTCGCCCTCATCGATGCGCCGGCCAAGCTGCGAGCGCGAATAGGGCAGCCCCTTCTGAGCGAGGAAGACATCGAGCCGCAGCCCTGCGGCCTCAACGGGAATAACGAACTCGTACGACTTTTGCGGGAGGGTCACCAGATCCGCGATTTTACATGCCCTTTGGACTTGAGCATGACATCGACGATCGCCCGGTCGAACAGATTAAGCTCGTAGATCTCCGGGGTTACGCGGCTCTTGAACAGGGTGCGGCCCTCTTCGATGTGATCGTGCATCACGGTAAAGAGGGTGTCGTTCTCGATGCCCTCGATGATTTCTTTCTCGTGATAGAGGGTGAGGTCGGAGGAGATTGCCCGTGCCAGCTGGCGGGCACGCTCGGGTTTGTCGATCAGCGCCATGACTGCATCTTAACATATCCCCGTAGGCCTAGGGCCTTAGGCGCAAGCGCCCAAGGGATGCCGCTTTGACTTTGAGCTTGGGCCCGGAGACCGGGCAGAAGACGATCGGGCGCTTAGCGGATAAGGGACAGCTAAGGGGCAGCTAAGCGCCGCAGCTAAGCGCCGCAGCTAAGCGCGGCGGGCTAGAACCGTCCGCCGACGACAATGCCGCTGCCGCCGTTTAGCGTCAGCGGGTTTATCTGCAGGTTGTTCTTGGCGTAGATCGCCACTTTGGTGCGCGTGACCGCCCCGGCAATGATCATCGCCAGCCCGCCGGCCTGCACGAGCCCGTCAAAGGCGAGCAGCGCGCCGCCGAGCTGGCTGCCGCTGCCGTGCAGGAAGCCCATCTCGATCCACGGCCCCAGCACGGGGATGTACAGCGGCCACAGCTCCGAGGAGTAGCCGAACGAGTTCCCCGAAGAGTTTATCGAGTTCGTGTTGGAATACTCATCGTACGAGTACAGCGAGCCCGAATAGCTCGCCGCCGCCAGCGCCGTCAGCGACCACGCAACTCCCAGGGTCACCGCGCCGCCGACCACAAGCCCCAGGCGCGGCCGATTCACGTACCGCACGGGGGTCCGACTCGGCTGAACGTACGTCGGCTGCGATCCCGGGTAAGGCTGCGCCGGATAGTAAGGCTGCGCCGGATACGGCTGCGGCTGATACGGCTGCCCGGGGTAGGGCTGGGCCGGATACGGCTGGGCCGGATACGGCTGCGGCTGATACGGCTGGCCGGGATAGGGCTGGGCTTGATACGGCTGCGGCTGGTACGGCTGCCCCGGATATGGCTGGTATTGCTCCGGCTGCCCGGCTTGGGCCGGAGCCTGATCGGCGGGAGGCGGCGGCTGATACGCGCCGGAGGCCTGCTGGGCCTGGGCTTGGCTGCAGAAGCTCACGCACAACCCGACCAAAGTCAGGCTGGCTACGGTGATTCTTCGAGCTTGCATGGTAGGTCCTTGGTGGGAGGTGTGTGCGGCTCCCCCGCAGGGGGTCAGCCTAGTTATCGGCCGACGAGCTGCCGTAGTTTTTGCCGATCGCTCTCAAAGGTCAAAATAGAGGTTAGCTGGATAAAGTTCTGCGGGTCGACAATCCGCGGGTACAGCGTCGCTGCGATCTTTACCTGATCGTCCCCAAACGATGCGGTGCGCATCATCTGTCCGACCTGTTCGCAGGTAAAATACGCTCCGCCCGTCACCGCATCGCGGGCCAGGTTGAGCTTCTCATCGCTAAACGATCGGCGCTGCAGCTCCTTGAGCAGCTCGGCGAACGCCGCCTTGGTCATCGGTACGGGCGGCTGCGGCGCGTACTGCGGCTGCGGCGCGTACTGCGGCTGCGGCGCGTACTGCGGCTGCGGCGCGTATTGCGGCTGCGGCGCGTATTGCGGCTGCGGCGCGTACTGCGGCTGCGCTGCCGCAGCAAGCTCGGGCGAGGCCAGGCCTTGCTCGGTCCGCCGCTGGAGGCGATCGAGGCTTGCGCCTATCCGCTGCCGGACTTCCGGATCGCGATCTTGCGATCGCCGATTGTAGCCAGCGATGACGCGCAGGTTGGCGAGCGTCGCCTGCAGCCCATCCCCGAGCGGCTGCGCCCCGCCGAGCACCCGCAGCAGGGTCCCGCGGGTCGCCGCGAGCGGCTGGGCGATGAGCCCGGCCGTGTTCTGATCGTCGCGTTCGGCGTTATACGACTCCAACTCCGCCAGATCTTGGAGGATCGCATGCACGCCCGGCTGGCGCAGCGGCCGCGCCGCGGCGGGGGGCTCACTTGCTCCGACAACCAGACCGGCGGCCGCGAGCCAACAAGACAGGCTCAGGCCGGTAGCAACACGGTAGCCATACCTTGAGCGCTTCATGTTCGTGCCTTGCAGGTCGGAGTCGAGTCCGCCCATGGGCCCGAGTTTGCCTCGGGCGGGCGATCGTGTCCACGCCGAGTTTTGCCGGCCCGCGGTCCGACGCGGCGACCCCTTGGCAGGGGCTGCGGTACGCCGGCGTGTTGCAAAGACTCTTCCCAAGCGCCGCACCTGCGATCAAAGATGAGGCTCATGAGCAATCTAGACGGTGGAATGGGTGGTTTTGACGCTGAGCCGGGCTCCGAGCTGAAAGGCAAAGGGCTGCCTTGGCCGGTGTACTTGGCGATTGGCATCGCTGTGCTGGCCGTGCTCGGCCTCCTCGGCGCGCGTGAGGTGCAGAAGCGCAACCGGCGCAAGCTCCACGTGGCGTTCATGGAGCAGTTCGCCGAGTTCGAGAAAGGCCAGGTCAACCTGTTCTGGCGCTGCATGTTCGGCAAAGAAGGCGACGGCCGCCGCTTCAACGCGCCGGAGCAGCTCAACGCCTCGGTCGAGAGCGCCTTGTTCACCGATCCCAAGGAGTTTCCCGCCAAGGTCACCGGCGACTGCGTGCCCAAGGCGCTCAAGGCGGCCAAGGGCGTGAACGACTTTACCCCGCCGGCGCCGGAAGAGTACAAGACCGCGCTCGACGACTACGGCAAGGCGCTGGCCGGCCTTGCCAACACCATCAACACCTGGGCCGAGGGCGCTCCCAAGCGCGTCGACACCAAGCTGCGCGAGCAGAAGATCACCCAGGCCGGCGAGACCTGGAGCACCACCGCCAACGTCAACAAAGCCGACCCCGATGCGTGGCGCTACGACAAGTTCCTCCACTGCGCCGTGCCGGACATCGACAAGCTTAAGGACGGGCAGGCGCTGTTGGAGTTTCTGGCCGGCAAGTGCATCGCCAAAAAGGGCCAGACCATCGATATGGAGTTCCTCGCCAAGGTCCGCGACACCTGCATTCCGGATGCGCAGGACCCGCCGGCCAAGGCCCCGGCGACGTTCAAGGGGACCTTCAACAAGTTCGCCAGCGACTTTGACCGCATCGCCCAGGCGTGGGGCAGCTGCTTCCGCAAGATGAATAAAGAGTCGAAAAAAGACGACCTGGAGTCGTTCGACAAAGCCTGGGTGCAGTCGCTCAACGCCAGCACCGAGATCCGCAAGATCGGCAAGGGCCAGCTGAGCGACGAATAGAGCCGGCGATGGCCTCCGTGCTGCCCGCCGGGCTCTACGGGATGCTCGACCTGCCGTCGGCCCCGCTTGCACCCGGCGTTCCTCCCATCCTCCCGCGACATATTTACGGACCGCTGTTCGGCGCCGGCGTCGGCGTGCTGCAGCTGCGCATGAAGGATGCACCGGCGGCGCTGATGCTGGCGGTGCTCGATGAGGTGCGGCTACACCGGCCGCCCGGCACGCTGCTTATCGTCAACGATCGCCTGGATGTCGCGCTGGCCGGCGGCGCCGACGGCGTACACCTGGGGCAGGACGATCTGCCGCTCGCGGCGGCGCGGCGCCTCTGCCCGCCGGGCTTTGTCATCGGCGTGTCGACCCATAACGAGGCGCAGGCGGCGGCGGCGCTGGCCCAAGGCGCCGACTACATCGGCTTCGGGCCGATCTTCGCCACCGCCTCCAAGCGCAACCCGGATCCGACCGTCGGCGTGGAGCGGCTGCGCGCGGTCTGCGCCAGCACAAAGGTGCCCGTGGTGGCGATCGGCGGCGTGTCGCTTGCGCGCGTGCCCGAGCTGGTCGCGGCCGGGGCCCGCGCCGTGGCGATCATTGCGGCGGTGAATCAGGCGCCGGACATCCGCGCCGCGGCCTTGACGGTGCAGGAGCAGTTCGCCGGCGTGCGCGCCGCCGGTTAGAAAAGCTTGGTCTGGATCTGCGACTGCGGCAGGTTGCCGGCCCGCGGCGGCAGGTTCAGGTGCTCATAGGCGCGGCGGGTGGCGACGCGGCCCCGCGGGGTGCGGGAGATAAAGCCCTCTTGGATGAGGTAGGGCTCGTAGACATCCTCGAGCGTATCGGCCTCTTCCGACACCGCCGCGGCGAGCGACTCGATGCCGACCGGGCCGCCGTCGAAGCGCTCGATGATCGTGCGGAGCAGCGCGCGGTCCATCTCATCCAGGCCCAGGTCATCGACCCCAAGGCGGCTCAGCCAGCGGCCGCAGTAGGGTTCTTCGATGGCGCCGGTGTGCTCGACCTCGGTGAAGTCGCGCACCCGGCGCAGGAGGCGGTTGGCGATGCGCGGGGTGCCGCGGGCCCGCTTGCCGATCGTCAGACAGCTGCGCGGGCTGATGTCGATCTTCAAGCGCAGGGCGGAGCGGCGCACGATCTCAGCCAGCTCTTCCGGGGTGTAGTAGTCAAGGCGCAGCACGATGCCGAAGCGATCGCGCAGCGGCGAAGTCAAAAGGCCGGTGCGCGTCGTCGCCCCGACCAGGGTGAAGCGCGGCAGGGCCATGGCGATGAGCTGCGCCGCCGGCCCGTCGCCGACCGGGATCTCCAGGCGGTAGTCTTCCATCGCCGGGTACAGGTACTCTTCGACGATCGGCTGCAGGCGGTGGATCTCATCGATGAACAGCACCTCGCGCTCGGCAAGGCCGGTCAGGTAGCTGGCCAGGGTGCCCTTGTGCTCGATCGCCGGGGCGCCGATCGGACGGATGCCTACGCCCAGGGCGCCGGCGATAAGGTGCGCCAGGGTGGTTTTGCCAAGTCCCGGCGGACCGCAGAAAAGGACGTGATCGAGCGCTTCGCCGCGCCGCCGCGCCGCTTCGACGAACACGCGCAGGTTATCGACCACGCGGTGCTGGCCGATGTACTCGTCGAAGCTGCGCGGGCGCAGCGCGGCGTCCAGGGCGTCCTCATGGGCGACCCGCGCCGGCCGCAGCTCCTCGGCGCGGCCGGTCGCCAAGTTCGGGCGGCTGTGCTCGGCCGCCAGGACGACGGGCTCCCGATCCCTTGGGCGCCCCGCGAAATCAGTGCTGCTGTCGCGGTCCGCGTCATGCTCCACAATTTTTTCACCGCCTCTGGTAGTTGCGGCGTCTACATGTCGCTTGCGAGGCATGTGCGGCATCGTGCCACAGCTTGGCAGCGTGATCGACCTCGCAGCTCTGCCGGCTTTACGGTTTTGGCAGACGCGGAGGCCCCGCGGCCATGATAATGGTTTCAATCATGCGTCTTATTCCGTACGCACTGTCCGATGTCGGCCGCAAGCGGCAGCACAACGAAGACAGCTATCTGATTGCCCAGAGCGTCGGACTGTTTGCCGTTGCCGACGGCATGGGCGGCCACCGCGCTGGTGAGAAAGCCAGCCGCATGGCCGTCGATCGGCTGCGCGATGCCCTGGTGCCGCCGCGCAAAGCGGCCACGCGCGACGAAGTCCTGGGCCACCTGCAGCGCGCCATGTTCGTCACCGGAGCGGCGATCTTCGACGCGGCGCAGAGCGATCCCGATCTCGCCGGCATGGGCACCACCTTGACCGCCGTGTTGTTCCACGGGATGCGCGCGTACATCGCCCATGTCGGCGACTCGCGCGCCTACCTGTATCGCGACGGCCGAGTGCAGCAGATCACGGTCGATCACTCGTGGGTCGCGGAGCAGGTCAAGGCCGGGCTCCTCACCGAGCAAGAGGCCAAAGAGTCGCGCTTCCGTCACATCATCACCCGCTCGGTCGGCTTCGAGCGCGAGGTGCAGGTGGACGGCACCATCTGCCCCATCCAGGCCGGCGACTGCATGCTGATATGCAGCGACGGGCTGTCGAACTACCTGGAGGAAACCGAGTTCGCCGAGGTCCTGGGCCAGCACCTGTATCGCGAGGTCCCCTCGCTGCTCGTCGAGCTGGCCAACTCGCGCGGCGGCGATGACAACATCACGGTGGTCCTCATCCACATCGCCAACGACGTGGCGGTGGTCGACAGCAGCCGCAGCCGCTCCCGCGGCGAAGGCAAGGCCGCCGGCAAAGCGCCGCCCGCAAGCTCTACCGAGACGCCCTGACCGCGGCGCCGTTCCCGCCGCCGCGCGCTCCCGCCGGACCCACCGGCTGGAACACCGACCCGTTCGCACGCGTCCGGCCGAGCGTTCGCGCTAAACCGGGAGCTGAGCCGGGGCCGGCTGGGCGCTCAGGGCTCGCTGCGGATTTCATCGACGCGCTGGAGGATGGCGCGGGCGGCGATGGACGGCGTGCGGGTGCCCGGCTGGGCGGCGGCCCAGGCCTCCAGGGTGTGATAGGCCTCGGCGCGAACTTGCGGGTCGGCATCAAAAGCGGCGAGGTGGCCGAGCAGCGAGGTGGACTCGGGCAGCGCCAGGCGGCGGAGCGCGATGACGATATTGCGGCGGCCCGGCGCCGCGACCCGATGCAGTGCGGCTTCAAGGTAGGGCAGGGCGGTGCGGCCGCGCGGCCCGATGCGCCCGTAGGCCCGCTCAGCGACCTCGCCGCGCTCGGCGGCAAGAAGCTCGACGGCGCTGCGCAGATCGGCGGTCGGCTCATCGCAGCTGCCTAGCAGCATGCTCAGACCAAGTAGAATTCCCGTCCCTTGGGCCGCGCGGCGCTGAAGCCGGCGCGCGGCGCGCCCCGCTCCTTCCGCCCTTTCCGGGGGTGCGCAGACGGCAGGCGGCTCCGATCGCGTCCTCGACATGGCCGGCTCAGCGTATCACAAAGGATGCGGGCCGCAGCGGCGGTTAAGATCTTGACAGCGCAGGGAAAAAGCTGTTACCAAGCAAGTCTTCCTTTTCTTACCCGGCTATTAACCGGTTCGTTTTTTTCTGTCGTCGCTCTGCGTCGATGAAGTGACCGAAGGAGATCGCTGTGAAGCGTACATATCAGCCGCACAACACGCGCCGTAAGCGCACCCATGGCTTTCGCGCCCGCATGGAGACCCGCGGCGGGCGAGCGGTGCTGTCCCGTCGTCGCCGTAAGGGACGCGCTCGCTTGAGCGTCAAGGTCGCTGCCAAGTAGGCAGCGGCGATTCGTGCTTGTCTCTCGCGGTGTGGTTTGACCGCGAGCCCCTCACCGCCTCCGGAAACTTTGCCCGGTTGCCCGCCGTCTCTTCTTCAGCCGATGATTTCGCTGTTGTTACGGCGGGCATGTGGTCAGGCGAAGCCGCGGCCGGCGACGCCGGACCGCGGTGAGACAACAGAGCTCGCGGCAAACAATGGGTTTGTCCCTGCCCAAAGCGGAACGCATCCGCAAACGCGCCGAGTACGTCGGCATTCAGACCCAAGGTCGCAAGCTATTTACGCCCAGCCTCATCGCATTTACCGTCTGGAACGACAAGGCTCCGCTGCGCCTTGGGATCACCGTCTCCAAGCGCGTCGGGGGGGCGGTGGTGCGCAACCGGGTCAAACGGCTTTTGCGCGAAGTCTTCCGTCACTGCAAAGATCGGCTGCCGCAAGGGCTGCAGCTCGTGATCGTTGCCAAGGCCGATGCGGCGCAGCTGGATTTTCAGCGTACCCGCACCGAGTTCTTGGAGCTCTGCCGCCGCTGCGCACCGCGTCGATAGGAGCGGCGGACCGGGGGCGCGCCAGGCGCCATCGCCGTATCCTGCAAGCTGCATCCGCCCGACCCGCCCGCCGGTTCTTTTATCGCGCCGGACCCCGGCCGCACTGGACGGCGAGCCAAAGGATGCGCAAGTTGAGCGCTCAGGTGGTTTGGCGATCAAGCGCGTCGATACGAATCAGCGGCTGTATATCTCTCTCCCGCGGCCTGTCCCGCGCTTGCTCGCGGCCGCGCCCCAGGTAGGCTTTTTTACCATGCACAGGCTCCTGTCGGGTCTCCATCGCGTGCTGTGCTCGGTCGCCCTGGCGATGATATTTGTCTATCAGCGGCTGATCTCGCCGCTTCTGACGGTAGCCTTTCGCTCCGGGTGTCGATTTCATCCGACATGTTCGGAGTACGCACGGCAGGCGGTCTTGCGCTACGGTCTGCCGCGCGGGGTCGTCATGACCGCGGGGCGGCTGTCGCGCTGTCACCCATTTCATCCCGGCGGCTACGATCCGCCTGAGCTGAGGAGTTAGGTTCCTATGGACGAACAAAAACGGGTCCAGCTGGCGGTGGGCCTGAGCCTGGTGGTGCTGGTCGCTTGGACTTTCTTGAACAACAAGACCGCACCGCACACGCCTGCGCCGGCGATCCCGGCCGCGGGGTCGGCAATCGGACCCACCACGCCTGCCCCGGCCGCTGCCGCGGGGACACCGACCGCCGCCGCGGCCCCAGCGCCTAGCGCGGCGATCGTCCCCGAGCAGCGCACCGTTATTGAGCGTCCCGGCTTTTACCGCGTCGAGCTGACCAACCACGGCGCGGCGATGACGAGCTTCGAAGTTCTCGACCCCAAATACTTCAGTCGTGATGTCCGGCAGCTTTTTCTGCGCGGCGGACAGCCAGTCGCAGAGCGGCGGCAGACCGACGGTCCGACGCAGCTTTTGACGAGCTACCGGTCGGCGCTGGTGACGCGGCTGCCGGACAGCGGGTTCAGCCTGCCGGAGATCCAGGCCTTTACGCTCGTGAGCAACGAAGTGCTGCCGGATAAGCGCCAGCGCGTCGTCTATGCCCTGGAGACCGCGGAGCTGCGGTTGCAAAAGACGTTCGTATTTTCGCCGAACTCGTTCCAAGTCGATGTCTACATCGACCTGGAGAACCGCAAGCTGACGCCGGTGAGCTATCACGTCGAGCTCGGGCTTGAGGGTTACCAGGATCCGACCCAGAAGTCGGGCAGCATGTTCTCGCCGCGCGTGCCGCAAAACGAGGTTTTGTGGGACATCGCCGGCAAGCGGCATAACCTGAACCTGGAAGCCCTGCGCGACAACAAGATCGACGCCGACGACCTCCGCGGCAACATGCGCTGGCTGGCGATTGGGCAGCAGTATTTCATCATGGCGCTGGCGCTCCCAAGCGGCGCGGAGATCGGCGACAAGCTGGGTCATGCGCGCGCCGATAGCAACGGGGCGCTGTCCGCCAGCGTGGAGTTTGCGGCGCAGACGCTGCAGCCAGGTCAGACGGCCAAGCTGCAGGTGGCGGTGTTCGGCGGTCCCAAGCTGCCGGAGCTGCTGGATGAGGTGACGGTGGGCGGGCAGGCGGCTGGGCTCGGCACTTCGATCGACTACACCCGCGGCCTGAAGATCCTGGTTCGGTCGCTGCTGTGGACGCTGCGGCAGATCGATAGCCTTGTGCACAACTGGGCCCTGGCGATCATCTTTCTGACCTGCCTGGTCAAGCTGCTGACGCTTTATCCGTCGCATAAGTCCATGCAGTCGATGAAGAAGATCGCCAAGCTCAAGCCAGAGATCGACAAGCTGCAGAAGGAATATGCGGACGATAAGGTCAAGATGCAGGAGGAGTTGACCAAGCTGTACCGCAAGCACGGGGCCAACCCGGTCGGCGGTTGCTTGCCGCTGCTCATTCAGATGCCGATCTACTTCGCCCTGTACTCCATGCTCGGCAATGCTGTGGAGCTATATCGGGTGAAGCTGTTCTGGATCCCGGACCTGACCGCGGCCGATCCTTACTTCATCCTGCCGCTTGTGACCGGCGCTTTGATGTTCGGCCAGACCAAGCTGACGCCGGCGCCTGCCGATCCGCAGCAGCGGATGATGACGATGCTGATGCCCGTCATGTTTACGGTGTTCAGTATCTTCCTGCCGGCCGGGCTGACCCTTTACATCATGACCAATACGATCCTTGGCATGATTCAGCAGGGTCTGATGAACCGCAATAAGGACAAGGAGCCGGCCGCGGCACCGATCCCGGTGCGGACCAAGCAGCCGGCCCCCCGTCCGCGACGCTAAGCTGGCGGCAATGGCGAGCTACTCGACTGGTACCACGGTCGCCGCTATCGCCACGGCCAGCGGCGGCGGCGTCGGGATCATCCGCATCAGCGGTCCCGACGCCGAGAGCATCGGTCGCAAAGTTTGCCGTCCTTGGCCTGAGAACCTGCAAAGCCATCACCTTTATCTCGGACAAGCGCTGGACGGCGGCTCGTACAGCGAGACGGCGGCCGAGGTCGTCGATCAGATCTTGTTTTGCCTGATGCGAGCTCCGCGCTCGTATACCGGCGAAGACGTGTTGGAAATTCACGGCCATGGGGGCGCGGTAAATTTGCAGCGGCTGCTTGAGCTCTGCTATCAGGGGGGCGCTGTCGCGGCGCAGCCGGGGGAGTTTACGCGGCGGGCGTTTTTGGCGGGCAAGCTAGATCTGACTCGGGTGGAGGCTGTCGCAGCTCTGGTCAGTGCGCAGTCGGTGCAAGCAGCCCGGCAGGCGCAGCGTCAGCTGGCCGGCGAGCTTGGGCAGCTGGCCGCGGAGCTGCGGCGTGACGCGGTGGCGCTCCTTGGCGAGTTTGAAGGCATCCTCGATTTTCCCGATGCGGAAGCTGATGCCGAGATCACTGGGCGCGCGGCCGACAAATTGAGCGGCTTGCTGCAGCGAGTCGGCTCGCTGGCGGACAGCTTCCGTCATGGCGGTCGCGCCCTGGGGGAGGGGCTGGAGATCGCGGTGCTTGGCCGGCCCAACGTCGGCAAGTCGAGCTTGATCAATGCCCTGTGCGGCAGTGAGCGCGTACTGGTCGATGATCAGCCGGGAACAACGCGTGACTTTGTCGAAATCCGCGTTCGCTGGGATGGACTCGCAGTCACGCTCATCGACACGGCGGGGGAGCGAACCGATGCGACTCGTCTGGAGCTGCAGGGGATGCGGCTCGGTCGCGAGCGCTGGCTGAACGCCGACCTCTGTTTGATCGTCGTCGATGGCACGGTGGGGTTAGGGGCGACCGAAGAGAACCTCATGGCGTCGATCCCGGAGTCAATGCCTCGGCTTGTGATCTGGAACAAGATGGATCATGCCGATTACTTGCCACCGGTCCAAGGGGCGGTGAGCTGCTCTGCCTTGTGTGGCTGGGGCCTTGCCAATGTCCAGAACACCGCACTGCAGCGGGTCGCCTCTAGGGTAGCGCTGGCCGGAGACGCCGAGCTAATCGTCACCAGCGCGCGCCAAGCAGAAGTTCTGCAGCGTGCCTACGAAGCGCTGAGCAGCGCGCGTGCGGTGCTGAGTCGAGGGGCGGAAGCGGAAATCGTTGCGGCTGAGCTTCGGGTTGCGACAGCGCGACTGGGAGAGCTCACCGGACAGGAAGTCGCCGCGCCGATTTTGGATGAGATCTTTTCGCGCTTCTGTGTCGGTAAGTAGCGGTAAGTGTTCCACGTGGAACATTTCAGCCCGGTGCTTCAGGGCCGGCCGCGTAGGATTGGCCCCACCTACAATCCGCTGAGCAGGGCGTGCGGTACTGAATCGAGAGGCGGAAGCGGAAATCGTTGCGGCTGAGCTTTGGGTTGCGACAGCGCGACTGGAAGAACTCACCGGACAGGAAGTTGTTTGCCGCGTCGATTCGGGAAGAGATCTTTTCGCGCTGCTGTGTGGGGAAGTAGCGGTAAGTGTTCCACGTGGAACATTTCAGCCAGGCGTTTCAGTGCCGGCCGCGTAGGATCGGCCACGCCAAGTAACAGGTTTGCCGCGCCAAGCGCGATAGCAAGACGAGCACAGGATATAGGCAACCACGAGTCCGCCAAACACTCGTGCTCCCCGTCGAGTAATTCGATAGTTGCGGGCTAGCGAAAGTCGCCCCAGCCAGTCAGCGCCGTAGCAGAACACAGCCGGCCACAGAAGGTTGGTTCGTGCGGGTTCAGACACAAGGTAGTGAAGCGCGGCCGCGACCAGAGCCACCGTAGGCCAACCGAAGATGACCGTGACCGCTGCCGCAGCAATCGGTCCGAGCCAAAGCGCAGAGCCCAGCGCGACATGGAAGTTCTTGCGCCATCCTGCAACCAGCGAGCGGAGTGAGTCATACATGCGCAGCTCGATCGCATCAACCCCGTGCACGTAGCCAAACCCGAGACGGGCGCGTTTGATGTGCTGGGCCAGACGCAGATCTTCGACCACTTCCATGGCGACGGAGCTATGGCCGCCGATCTGGTCATACGCAGCTCGCTTGAAGAGCAGATAGGGTCCGTACGCAGCAGCCACGTCCGAGTCCGGATCCCGGGCTTTTACCGGATCAATCAGCGAAAACAGCAACATCCCGATAACCGGCTGCGCCGCCCTCTCCCAGAACCCCTGCGCTAGCAAGGTCGGCGTCATGGTCAGGAGACCGGCGTGAGACTTTTCAGCGGCGGCTATCGACCTGCGCACGGCACTGGGAGCCAGACGGAGATCGGCATCGACGAATAGGAAGTAATCGGTAGCGGCTCCGCGCGTTCCCGCGTGCAGCGCATGCGGTTTTCCCAGCCATCTCGCAGGCAGCGAGGGCGCATGCAGAAGCTCCAGTCGAGAGTCTTGCGCCGCCAACGCCTCCACGATCGCGGCTGTGCGATCGGTCGAGTGATCGTCCACCACGCGAACCTGCAGCGCCGGATAGTCCTGCGCCAACGCGCTGCGAACGCAGGCTTCGATATTTCCTTCCTCATTACGCGCCGGGATGACAATCAGCACCGAGGGCGGCTCAGCGCCAAGTCTCGGCGCGTCCTCCAACGGGGACGTGCGGTGCCGATTCCACAGCAGCAGCAACGCCATCGAAAGATGGCAAACACCGACAATCAGACAAAGAACCGTCCAAGCCATGGCCCGGATAATAGCCAGCTCGCAGAGGAACGCGAGAGACCTGTGACCTCCACAGCAGCGCCTAATAAAATGGATGCCCTAAGAAGATGCCAGCTTCGTCTATGCAGGGCTGCTGTGCCGCCAAAGTTCAGGCGCTCGGTCCCTCTCTCCCGGCGAGGAATTCAAGTCCCCAAACTGGCTGCGCATTTTGAGGCAAAGCCATGCAGAGCTAGCGAGTACGGCCTGCAGCGAAGCGGTGCCGAGTCAGACATGCAGATGCAAAGACGGCTCGGCCTCGGCGTACTCGTGAATTTAGGGAGAGCGCACTTCGCGCGACGGCTGAGAAGCTGACAATCCCCTTAGTCTGTTACGCCGCCGTCTTGAGGTGCCGTGATGACGGGCGGTGCGTTGACGCCTAAGACGATGCCGTCCAGGTTGACGGCCTGGCCCGCTTTGATGGTTCGGCGAACGATCGGCGGCGAAAGCGTCTGGGTGTTAGAGCAAACGAACTGGCTGAATTGCTTGCTGACCGTCTCGATGTCGGCGCGTAGCTGCAGGTCGTACACACCCGGCGGCAGGCAATACTGCGTTGTCAGCTCTCCGTCGGTACAAGGCGCGATGACGGTGCAGTCTATGGGGTCGTCGGCGTTAACGCTGCGGATGTGGAGCTGGACGTTGCGCACCAGCCAGCCGGGGGAATCGGCGCACTGGCTGCTGCCGATGTTGCCACACTGCTGGCGAATGAGACTGCTTGTGCTGGGATCGGGGTTGCAGCAACACATGCCGCGATCGAGCAGCCGTCCGACCGCGGCATCCGCGATTCGCCAGCGCACGACGACCCCGCCGCGATCGCGGTTGTCCTGGCAGCCGCACTGTTGCTCCGGATCCTTGCACAACATGGTGCCCATGGGCTGCTCCACGCAGCTCGCCGCCATGAACCCAAACCCGAGTAGAAGCGCCCCCGACCAATGCCCCAGCCAGTGCATGAACCTAAGGTAGCAGATTCTCACCGCGCTCGATGAGTCGATGCCCTAGCCACTTACGGAAGGCAAAATGAAACGCCGAACCACGACTGCGAGTCGATGCGGCCTTCTTCAGCCACGCTGCGCCATTCCCGTGATCAGGTCGCGCAGGGCTCCGCGCAATACTTTCTCAAACTGCAGATCAAAGATCCCGAGCTCCGTCCGCGTCAGAATGGCCGCTTTGACCACCGCTGAGGAATCGGTCATCTGCCAAGTCCCCAGCACCAGCGCGTGCAAGCGCATCAGCAGCTCGACTCCCTGCCCAGGCGCTGAAGCTGGACCCTGAACGGCGTCGGATTTTGCCGCTGCAGCGGGGCTCGGCGGCGCTGCGGCCACAGCCGGTTTGGCCGCGAGCGCCGGCATCCTCGCTTCCATGAGCGCCGCCGCGCGAGCGAAGCGATCGTAGACGAACCACTTGAACGACAGCGCTTGCTCCAGGGTAATGTTTCGCTCCAGCACCGTGTGCAGCACGGTGAGGAGCCGTGGCATCACCGGCTGCGCAAAAATTGTCGTGCAGATAAGGTCCGCCAGCTCGTGCGCGGTCAGGGGGCCGCTCTGGCGCAGCGCTTCCTCCAGCGCATCGAACCACAGCGTAAGCTGCTGCTGCTGCACCTCAAGAAACAGCGCTTCTTTGGTCGAGAAGTACAGGTACAGCGTGCCCTTGGCCAGCCCCAGCCGTTCTGCCAGCTGCGCCACCGTGATCTGCTCAAACGGCGTATCGAGCAGCACCCACAACGCCGCCTCGAGGATCGCTCGGCGTCGTTGCTGCTTGTCCGCATCTGACATGGCCCGGCGCTTGGATCCCTCAAGCTCGGGGCGCAGCGGTGGAGTTTTGGCCCTCTCTGTCATCACGCCTCTTTGTCAAACCCGCGGATGCCGACGTCGGCGCTGGCAACACGCCCAGGCCTTTCACGACTTTTTCCGTAGCACGATCGAGCGGATTAGCGAGTAAAACCAAGACTCGGGAATGAGGCCGCGCACCGCTAGCAGACCGCGCGCATCCGTACCTACCGTATAGCGCAGCCGATCCGAGCTGTCAGACGCCGCCTTGAAGATCGACTCAGCGACCAGCGAGGAGGGCGCGCCGTTATTACCTGCATGGTTATAGTTGGCCGTCGCGACATCGACAAACTGCTTATAGTCCGGCAGCCCATCGGCCGTCACCACATCCGCCGAGCGCTCCATGAAGTCGGTCTTGATCGCCCCGGGCTCGACGATCTTGACCCGGATGCCGAGCGGCCGCAGCTCATAGTGCAGCGATTCCGAAAATCCTTCGACCGCCCACTTCGTCGAGTGGTACGAGCTGTACAGCGGAAACGTCAGCCGGCCTCCCATCGACGCGATGTTGACCAGGGTTCCCGACCGATGCGTGCGGAAGTGCGGCAGCACCTGGCGGCAGACCTCCATAAGGCCGAAGACGTTGGTCTCGAACTGACGGCGAATCTGCTCCTGCGTGTACGCCTCAAACGGTCCGTTCAGCGCGTAGCCGGCGTTGTTGACGACCGCATCGAGCTTGCCGAACGCACTGATAGCCTCCTCCAGTCCCTGCCGGATCGAGTCCGCGCGGTTCACATCGAGCGCAATGCACGTCACGCCCGGCAGCTGGCTCAGCTCTTTTTCTTTCGCCGGCGTGCGCATCGTGGCCGCGACGTTCCAGCCCCGCTTTTGAAAATACAGCGCCGTGGCGCGACCAATACCCGTGGAAGAACCGGTGATCAGAACAGTCTTTTTCATCGAACTTTTCTCCTATGCCGCAGCCTGTGGCGCTTGCCAGCCCGAGGAGCGAGCCGACCTATCCTCTGCGCCAAATCAAATGACCATGATTCATTTATAAATGACCATCGTTCATTTGACAAGCATGAAAATGCCAAGCCACGAGAATGCCGACGTTCTTTTCTTCGCGCCGCCCATCGACCCCAGCGATCACGACACGCAGCGCCCTTTACATAAGAGCCATCCCGCAGTACCAAAGCCCGGCATGCAGCTGAGCGGCCCCCCGCCATCCGAGACAGCCCTGCGCGAGCAGCTCACCCAAGTCTGTCACCGCCTCTATGAGCGCGGCCTCATCGCCGCCGGCGACGGCAACGTGTCATGCCGTCTGGGCGAAGATCGGGTCCTGGTGACGCCATCGGGCTTTCACAAGGGCTTCATCAAGCCCGAAGAGCTCATCGTCACCGACCTTACGGGTCGCCGTAAGCGCGGCGAGCACGCCCCGTCCTCGGAGTTCATGATGCACGCGCTCTGCTACAGCG
This sequence comes from uncultured Myxococcales bacterium, assembly GCA_937879845.1. Classification (GTDB taxonomy): domain Bacteria; phylum Myxococcota_A; class Polyangia; order Palsa-1104; family JAEUJZ01; genus CALFML01. Next base: position 44,837 of record CALFML010000123.1, read on the forward strand.
AGCGGCCCGATGTCGGCGCCGTCGTGCACGCCCACCCCCCGATCGCCGTCGCTCTGGCCCTGGCCGGCGAGTCGCTGTCCGAGCCCGTCCTCTCCGAGTCCTGTCTCGTGCTCGGCCCCGTGCTCACCGCGCCGTACTCGACACCGACGACCGATGAGGTGCCGCGGGTCCTGCGTCCCTACGTCCGGCAGGCCAACGCGATCGTCATGCATCGGCACGGCGCCCTCTCCGTAGGCCGCACCCTGCACGAGGCCTGGCACCGCATGGAAACCCTGGAGCACTCCGCCAAGATCATCCATGCCGCGCGCCTGCTGGGCCCCATCATCCCGATCGGCGCCGCCCAAGCCGCGCAGCTGGAGCAGCTCGCCCGCCGCATCGGCATCCCGCGCGCCCCCGATCCCTGCACGCTCGCCGGAATTCCAACCCCGCCCGCCCGCGAAGCTCAGTAAAGGCGCGCCGACTCACGCGCCGAAAGGTTTCCGACAGACCCTCAGATGCTGGCGTCGGCGACGGCAGGGACGACCTTGGCCTGACGCACCGGCGGCTCGTCGGCTTCCGGCGGACCCTCAGGCGGCATCGCGGCGAGCAAGCGGCGGAACTGCCACACCAGAATCGCCGCCGCAAACAGCGAGGTCAAAACCAGCAGCGAGAAAAACTTCGAGTGCTCCCACTTGCTCCAGAACACCCCGATCTGCCCCGACAGCTTGGCGCCGATCGCGGTGGAGATGAACCAGAAGCCCATCAGCATCGCCGTCATCCGCCGCGGCGCCAGCTTGGTCACCATCGACAACCCGAGCGGCGACACGAACAGCTCGCCGACCGTGATGAGGAAGTAGCAGCCGATGAGCCACAGCATGCTCACCTTCCCCGTGTTCCCGCCGGCCCAGGAGCCGAGCACCATCACCATGTACGCCAGCGCGGTGAGCAGCATGCCCAGGCCAATCTTGGCCGGCGTCGACGGCTCCAGATCATACCGCCGCAGCAAGCTCATAAACCCGACGACCACCGGCGTGAGCGTGATGATGAAGATCGAGTTTACGGCGGCGTAGTATTCCGGCGCGATCTCGAAGCTGCGTGTGCCCAGACGGATGAAGCGGTCGGTGTTGTCGCGCGCCCAGAACGTGAGCGAGGTGCCGTTCTGATTGAACGCCAGCCAGAACAGCATCACGATGCCGCACATGATGATGAGCGCGGTGATCCGCTGCCGCTCGACCGCCGGCGGATCCGGCCGGTCCTCGTAGTCCGGCCCGAGAGGCACATCGAGCAAGGCGGAGACCGACGAGCGCTGATCGGCAATCGTCAGGTGACGGCGGAATATCGTGAAGATCACGATCGAGAGGATCATCCCCACGCCCGCCGCGGCAAACGCCGGCCCCCAGCCGTAGCGCTGGCGCAAAATCCCGCCCACCACCGGCGCCAGACCGGCGCCGATGTTGATGCCCATGTAAAAAATGCTGAACGCGGAGTCGCGGCGCGAGTCGCCCTGATGGTAGAGGTTGCCGACCAGCGTCGAGATATTCGGCTTGAACAGCCCGTTGCCCAGCACCAGGAGCCCGATCGAGACATAGAACGCGATCATGTTGCCGAGCGCAAACAGCAGATACCCCGCCGCGAGCAGGAGCGCGCCGGTGATGACCGCGCGCCGGTAGCCGTAGATGCGGTCGGCGAACAGCCCGCCGAAAAACGGCGTCAGGTACACAAGCCCGTTGTAGGTGCCGAACATGCGCGAAGCGTCGGCCTCGGACCAGTGCAGCTGCTCGTTCAGGTAAAGAGAGAAAAGAGCGATCATCAGGTAGAACCCGAAGCGCTCCCACATCTCAGTAAAAAAGAGGACGTATAGCCCGTCGGGGTGTTTGCGTGCCATCTTACTTACTTCCCATATTGCTACGAGATGCCGGGCCGATGTTGAGAATAAGCTGAGCCTTTATCCCAATTTCCCTCCGCTTCACCGCCCTAGCCCGCTCCCGCCTGGCCGGAAGCGGCGCGGCGCCGCAAGACCTCATACCCCTACCCCGGTGCGCCACCTCGACTCCCGATGGAGCAGCCTTCGTGGACACCGGGGCGCGCGCGCAAGCTCGTTCCCAAGCTTCGACCCAAGATCCCAATCGATCGGCCAAGTTCCCTGCAGCCATGGGCGCACCTGAAGATGGCTCTCTCTTTATTTTCGCGCCCGGCTGCGTATAAGGTGTGCCCTGGCGAATGAAATAGACCCGCGCGGCCCTGGTTGGCGACGGAGACACGGTCTCCTGCGGCGCCGCTGCCGGCCGTCCGAACCCTTTTTTTTAGCGAGGATGTGTAGTGAATGTAACGACCTGGCAAACGCTGGACCGCCTGGATACGGAGCAGGTGGCAGCGGTGGCAGCGCCGGAGCTCCGGCGGCGGCGTGGCGCGCGGCGGCTTGGGCTGGGGCTTGGGCTGGGGCTCTTGGCCACCGCTGGGCTCGGGCAAGCGCAAGGCGAGGCGAGCCACCCCGTATTCGATCTGTACGCCAACCGATCCCTGGCGCATGTCGAGGAGCGCGGCGGGCTGTTCATTGCCGCCGGCGCGCCGGGCTTTGCTCGCTACCAGCAGTTCGGCCGGCCCTCTGCGGTCTGGCGGCTGCGGTCCGAGGTCGATGGCAAGGCGGTGGCGCTGGTCCAGGCGAGCGCCAAGCTCGGCGTGCCGCTCACGCCGGCGCAGGCGCAGACCCAGAGCGTGTGGCTGTCGCTCAAGAGCCCGAGCCGCTCGTCGGTCAAGATCAGCGTCGGCGGCAAGGTGAGTCAGCCGGTCCCGCTCAACCCGGGATGGCAGCTCGTGCAGGTGCAGCTGCCGGCCGATGCGCTCGCCCCGGGCGAGAACGTGCTGACGTTCACGTTCGCCCAGAGCGGACCCTTCACCACTGCCGCCAGCGGCGCGCAGCCCGGGGGTTCGGTGCGCGCCGCGGCCGCGGTGCAGTGGCTGCAGATAGGCGGCACCGCCCCGCCGCAAGGCACCGAGCCGCCCAAGCTCGGCGATGGCAAAAAGCTCCTGATCCCGGGCGGCGGAGCGCTTTATTACTACGTCCAGGTCCCCCAGAGCGGCGCCCTGCGGGTAAAAGGCGATGCCGCCGGCTGCCAGGTCAAGGTCACACTCGATGGACCCGGCAAGACCCGCAAGGGCCCGCCCATGGATCTCACGCTCGACGGCTCGGCGCTATCGCTGGCCGCGGCGGCGGGCGAGGTGCGGCGGCTCGGGCTGCACGCCATGGGCGGCTGCCCCAAGGTAACCCTGACCGAAGCGCAGCTTCACTCTGCGGGTCCGGCGCCGATGGTCCACCGCGACCAGAAGCCGCGCAACGTCGTGTTCTGGCTGTCGGATGACACGCGCGCCGACAAATATCGGCTGTGGAACAAGAGCTCGCGGGTGGAGACCCCGGTGCTCGATGCCTTCAGCCAGAACGCGACGCGCTTCGCCGTGGCCTACGCCCAGGGCAATGAGTCGCGGGTAAGCCACGCATCCTTGTTTACCGGCCTTTACCCGGCCCAGCATCACTTCATCAACGACAAGGCGGTCCTCAGCGACTCCTTCGTCATCCTGCCCGAAGCGGTCAAAGCCGCCGGCCTTTACACCATCGGCCACATCGCCAACGGCTACATCACCAAGCGCTGGGGCTTCGGCGACGGCTGGGATCTGCTGAAAAACCACATCCACGAGGGCGGCGGCTTGAAGTCGGCCGACCTCGTCGGCGACGCGCGGGCGTTTCTCACCAAGGGTCCGGGCAAGACCAAGCCGTTCTTCCTCTACCTTGGCACGATCGACGCGCACGTGTCGTGGCGGGCCTATGAGCCGTGGATCAGCAAGTACGATCCCAAGCCCTACAGCGGCCCGTTCGTCAAAGGCTGCATGGATCCGCAGCTTGACAAGATCGTGGCCGGGCAGCTGCAGATAACCGCCCGCGACCGCGAGCGGGTGATCGCCCTTTACGACGGCGACATCTCCTACAGCGACCAGCAGTTCGGGCAGCTTTTGGACCTTCTCAAAAAGACCGGACACGACGGCGACACCATGATCGTGTTCGCCAGCGATCACGGCGAGGAGTTCTGGGATCACGGCCGGGTCGGGCACGGGCAGTCGCTGCGGCAGGAGCTCGTGCACATTCCGATGTGGATCTACTATCCGCCGCTGTTCCCGGCGGGCAAGGTGGTGGAGGAGGGGACGGAGCTGGTCGATCTGCTGCCCACGATCACCGACGCGCTGGGCGTGCCGACGCCCAAAGACGTGCAGGGCGAGTCGCTCTTGCCGCTTTCGCAAGGGCAGGGCAGCGGCTACCCGCGCCCGGCCATCGCCAGCCAGTACGAGCTGGCGCACACGATGCGTCTGGGCCGCTACAAGCTGTGGGTGGGCGGCTCGGGTCAGATCAAGCTCTACGACGGCCAAGACGATCCGGGCGAGCAGAAGGAGCTCACCGCGGAGCAGCCCATCGCCTACCGCTTCATCGCCGATGCCATGGGCCTGTGGATGGCCTACCAAGGCCAGTGGAAGAAGCAGCGCTGGGGCGTCGCCAGCAACCAAAAAGCCGAGTTCGCCGCCGACCTCGAGCGCTAATCCCTACCCATAGACGCGGTTTTTTCCCTGCTTTTTGGCCCGCAGCATCAGCTCCTGGGCGGCGCGGATAAACTGCGCCGCGTCGCTCTCCGTGCTCAGGGTGCAGACGCCGAGCGAACAGGTGACCGGGATGCGATCGCCCTCGAAGTCGAACGTGTCGCTGGCCGCCGCCTGGCGCAGCTCTTCGGCGCGGGCGACGGCTTGCGGGTGCGGGCACTCGGGCAGGAGCAGCAGGAACTGGGTGCCTTCGTAGCGGCACAGCACCTCGGAGCGGTCGGTGCGGCGGAGGATGCGGCGCGACATCTCTTTGATGATGTGATCGCCGGTGAGGTGGCCGTGGGTGTCGTTTATCGCTTTGCAGTTATCGATATCCAAGGCGCACAGCGATGCCGGACGCGCGAAGCGGTGGGCGCGGGCGACCTCGCGCTCCAAGATGTCGACGAAAGCGCGGCGGTTCCACGCCGAGGTCAGGCCGTCGCTCACCGTGATGCGGTACTGCTCATCGGCGAGCGCCGCCTCCAGCCCCGGCGGCGCCAAGAAGCGGAAGATGGCGTTGCCGATCTTGAGCAGCTCGCCGCTCTGCAGGCGGTGCTCGCGAATCGGCATGTCGTTTATGTAGCTGCCGTTGGTCGATTGCAGATCCGCCACGACCCAGCCGTCGCCCTGCCGCGACAGCCGCGCATGGCGCCGCGACACCGAGTCGCGATCCACCTGAATGCCGGCGTCGCTGCTGCGGCCGATGATAAGCTCCTCGCCCGCGAGCTCGAAGCGGTGTCCGACATCCGGAGAGTCGATCGAGCCGGCGTATACCAGCACCAGCACCGCCTTGGCCGAACCCCCCGCCGGGTCAGGACGCGTCTGAACTTTGCGCGATTTCCAGTCTTCCATAGCAAAACACCGTCGAGAAGCCTAGCAGGTTCTCGCCCGTGAAGAAAGCTCTGCGTTGCCTCTATAGTAGAATGCCTGAGCCCTGGAGTTAAAAGAGGTAATGCCCGCGATTGTCTTTGAGCCGCTCGCCGTGCGTATCGACTGCCGCGCCGGTGAGACGGTGTTCGCCGCCGCCCGCCGCCACAACGTCCCGGTCCCGACCGCCTGCGTCGGCCGCGGCACCTGCGGCCTGTGCCGCGTCAAGGTCGTCGCCGGCGAAGAGCTGCTCTCGCCGATTAACTCCACCGAGAAGCGGCACCTGGGCAACACCTACTTCATCACCAAGCTGCGGCTCAGCTGCCAGATGCAAGTCACCGCGTCCGCCGAGACCGAGGACGCGGTCATCACGCTGCTGCTTCCCGACGCGGCCAAGAACCTCAAGCGCCTCTCGCTGCAGAAGCCCTGAAGCGGCCGCCGCGCTGGTTTTAGCGGTTGCCGCGCCCGGCCGCAGCGGCGCTTTGTCGATGTCGCCAGCGCCCCTGTTGTCGCGCTCATCGCATATGTCCTTTTGTATGCCGCTTGTATGTGTGCGGAAAAGCGCCGCTATAAAGGGACTTCTTTATCGCGTCTATACAATCCTCGATCACCTGCATATTCTGGAATAAGCGGCCTGATCGCCTGGTACTGACGGGCGCCGTACCGGAAACAGCGTCTGACAAGGGGGGACGGGCTCGGCTGTGGGCTTTGCTGTGCAGGAAAGGAATTGTGCTATGGGAACGCGACTTTATGTAGGTAACTTACCGTACGACGCCAGTGAATTACAGATACGGGCTTTTTTTGAGCAGACAGGCTCACGGCAGGTATCGCAAGTCAAGATCATCACCGACCGCGAGACCGGTCGGCCGCGCGGCTTTGCCTTCGTGGAAGTGACCGATGCCCGGATGGCTGACTCCGCCATCAACGAGCTTCACGGCACCCAGTTTGGCGGGCGGACCATCGTGGTGAACAAGGCCCACCAGCCGCGCCACGGCGGCGGCGGCGATGCCGGCGACAGCGCCGAGCTGGGCGGCGGCTCACGCGGCGGCTACGGCCGCGGGCGCCGGATGTAGCCGCGTCGATCGGCGTCTCCCCACCGCGCGACCCCGCGCCGATTTCCTTTCTCAGATCGAGGAGCACACCGCAGGTCCAAAACAGGGCTGCCGCGCCGATTTTTACCGTCTCGGGTCGCCGCCGCGGCCGGCGCTAATCGAACGCCGCCTGCCCCGTGATGTCCTGGCCGACGATCAGCGTATGAATGTGGTCGGTCCCCTCGTAGGTGAACACGCTCTCGAGGTTACACATGTGGCGGCCGCTCTGGTACTCGTCGGTAATGCCGTTGGCGCCAAGCAGGTCGCGGGCGGTGCGGGCGCACTCCAGCGCCATGCGGACGTTGTTGCGCTTGGCCAGCGACACCTGCTGCGGCCGGACCTTGCCCGCTTCCTTCAGCCGCCCGAGCTGCAGCGCCAACAGCTGCGCCTTGGTAATCTCCTCCAGCATATCGACGAGCTTGAGCTGCACCAGCTGATGCCCCGCCAGCGGCCGGCTAAACTGCGCCCGGTCGCGGGTGTAGCGCAGCGCTTCGTCGTAGCAGGCCATGGCCGCGCCGATGGCACCAAACGAGATGCCGAAGCGCGCGTGGCTGAGGCACGACAGCGGCCCGCGCAGCCCGCTCACCCCGGGCAGCAGCGCGCTTTTTGGCACCACGCAGTCTTGGAACACCAGCTCCGAAGTCACCGATGCCCGCAGCGAGAACTTGCCGTGAATGTCGCGCGTCGAAAATCCCGGGGTGCCGCGCGGCACCAGGAAGCCGCGCACCGTGCCGTCGTCAACCTTGGCCCACACGAGCGCGACATCGGCGAGGCCGCCGCTTGTGATCCAGCGCTTCTCGCCGTTTAGGACGAACTCGTCGCCATGCGCTCGCGCGGTGGTGCGCATGCCGCCGGGGTTGCTGCCGAAGTCGGGCTCGGTGAGGCCGAAGCAGCCGATCGCCTCGCCGCGCGTCATCGCCGGCAGCCAGCGGTCCTTCTGCTCCTCGCTGCCGTAGCTGTGGATGGGGTACATGACGAGCGCCCCCTGCACCGACGCGAAGCTGCGCACCCCGGAGTCGCCGCGCTCCAAGATCGGAAGAGCACACGTCTGAACTCCAGTCACGCCAATGTATCT
>CALFML010000124.1 GCA_937879845.1 uncultured Myxococcales bacterium
GTCATCAAGCGCGACCACCATAATTTGCGCCTTGTCGACATGCGCCGCCCGCAGTAGCTCTAGCCGCGTCGCATCCCCGTAGTAAATTCGATTACCGAACTTGCGAATGAAGTCGACATGAGTCGGCGCAGAGTCGAGCGCCGTGAACCCGATTTGGCGCAAGCGCAGGACACGCCCGACGATCTGCCCGACCCGTCCGAACCCGGCGATGACGACCGGGTTCAGATCTTCCCCGATCGAATCGAAGTCCCGGTGTTCTTCCTTTTTCAGCCACTTGGCTAAAAACTTTTCATTGACCAGAAAGGCCAGCGGCGTCAGCGCCATCGACACGGTCACGGCGACGACCAGGAAATCGGCGCCGGGTGGGCTCATGACCTTGGCGGCCGTGGCGATTCCGAACAGGACGAACGCGAACTCCCCGCCCTGCGCCAGCGCTGCCGCGACGTTGCGCGAAGCGTCCCGGCCCAGCTGGAACAACCGGCTGACCCCGTAGACGACCAGAGCCTTGAGGAGCATGAAGCCCAGGACCGCCGCCGCGACCTTGAGCGGTGTATCGCGGATGATTCCCAAGTTGGTCGACATGCCGACCGCCATGAAGAACAAGCCGAGCAGCAGTCCCTTGAACGGCTCGATATCGGCTTGCAGCTCGTGGCGGTACTCTGACTCGGCAAGGAGCACGCCGGCCAAAAATGCCCCGAGGGACATCGACAGCCCGACCAGGTGCATGATGGAGGCCGTCCCGACCACGACGAGCAGCGCCAGCGCGGTCATGATCTCCTGGTTGCCGGAGGATGCGATGAGCTTGAAGATCGGGCGCAATAGATACCGGCCGACAAGGACGAGCAGCGCCAGCGCGCTCACGATCTGGAGAGCCACCATGAAGCCGCTTGTCTGGTGCTGTCCCCCGCCGCGATCGAGCATGGGCAGGACGACCAACAGTGGTATGACGGCAAGATCCTGAAACAGGAGAATGGCAAATGCGGCGTTGCCGTGCGGCGTGGCCAGCTCGTTTTTCTCGGCCAGGATCGGCAGCACAAATGCCGTCGAGGAAAGGGCGAGCCCGAATCCGGCGATGAGCGCCGGCAGGAGCGGCACGCCAAGTGCCGCCGCGCCTCCGCCCAGCACCAGCGCCGTCGCCAGGACCTGACTGCCGCCAAGGCCGAAGACCGACTTGCGCATGACCCAGAGCCGGGCGGGGTTGAGCTCCAAGCCGATGAGGAAAAGCAGCAGCACGACGCCGAACTCCGAAAAATGCAGGATGCTCTGCACATCAGTGATAAGGCGCAGGCCCCACGGGCCGACGATAAGCCCCGCGGCAAGGTACCCGAGCACGGTGCCGAGCTTGAGCCGCTTGAATAAGGGCACCGCAAGGACTGCAGCGATAAGAAGAATTGCGATCTGGTTAAGAAGTGACATCAGCTGAGGTCCGGCAGTATAGAGCCTTGGCTTGGAACATGGGGCGCCGCATGTTAGCTTATCTGGGTGCGTACAAGGCTCGCACTGCTTCTGGCTGTGGCCGTTGCCGCGATGGCGATGGCGATGGCCGCAGTGCGGACCACGGCGGCCAGCGACTCCATCGGGGCTGTTCGCTCGCGGGAGCGGCAGATCACCCTGCGCGGCGCGGACACGCGGCCGGCGCTTTTTCCGGAGCGTCGCAGCAGCTCGCGCCACGCGGGTGGCAAGGACGCGCCGGCGGCGGTGCTGCCGGCGCCGCTCGGTCACGATTTATTCCTCCATGCGACATGCCTTTTGCCGCAGAGCCGCCCGCTCGTCGCCAGTCTCTGCCATAACCCGCGACTGTCGCGTGGTCCGCCGCTGCAGCTCTCCTTGTCCAGTGATGCGTAACTAGGATCCGTAGCGTCTCTGACGCCTACCAAGGAGAGCTCATGTCTGAAAAAACGGCCGGCCCGGAGGCTGCGCCCGATGGCCCCGATGCGCTCAATGCACCCGCTGCTGCCAGCAGCCGCGGCGGTCTCGCCATCGCGGCGTTTGGCTTCCTCATGCTGGTGGTGCTGATCGCAGCGAATATGAAGTGCTGACCGGCATCGCGAGGTAAATAGGAAGTACGACCGCCGCCGGCCGCGCGGGAGTCGCTCGCGCGGCGCTGCCGGTGCTCATCTGCGGCGATCCTGGGCCAAGGAGCGGCGCTCTGGAGCCAGGATGCCGCGGAAAGCACCGACAGCCGGCGCGGCGTGTGCGAGCGGGGCCGGCCCTGAGCCGGCTTGCTCCGTGTTCAGGAGTGTGTCTATGGCAGACGGCAGACGAAAAATCTTTTCGCTCGACGACAGCTCGGACCCAGCGCCGGATCCGCCCGCGCATTGGGCCGGCCGGCCTTGGGCGCTCTGGCTGCTTGTGACCTCATGGCCGCGACTCCTCACCCTGGTCGCCGCCGGCCACGTCTTTCTGGTCGCCATGTTCGCCTGCGGCTATCTATGCATCGGCGACAGCCCCGGCGCGGCGGCGCGCCTGGTAGCGATGAGCGACGCCTTCTTTTTGAGCGCCCAGGTCTTCATGCGCGTCAATCTGGGTGCCCAGGTGCCCCAGGGCGGCGCGGCGCAGTTTCTGGTCGTCTGTGAGATGCTCGCCGGTTGGCTCGTCTCCCTGACGTTCCTGGCTCTTTCGGCGGCGCGGTTCATGCGCTTCCGCCTTGTCGTTCTGGAGGGACCTGCGGCGCAGGAGCGGATGGATCTGCGCCAGAGCGCCCGCTCCGAGCTGCGCAGATCGATGAAACGTACCGGTGGCCTGAGCAACTGAACTCCAGCGCCGCCGACAGCCCGGGCATGCGGCGCTCCGTCTCTGGAAACTTCGAACCCCGCCAACCATCGGGGTGAACGTGTCTTGACAGTCCGGAACCCAGAGCCAGGCTGCGTGGGATACAGAAGACGGCATCCATCGCATCCGACCCTCAACGGGTCCGGGTGCCTGAGACCACCGGACTGCCAGTTTAGCTTCGAGCGAACAACCGCTGGCACAGCCGAGTTCCGCCGAGAGAGCCGAATATCGATCCGCGTCAAAGACCTTAGTTTGCAAGCACTTCGCACCGCTGCGGATCGATTGCAGTTCAGCCTCTCTCTGGGGCTATGTCACACGGTGTGAGGTCGGGCTCGGCCTATTGCGTCGCTGAAGCAGCTCTTTGGCAGCCCGTGGGATCGATTGCGGATCGATTCCCGCACTCGCTAGTTGCCTCCTCTGCCCTTTGGGTTTCGGGCATTCAAGAGCTCCGTGAGCTGCTCGATCGTATCCTCATCCAGCCGTTCCAGCAACTCACTGGCGCTAGGCCTCCCAGGATCGCAGCTAGGAGCTAGCCGGTCGAGCACTCGCGCGGTGGCGGCGTTGGTGATGGCCGCCGGCTCAGCATAGTGCTTTTGCGTCACCGCGAAGGAGTGATGCCCCAGGCTCGCCGCCACTGCGTGCGAGACCGCCCCGGACTTGACCGCGAGCGTAGCCCACAACCCGCGAAGACTGTGGGTGCATACCTGCGGTACACTCGCCTTGGCGCAGACTGTCCGGACCATGCTATGCATCGCCTGCCGAGAAGGCTAGCGAAATGATTGATTGGGTATGGGAACATCGAATCGATGATCTGGCACAATTCGGGCTTTAATCCATGAAGTCTGACACAAACATTGAAGCGCGGCGGCTCATTTTGCAAGATGAGCTGGATGCGGCAAAGAGCTCTAAAGAACGCAACCAGCTCGGCCAGTTCGCGACGCCGACCCGCTTGGCATCGGACGTACTTGCCTACGCGCACGCGCTCATGCCGCCAGGTGCGGCAGTGCGCTTCCTTGATCCGGCGATCGGCACCGGCTCTTTCTATTCGGCGCTCCTTCGCGAGTTCAGAGATCGGCGAATCGAGACCGCGACTGGCTTTGAAATCGATCCACACTACGAAAAGCCGACGCGGACCCTGTGGCGCGAGCACCCGCTCGATCTGAAGCTCGCCGATTTTACGACGGCACCGCCGCCGGGAAAAGGGGAAGGCTACAACCTGATCATCTGCAACCCGCCCTATGTGCGTCATCATCACCTGGACAGAGCGGCCAAGCGTCGCCTTCTCACCGCCACCAGTGCTGCGAGCGGCGTCCAGATGGCGGGCTTGGCCGGGCTCTATTGCTACTTTTTGGGTCTATCGCACGCATGGATGGAACCGGGCGGAGATCGGAAGAGCACACGTCTGAACTCCAGTCACGCCAAT
>CALFML010000125.1 GCA_937879845.1 uncultured Myxococcales bacterium
CCGCGCGCTTCCCGCGCGGATAAACGCAGCGGACAAATCTCAGTGCCGCATGTATAAGGCAGCCGCCGCCGGCACCGCATCGCCGGCGGAAAAAAATAAAGGCCGTAGGCAACTGCCTGCGGCCTTTTTATTTTGGCGGCCAAAAGCGGCCGGCGGCGGAAGCGTCAGTGCTCTTCGGATTTTTGCTGCTGCGCCGCGCCGGCCATCGCCAGGTGCTGCTCCAGCTGCTCGACCCGCAGGCTGAGCCGGGTGACCTCTTTCTCCAAGGTCGAAAACGGCGACAGCCCTTCTAGGATCTGGCGGATGCGCTCATCGGCCCGGCGCTGCCATTCTTCCAGGGTGAGCTGCGAGCGGTCGAGGAACTCACGCACCGCGTTGTGCCCCGACTCGCCAAGCGAGGTCGGAACCCCGGCACGCCGCCCATCGCGGGAGTCTCTGCCGTCGAAAGCGCCGCGCCCGCCGTCCGCCGATTCGGCAGCGGCGTCCAGACCCGCGGTCAGCACCGCATCCTCTTCGGGCGAGCGGCCCTCGCCGTCGCCTTTGCGGAAGACGCTGAGCACCCGCGCCTGCGCCTGCTGCGCCAGCTCCTGCAGCGACGCCCCGCCCGACTGAATCAGGTGGCGCATGGCGTGCAGCGGGATGAAGCTTTTTTGCCGCTTCTCTTCCTCAAAGATGATCTGCGCCAAGGTCACCGACGTGAGGTCGTCCTTGCTGCTGTTGTCCAGAACCCGCACCTCTTCACCGGCGCGGATCATCTGAGCAATCTGGTCGAGCGTGACGTACTGGCTGCTCCGCGTGTCGTAGAGCTTGCGGTTGGCGTAACGCTTGATGACCCGGGCTTCGGACATCACCGACCTCTAGGCCTTCTCGCCGGGATTTTTGTGCTCGCCTTCGAGCTCTTTCTTCGGCGTCACATCAAGCTCATTGGACCCGTCGGCGGCGCGCTTGAAGTTTTTGATGCTCTTGCCCAGCGCGTCCCCGATCTGGGGCAGCTTGCCGGCCCCGAAGATCACAAGGACGATCACCAGAATCAACACGAGTTCCATCGGGCCGAGACCCAACATGCGCTTGCTCCTCTCCGTGTCCGTGCGCGCCTGCTTGCAGGCTCCGCCTTGCGTTCGCTGTAGTTTCGTCGTCGGCTGCGGCTGTCCGGCTGCGGGCGAAAAGCTCGGCGCGGCCAGCGAAGACGACCTTATATCTTCTCTGCGTCTATCAGGCTACCACCATCTACGCGGGTTTCCATGCGCGACCAAGCGCCGCCAAGCCGCAAGGCTCCGCCAGGACGGGACCCCGGCTGGCGGGATCCCGGCCGAGTGCCGACCGGCGGACGGCCACTACGGCGTAACCTCGAAGGCGCCGATCGAGACGGCGGTCTGGCCGCGCGCCCGGTTGCTCGCGTCTACGGTCGGGCTCTTGATGCCGTTTAGCATCAGCGTGCCGCCGGTCGCCACCGCGGCCGCGGCGTTTTTCTGCAGCCGCAGGTCGCCGTTGCTCGGACCCATCAGGTCATTCTCGCTCGCCGCGCCAATATGGCTGCCGCCCGGGCCGGACAGGGGAAGCGTCTCATCGGTGGCGATGTAATCAAAAGTGGCGGCCGAGCGGCAGGCCGGATCGACGTAGGGCGCGGTTATCTTGGTGAAGTTGACGAACAAGGTGTTGAAGATCGTGAGGTTGCTGGTCGGGGTCGGACACCGGATCGCCAGGGCGGGCATGGGATTGGTGGTCGGCTCGTGGCGGTAAAACGTCGTGTTGACGATGCTGCCCGACGAACCACGCATGCTGATCCCGCCAAAGGAGCGGTCCAAGGCGATGTTCTGGTTGAACACGCTGTTGACGATTTTGAACTCGGTCGTATCAAGGTCGAGCGCCAGGGCGTTGCCGCCGGTCATGCTGAACAGCGGCTGCGGGCCGCGGCCGATGTAGGTCTGGTCCAGGGTCAGCTTGCATAGCGGCTTGGCGCGGATGGCGACCCCGTTGAGGCCGAGGATCGAGCGCAGGAGGGTGACGCCCGTGGCGGCTGGAACGCCGGCTTTGTTGCTGTCGCACATGACGCCGGTGTTCGAGCTGAATATCACCAGGCCCTCGATCGTGACGCTGGCGCCGCCGGTGACCTGGATGGCGCCGACGGCTGTGCTGCTGAAGGTAACGCTCGCGGTCGGCGTCTTGGTCACCTGCGCCGGGCTCAGATCACCAGGCTCGCCGGTGGTGATATGCAGCTCCGGAAGACCGGCCTTGGCGTTTATCACCAGCGCCGTCGCGGTCAAGGCGTATTCTTTCACCAGCACATAGGGCTTATCGATGTTGGCGTTATCGACGACGGTCTGCAGGGCGCAGCTGGCGCCGCACGAGCTATCGACCGTCGTAATCCGATCCAGCGGCACGCACTCGCCGAGCGCCAGGCGCTTGTCGGCCGGCACGCTGGCGACGTTGAGGGTATCGTCCTTGGCACACACCTTGGACGCGCACTGCGAGTTGAGGGTGCACGGCTTGCACTGGCCGACCGTCAAGTCGCAGCCGAGCTTGGGCGACTTGCTCGCGCACTGGATGGCGTCTACGCACTCGACGCACATTCCGGTCATGGGCTCCGTGGTACGACATATCGGCTGAGCGGGATTTGCTGCCTTGCACTGGTCGTCGCCCGTACACGCCAGGCAGCGGCCGGCGGCGCAGATGGGCGTCTCGGCGGCACAGCCGTTGGGAAAAGCGCCGGCCGTACACTCGACGGAGACACACGTTCCGACGGCGTTCGGATCGGTGGGGGAAGCGTTGTTGTCGAGCTTGCATAACTTGCCCGATTCACACTGGAAATCGGAGTTACCCGGGATGCAGCGGTCGAAATTTCGCTGCTCGCAGCTGACAAGCGATGCCCAAAGCATAACTAAGCCGAGCGACGCGGACACACGCATGGCAGTCCTCTTCGAACGCAACATCGGGTGTCCTTATTGTCCTCTCGTGGCCGCTTCAGTGCAAGCGCATTCCCGCCGGAGACCTACTTGGTGGGCGACGCGGCCGCCGGGTCGCCTTGAGGCCACGGCTTTAAGACCTTGGCCTCGGCCTCCCAGCGGTCGAGCGCCTCTTTGCGGTGGAGCGCCTCTTCGCCCAAGTGCTTCTTTAGCGCTGCGTGGAAGCCGGGGTGGGAAAAGTGGTGAGCGCTGTAGGTCGCGGCCGGCGCGAAACCGCGGGCGATCTTGTGCTCGCCGCCGGCGCCGCCCTCGAACACCCGGATGCCGCGGGCGATGCAGTCCTCGATCGAGTGGTAGTAGCAGACGGCGAAGTGGAGGAACGGGTGTTCTTCGAAGCAGCCCCAGTAGCGGCCAAGCAGCCGCTCGCGGCCGGCGACATTGAAGGCCCCGGCGATGACGCGGCCGTCGCGCTCGGCGACCACGACCTGCAGCGGCTCCGGGAGGGTGGCGAACAGCTGGCGGTAAAACGCCTGATTCAGCCAGCGCCGTCCCCACAGGAGCTTATCCACCGTCGAGCGATGCAGTGTATGCGCAAGCTGCGCGTACAGCGACAGATCGCGCTTCAGATCCTCGTACCGGAGCGTCTCAAGCGTGATTCCTTGCTCTGCTGGTGCGGCCATTTCCCGGCGCATGGCATTGCGTCGCTTCGACGAAAACCGGGCATAAAATGCATCTTCACTGCGATAGCCCGGATTCACAAAGTGATACTGAAAGTCGATCCGCTCCGTCAGTCCGTGCGTCGCACAGAGCGCACTCTGTTCTTGCGTAGGAAACAGAACTTGCAGCGCACCAAGTCCCAGCTTCTGCATCAGCTGCTTCGACGCAGACACAAGCTGTTCCGTGATCTCGTGTTGATCGGATTCCGAAAGTCCCGACGCAAACAGAATGCGACGACCGCTCACCGGAGTAAACGGAATCCCAAACACCAGCTTGGGATAATATGGAATCCGCACACGCTCCGCCGCCGCTGCCCATTCCCAATCGCGGCTGAAGTCTCCGTCGCTGCCATCTTTGAGATACGCCGGCGCAACCGCCAGCAGCGATGATCCTTGACGAACCACCGCATGACACGGAGTCCAGCTTGACTGAGGACTTGCGCAGCCACTTTGTTCAAGTGCCGCCAAAAAGCGCCAGTCTACAAACGGATTGTCCGTCGGTGAAAGCAGTGCGTTCCAGTGCTCACACGGAATCGCTGCAATCGCTTGCACAAAAGAGACTGACCGCGCGGACA
>CALFML010000126.1 GCA_937879845.1 uncultured Myxococcales bacterium
GCGCGTCCCCATTTCGAGACGTGAAGCCAGTCGGTAAGGTGAACGCGGGCAAGCCGCAGCTGCGCATTGAGGAAGCTCGGCGGTTCACCGAGGCTGCACTCGGCTATTTCGAGGAGACGCAGCATCCGCTAGCAATCGGCGCCTTGGTCGCGCTCACCATGGGCCTGCGCACCAGCGAAGTTCTCGACCGGGTGGTCCGTGACCTCGACGACGGAGCTCGATACCTGTGGATCGACGCAGGCAAGACCGCGAATGCACGACGGCACTTGGAAGTGCCAGAGCTGGTGCAGCCGTATCTTGTGCGCATTGCTGCTGGGAAGCGTCCGGATGAGCATCTATTTGGCGAAAGCCAGAACGGAGGCCGGCGCTACCCCCAGAAGATGTGGGAGATGGTGCGAAAGCTCTGCAAGCGCGCTACGGTTCCCATCGTCTGCACTCACTCGCTGCGCGGGCTGTGGGCGACACTAGCCGTCCAGTCGGGTGCCGCTTCGCATGTGGTCGCGGCCAACCTGGGTCATCACTCTTTCCAGATGACGGAGCGCCACTATGCTCAGGGGGCAGTGGTGAAGAATGCAGCGACGGCTCGGGTTGTTGGGGTGCTGAGAACTAGCAGCGATTCGCAGCGCTCAAGCGCTAGAGCTCAGCTGGAGAGCCTCGACGAGGATACACTGGCGCAACTCTTGGCCCTTCTGGCCGAAACCAAGAAGGGCGGCGCACCGACAAACTAGCGCATGAATCGTTCCGCAACCGTTCCCACGGGATGTTTGCGGAGGCTATCAGCGACGGAAAGCTGCTGACGGGACATTGAGCCCGACAACATCATGCTGGTCCCCGACCTCCAGGCCCCCGGCGGGGAGCGGACGAAGATCCTCGACTTTGGCATCGCCAAGCTGACCGAAACCCAGGAGGAAGGGGCGCCCCGTCCGCTCACCAACTCGAACGCGGTCATCGGCACCTGCTACTACATGTCGCCCGAGCAGTGCCGCGGCGCCGGCAAGGTGGACAGCCGCACGGATGTCTATTCCCTGGGCGTCATCCTGTACGAGATGCTGTGCGGCGAGCGGCCGATTACTGGGGAAGGGACTGGCGAGATCATCGCTCGCCACCTTACGCAGGAGCCGACGCCGCTCGGCAAGAAAGCGCCGCAGCTGCCCACAGCGGTCACAGCCCTAGTGCACCGCATGCTGAGCAAGGACCGCGAGCGGCGACCGTCCATGCAGCAGGTGGCAACCGAGCTCGAAGCCCTGAGCGAACAATACCCGCCGCCGCTGCGGCGTCGCAGCACCGGCAGCGTACCGGTGGTGACGGCGCGACCGCCGGGAGTCAGTAGACGCTTTTCTTGGACTGGGACGGACACGGCGGCCTTTCAGGCCATGCTGCGCAGCCCGCGCGGGCGCAGCATCGGGGCAGCGGCGGCGGTACTCACTCTCGGGTCGCTGCTGGGCGTGTGTACCCTGCGCAGCCGCCCGTCATCCGAGCCGGCCCGCCTGGCAGGCAAGACCGTCCACTACCGCATCGACAGCAAGCCCTCAGGCGCCGCGGTGGTGCAGGCCGAAGACGGTCTCGTGCTCGGCAAAACGCCCTTTGTGTTCGAGCGCCCGGCCCAGACCGGTGCCTTCCGCGTGCGCCTGTATCTTCCCGACTTTGCCGGCCGCGAGCTCGCGCTGGACGGCAGCACGGATGTCACCCGCACCGAGGTGCTGGCAGCCCTCACCGCCCCCGCTGCCGCCGCCGCCGGCAATACCGCGACCGTCGAGGCCCAGGGCAACGCCGGTCCCCCGGACAAGTCGCCGAGTTCCTCCGGCGGACAAAAAACCCACAAGCGCTCGCATCGGTCTAAGATTCTCAATCTGTTCAAGTTCTAGGTTAGAACCGTTCGCAAAAAGTCTTTTCTCTGGGGTTGCGCGTGCAAGCTGCGGACGCAGCGCCGTCAGCGGAACGGCGCTTGACAGGCAGCTTCGTCATCAAGGACAGTGAATGGTAATATGAGGTGGAGTCGCCTGTGGCTGCGCTCTTGCGGGCTAAGCTCGGGTACCTGGCGCCTCCAATCCTGAACGATGGTGCAGCCGCAGCAGATAATTGGCCCTTACACAGCAGTACGCAAGATCGGCGCAGGGGGCATGGGCGAGGTGTTCGAGGCTGTGCACTCGCTCATCGGTCGTCGCGTCGCCATCAAAGTCCTGCATCCCGAGTATGCCCAGCGGGCCGATGTCGTTGCCCGATTTTTCAACGAAGCGCGGGCCGTCAACCGCGTCGCCCATCCCGGACTTGTGCAGATTTCCGATTATGGACAGCTTGACGATCAGAGTGCCTACATCGTCATGGAATTTCTGCAGGGCGAGACGCTGTCCAAGCGCATCCTGCACGGCCCTACGACCTTGCCGCTCGGGACGGCGCTAAGCTTTGCGTTCCAGCTAGCCGACTCACTAGCCGCTGCTCATGCCAAAGACGTCATCCATCGTGATCTGAAACCGGACAACGTGATGATCGTCTCCGACAGCCAGGCGCCCGGCGGCGAGCGCACCAAGCTCCTCGACTTCGGCATCGCCAAGCTAACCGACGACGGCGGACAGATGCCGGTGCGGACGCGCACGGGCGCCATCATGGGCACGCCGCATTACATGTCGCCCGAGCAGTGCCGCGGCGCCGGCCAGGTCGATGGCCGCAGTGACACATACTCCCTGGGAGTCATGCTGTACGAGATGCTGAGCGGCGAGCGGCCCATCACCGGACAGAGCCAGGGCGAGATCATCGCCAACCATCTTGTCATCGAGCCGATGCCGCTAATGAGCAAAATGCCGCAGCTGCCGAGCGCGGTGACGGACTTGGTGGCGAGCATGCTCTGCAAAAACCGCGACCTGCGGCCGCCGATGGCGAAGGTCGCTGAAGTGCTCGATGGTCTCTGTGTCGAGCACCCGCCGCCGGTCAAGCGGCGCACGACCGCCAACGTCCCCAAAGTCAGCTCATCGGCCGCGGTGGCGACGCTGCCGCCGCCGCCCTCGGTGGTTCCGGCCACGCCCGCGCCGCCGCATGTCTCTTTGGTTCCAGCGACTACGCTGCCGCCGCCCGCCGACCCGCCGCCGGCAGCCGGTACGCATCTTGACCCATCGGCCGGCCCCGCAGAGACCTCACTGCCAGCGCCGCGCCCAGAGGAAACGCCGGTCCCGCCGGCCCGCGGAGCGCAGCTTCTGCAGCAGTCCGTAGCGACCCTGCGCCAGCTGGGAGTGACCCTCGCTGGACTGGCCGTTCGTCGCGACCGCCGGCTCGCGCTTTGGGCAGCAGTGTTGGTGGCAGTGCTCGCGCTAGGTACGTTGGCCGTGCGCTGGGGGCGTGGTCCGCGCGAGCTGCCCGTTGCCCAGCCGGTGCGGCTGACCGTCCGCACCACCCCGCCGGGCGCTGATGTAGTGCGGGTCGGCGATGGGACGCTGCTTGGTCGCACGCCGTGGCTCGTCCAGCAACCGGCCGGTGCGGGCCTGCTCAAGCTGCGCCTGCACTTGAGCGGTTATGCAGATCAAGAGCTGGCGCTGGATCTAAGCCACGACAGCGTAGAAGACGTTTCCTTGCAGGCGCAGGCTCCGCCTCCAGAGCCACCAGCGGCAGAGGCTCCACACCGGCGCAAAAGCCGCAGCCATGGGTCGCATCCGGCCGAGCATGAAAACAACGAAAGCCCCGCCGATGGTAAAAAACACCACCATCACAAGGCTGCGCCCAAGGGGGCCTAAGCCAGGCCTAAGCCGTTCGCGGATGAGTTCGTCGACGCGGCGGAGCCGCAGCACATCGGCGCCGCTATCGTTGCGTAACCTTTCCCATGAGTATCGGCCGTTGCGGTCCGCATCGGTAGGACAGTGAGGGTCGCCATCATGCCATTTCCGCCGCCAAGCTGCTCCCGAGAGAACCGAATATCGATCCGCTTCCAAGACCTTCGTTTGCAAGCACTTCGAACCGCTGCGGATCGTTTGACGTCCGGTTTCTCTCGGTGATTACGTTGGCGGGCTCGCTGTCCGCCTGGATAGATCCCGTCGGGGAATCAGCAGTTTTATTGCCCTTCGGAGCGATTGCGGATCGATTCCCGAGCCCAATTGGCTACTTTCCAGGCTTGCCTTTTTCGGCGCTCACTCCGAAGCTCGGTGAGCCGCTCCAGCATATTGTCATCCAGGCGCTGCAACAGCTACTTGCCGGTGGAGCAGATAAGCC
>CALFML010000127.1 GCA_937879845.1 uncultured Myxococcales bacterium
CCCTGGCCAACCCCATTGTCGTCATAACGCGTACTCGGTAGTACCCTTGCGCAACGCAAAAATACGTATTTTTACTGATGTGCGGTTCGCAACCCGGACGCAGAATGATGCCCACGAACGACAGCGCGTTCGCAGGTATTCCAGGATCGGGAGCACCTCCATGGAACCGACAAGACTCGACGCCCTCGCCCGTACTTTGAGCACCACAAATCTCGCCCCTTCCCGGCGTGGACTCCTCTCCGGCCTCGCGGGTGGCATGGCCGGTCTGGCTGGCCTGGCCCTGCTGGACGATGCCGACGCCAAGAAGCACAAGAAGAAGAAGCAACCGGTCTGCGTCCCCAATTGCTCCGGGAAGAGCTGTGGCCAATCTGATGGGTGCTCCGGTACCTGCACCACCTGCCCAACCGGCCAGTCCTGCCAGAACAAGCAGTGTGTCACGCCCACGTGTGTGCCGAATTGCAGCGGCAAGGGTTGTGGTGACCCAGATGGCTGCGGCTCCAGTTGCACGGCTTGCCCCAGCGGCCAGTCTTGCCAGACCGGGGTCTGCGTAGGAGGCAGCTGCATACCGCACTGCGCCACGAAGTCCTGTGGAGACTCAGATGAATGCGGCGGCAGGTGCGACGCGAGCTGGCGGGAGTCGCCAAGAGACTCCTCATGCGCCACCGCACGGCCGAAGCGCACGCGGCGGCGGAGTGCTCCTTGTGTCGGGCGCTCACATAGGCGGGAGCCGCGCCCCGATTAGGCGGCGGCTTGCCTGACTTGCCTGACCGGCAGGACTTACCGCGGCGGATGATGTAACGGGACCGGAGCGCCTGTGGTATCTTCTTGGGGCAATCTACCAGGGACGATCTATGAGCGACTACCTCGATACGGTTGAGCAGCTTTATGCGACGGCGGCCGTGGAGCCGCAGCCGGCTTTGTGCTGCACCCAGACCCCGGTGTGGAAGCTGCCGGGGCTGCAGGTGCCGGCCTCCATGCTGGAGCGCAACTACGGCTGCGGCACTACCGTCCATCCGCGCGACCTGGCGGATGCCGGCCGCATTCTCTACGTCGGCGTCGGCGCCGGCATGGAAGCGCTGCAGATGAGCTATTTCGTGCGCCAGCCGGGCTGCGTCATCGCGGTGGACAAGGTCGATGCGATGCTACAGACCGCGGCGGGGCTGCTCGGCGAAGCGGCCGCGGTCAATCCCTGGTTCGATCCGTCTTTTATCACGCTCCGCAAGGGCGATGCGTTAGCGCTGCCGGTGGCCGACGAGACGATCGATCTGGCGGCGCAGAACTGCCTCTTTAATATCTTTACTCGCGAGCACCTGCACAGGGCGCTGGCGGAGATGCACCGGGTGCTGCGTCCGCACGGCAAGCTGATGTTGAGCGATCCGGTGGCGACCCGGCCGATTCCCGCCGCGCTGGCGCAGGACGCCCGGCTGCGCGCCGAGTGTCTGTCCGGGGCGCTGCTCCTTGACGAATATCTGCAGGCCCTGGTAACGGCGGGCTTTGGCACGATTGAGGTGCGGGCGCGCCGACCCTACCGCGTGCTGGATAAAAAACGCTACGGACTCGATGAACATCTGCTGCTGGAGAGCGTCGAAGTCGTGGCGATCAAGGATCCGATTCCAGCTGACGGACCTTGCATCTTCACCGGGCGCACCGCGACGTATATCGGGGAGGACAGCTGCTTCGACGATGGAAAAGGCCACGTGCTCCTGCGCGACATTCCAAGCGCCGTTTGCGATAAGACGGCGGCGGCGCTGCTGGCGCTGGGACGCGAAGACTTGTTCTTATCGCCGTCCACCTGGCATTATGCCGGCGGCGGGTGTTGTTAGGGAAAAGGCGCGTGCCAGGGTAGGGGCATAAGAGCCGACTGTGGGTCGGCGTAGTCCATGTAGGTCCGTATAATGTGGGATACGGCGTGGTTGTGCCCAATAAGCAAATCGCGTAACCTTTCGGATACAGAGACATCTAACTGGCTGAACGAATCAACAGGAGGTCCCCTTGAACCGCATCAAGCTACTCGTCGGTAGTATCGCGCTGTTAGGACTGGTCGGAGCTGCCCAGGCAGGTCCCAAGAGCTTCGAAGTCGACCCCAACCACAGCATCTTCGGCTTTACTGCCTCGACGCTGCTTTTCGATGTCCAGGGTCACTTCGATAAGTACAAGGTCACGGTCACCGGTGATCCCGACACGCTGGCGGATGCCAAGGTCCTGATCGAGATCGACGCCACCTCGATCACCACGAGCAACAAGACCCGCGACACGCACCTTAAGAGCGACGACTTCTTCGATGTGAAGAAGTTCCCCAAGATCACCTTTACCTCGACCGGCGTGAAGAAGGACGGGGCCAAGATCGTGGTCGATGGCACGCTCGATATGCACGGCGTCAAGAAGCCGATGACGGTTCCGTTCGAGCCGATCACCGGCAAGAACGGCGCGGGCATTCAGGAGAACGTGTACAAGGCGGAAGTGACCCTGAACCGCAAGGACTTCGGCATCGGCGCGGACAGCGTCGGCGCCAAGATCAGCCTCAGCGACTCGGTCAAGCTCAAGCTCCTGCTCGCCGGCTTCTTCGAGGAGAAGAAGGGCGGCAAGTAGCAAGTAGCAGCACCCGGCAGCGACCGGCTGCACGTCACGATAGCGCTGGCGATGCGGCCGGTCCTCCGGGAAGGACGAAGACGCGCCGGGCATGCTCGGAGCTTAAGACCTCCTTGGGGTAGTAGGCGTCTAGGATCGACGGACCCCAGGTCAGAAGGTCGGGGTTGCGCGCGGCAAACTCGGCGAAGTGCAGGCCTTCCCCGCTTTGGGGGCCGGCGGCTTCTCTTCCTTGCGTGATGGCGGGAGAGACCTCCGCCAGGCGCTCGTGAATGAGCAGCAGATAGGCCCAGGTGATGGTCTCATGGTAGATGCCGGGTTTGCCGGCGCGGGCGGCGATGCGCAAAAGGGCTGCGCGGTAGCGGTGCAGCGCCTCTGCGAGCGGGTACTGGCACAGCACGGCCCAGGCCGCGCGGATGTGGTCACGGTGGTGGAAGTCCGCCGGCGCGATGCGGGTGGCCTCAAAGGCGCGCAGGAACTCCTGCTCCGCCGCGGCCAACGGCGAGGCGCGGCGCACCCCCGCCGGGGCCAAGGTCAGGAGCAGGACCGCTGCCGCGTAGCCCCAAAGCGGCGCGGCCGGCTCGCTTGCGCGCAGGTGGAAGCCCGCTGCGAAGACCAAGCTCAGAAGCAGCAGGATCCCGCCCGAGCGGCGGGTCTTGCGTACCATAAATAGAATCGCCGCCGTCCCTTCGATGAGGCTCAGGGCTAAAAGCAGCCGCGAAGAGCTGCGTAAGGCCAGGCTTACGCACAGATGCAAAAGCCACGCCCCCAGGAGCACTCTCATGAGCGTCACGAGTCGCGATAGGGCTCTGTCCTTCATGATCCGCCCTCCGCGCTCCCTTTGTCGGTTTTTGCCCCTGCGGCGGCCGACTCTTTGAGGCGGTGGCTGGCGCGGGCGTCGAGATCCAGGCCGTAGATCCGCTTGAGGTCGGCGATCTTCGCCAGGGTCTCCGGCCCAAACGGCGCTTTGCCTTCAAAGGCGTGCAGGACGATTCCTTCCAGAAGATCGCCGAGCGACAGATCCGTCAGCTCGGCCAGGCCCTTTAGCACCTTCAGGATGCGCTTCTCCAGGCGCACGCCGGTCTGCACCCGTTCGATGATGAGCGACGGGCCGGACAGAGGCGGGCTGGCGGCCGGACTGGGGGTCGGTTTGCGTTTGATCATGGTACAAAGATATTATGGTACCAAGATAACGTCAAGCCATCCGTGCCGCAGACGGCGCACTGCCGGCCGCCCGCGCCTACGCCCGCGCTGTCGGCGCCGCTCCAGGTTCTTCCGACCGCTCAAGGCGCGGCATCGATCAGGAGTCCGCCGACATGTCCGCTTTCATCCTCCTTAGGACTCTGTAAGCCGACACGATCGGCGCAGCATCCGGACAGACTCTTTGTGCGCTGCCGGCTTGGAGATCCTTTTTGACCGTCGTAACGGCGCGAAATTACAGAGAAATACACACTCCGTCGCTGTTTGATTCTCAAGTGCTATACACTATGTAAGGTTGCGGAGTGGATCGTCCCTAGAACAGCGGGTGGCACGATCGCCATGAGTGTCTCTTATGCCCTTGGTTGAGCTCCGTTCCGGCAAGTCACAGACCTTGGGCAAACAATAGAGTGAATAATTTCGGCCAATTATTGCGGCCAGCTACATCGGCCAATTACTTCGGATAGCTGCGTGATCAGTGGTTAGCCTCTGCTGGTCAGGCGGGCCGTGAACCCGGTGCGCGAGTTATGGAGGACCCCATGAGCCGTCGACTGATAGTGCACGCCCTGGCTGGGCTTGGTGTCACCGTTACAATGAGTGCTTGCGTGGCACCGCAAGTCGGAAACCCGTGCCCTATCCCGGACAACGCGACAGATGCGCAGCGCACTGCCGCTCTACTTCAGTGCAATCCCGGGATCGGAACGCTGCCGGTTCCGTTTTCGCTGCGTAAGGACGTGGATATCCTTTTTCTCATCGACAACTCTCCGTCGATGCGGCCCAAGCAGCAGGCGCTGGCCACCAACATTCCCAAGTTCATTCAGGCGATTGACTCATTCGGCGCCAACTATCACGTCGGCATTGCGACCTCTGACATCGGTATCGATGTGGCGGAAGGGCAGCTGTGGACCAACAGCGGCACCACCGATATCACGAGCTGCAACACCTTCGCCGGCCCGGAAAAATCGCAGCTGCGCGCCCGGCCGTGCACCCAGAACAGCTTCAACGATCAGGCCGGCCGCGATGCGTGTGCGGCGCTGTGTCCAGATGCCCGCTTCGTCCCCGCGGACGGCCAGAACTTCATCTCCAACATCGACGGTGTCACCAATGTTCCGGTGAATATGAAGACCGACCCGATGACCGGCAAGCTGGTCGATCAGGGACCGATCAACGCCTTCCAGTGCATGGCGCTGGTCGGCGACACGGGCTGCGGTGTGGAAGGCCAGCTCGAGGCCTCGATCCGGGCCCTGGACGGCCGCAATGCCAACTTCCTGCGCAGCAACTCCATCCTCGCGGTCATCTACATCACAGACGAGGACGACTGCTCGGTGCAGGCGGGGCAGCGCAGCCAGCTGAACCCGCAGACGCGCGCCTGCGATCCGGCGCAACCGGATAACTACGACTGCTATAACCTCGACTACCGCTGTCTGGCGCGCAGCATAAAGTGCAATGAGTCGCTCCTGACCAGCGGCGCCAAGACCGGCTGCACCGAGCGTCAGGACAGCTTCCTCGAGCCGCTGACCAAGTACTACAGCTTCTTCAACAAGCTGCGGCCGCAGGCGTCCAAGCTGCTCATCAGCGGGATCTGGACGCAGCCGTCGCTGTCCAATGGCGGCGTGCTGCAGATCGCCCAGACCACGACCGTCAACCCCAACAGCACCACGCTGAATCGGGCGACCGGCACCATGGCTTCGTGCTCCTACTCCAAGGACTCGACGATCTTCGGCCAGGCGCAGTACCGCCTGTCGAAGTTCGCGTCGCAGTTTGGCACCGACCCGCAGACCGGCCAGCCCAACGCGCTGGAGGTGAGCATCTGCGACATCGACAACTATCCGACCGCCCTGGACAAGATCGCCGAAGCGCTGCGCAAGCGCATCTCGGCGTCGTGCCTGCCGGTGGTGCCCAAGACCAACAACGGCAAGCCGGTGTGCCTGGTCGGCGACGTGGATGTAAATACGCCCAACGCCTCGCCTGATAACGGGTTCCCGGTGTGCTCGACCTCGTGCTGCAACGCCTTTGCGACCTCTGCGAATCCCACGCCCGCCGACGCGGCGGTCCAGAGCGCCTGCGCCGGCGAGACCACCGACGCCTGCTACTGCGCGATAAAGAGCACGGCCGGCCAGTGCCAGGGCCAGGGCGAGACCGGTATCGTCGCCGGCATCTGGCGCAAGAACGGCGCCGCGGCCCCTCCGGGCAAGCAGGCCAACTTCCTGTGCCTGGGCGGCGGCTGACAGTCGCCTCCCCGTCCATCGACCGCGCGGCGGCACCGTCCCGCCGCCGCGCGCCGCTTCCCGCCGCCTCCTACTTCCGCCAAACTTTCTGATGCCGCGCTGCCTGGACCTGGGGCCGGGTTCGGTGC
This sequence comes from uncultured Myxococcales bacterium, assembly GCA_937879845.1. Taxonomy (GTDB): domain Bacteria; phylum Myxococcota_A; class Polyangia; order Palsa-1104; family JAEUJZ01; genus CALFML01. The sequence continues at coordinate 6,140 of CALFML010000127.1, forward strand.
GATTGCGCCGGCCGCAGCGGCTTGGCGGCGAGTCTGGCGACCCGCGGGCAGCTAGGCTACCTTGCGCCTGTGCGTGATCGATTCGCTCGCTATGCCTGGTTCGTGCTCGGCTTCAACTTTCTGGTCATTTTGTGGGGCGCCTACGTGCGCGCGTCGGGCTCGGGGGCGGGCTGCGGCAGCCACTGGCCGCTGTGCAACGGCGAGGTGGTGCCGCGGACGCCATCGACGGCGACGCTCATCGAGCTGACCCACCGGGTGACCAGCGGCCTGGCGCTCGTCCAGGTGCTCGGGCTCTGCGTCTGGGCGCGGCGGGTGCGGCCCAAGGGGCACCTTGTGCGGACCGGCTCCGCGCTGGCGCTCGGTTTCATGTTCGCCGAGGCGCTGATCGGCGCCGGCCTGGTGCTTTTGGCGCTTGTCGCAGACGACGCCTCGCTGCGGCGGGTCATCGCCCTGGCGCTGCATCTTATAAACACCTTCCTCTTGGTCGCCAGCCTCGGCGTGACCGCGTTCGCGGCGGAGCAGAGCCCGGCGCCGCCGCGGCCGGTGGGTAAGATCCCGGGGCTCCTTTTTCCGGCGCTCATCGGTACGCTGCTCATCGGCGTGAGCGGGGCGATGACGGCGCTTGGCGACACGCTGTTTCCGGCCGCGGATCTGAAGACCGGGATGGCGCAGGATCTTTTGCCCGCGGCGCACTTCCTGCTGCGGCTGCGGGTGCTGCATCCGGCGCTGGCTCTTTTTACCAGCCTTTATCTGGCAGTGGCCGTCAGCTTGAGCGCCGGCTCTGCGGCGACACCGGCGGTGCGCTGGCTCGCGCGCCTGGTCCTTGGGCTGTTCGTTTTGCAGATCGGCGCCGGGGTGACTAACCTTCTGCTCTTGGCGCCGGTGGCGATGCAGCTTGTCCACCTGCTGCTGGCCGACTGCGTGTGGCTGTCGCTGGTGCTGCTTGCCGTCGCCTGCGGCCAGGCCGTAGCGGCGCGCCAGCCAGAATAAAAAAGGCACGGTAAGCTGAAGAACATCTATAAAAACCGTAGCGAGGATGAAAAGCCGCGGGGCCAGCGCGGCCTTTTGACCGTGAGCACGGGGGCCGCCCTCGCTGGACGACGAACGACGGCCCGCAGGTTTTGATAGGGCGTTCTAGGCTCCGACCAGGTCCGCAGGGCCGGCTGTCGTCCGTGCCGGGCTGCCGGTGCCGCAAGGGTTGAGTTGTGGCCCGGCTCAGGCGAAGCTAAGTTCGTGCGAACTGCGTGCGGGCAAGGCGATCGGACCCCTTTAGCGTCTCGGGCCCGCGGCCCGGCCCAGCAGCGGCGCGTGCGGTCTCGGCGCTTGCGGCGGGTCTTTTTGACGCTGTGCCTTGGGCTCTTCGCCGCGCTCTCCGCGGTGCGCGCCGAGACCGAGCTTGGCGACGGCACCGAGCCCGACTCTCCGCGGCGGGCGCTGGAGCGGTTTCTCGCCCACGCCCAGCACGGCCGATTTCGCGAAGCGGCGCTCGATCTGGAGCTCCCCGAGCACCTCCCCGGCACGCCGGATGACGGCCCGGTGCTGGCGCGGCGGCTCGGCGAGGTCCTGGGCCGCCGCCTGAGCAGCGACCCGGAGTGGCTGGCCAAGGTCTCCGATGCGCCGATGGGTGACCTGAAAGACGGCCTTGCCCCCGATCAAGAAGAGGTGGGCCGCATCCCCGGCGCTCCCGGCATGCTCGCCGAGCCGGTGCGCCTGCGCCGCATCGTCCGCGACGGCGAGAACCGCTGGACCTTTTCCAGCAAGACCGTGGCGCGCATCACCGGCTGGTACAGCCGCCTGGACGACCTATGGCTGCGCGAGCACCTGCCGCCGCCGCTTCTGCGCACCGGACCGCGCGGCTTTGTGTGGTGGGAGTGGCTGGCGCTGCCGCTGCTTTTGATCGCCAGCGTGATCTTGGCGCGGCTTCTGGTCTTTCTCGTGACGCTGTTTACGGCGCCGCTGTTTCGCCGGACGCGGGCGAAGTGGGCCAAGCTCGTCTCGGAGAAAAACCGCAGCCCGATGCGGCTCATCCTCACCTGCGTGCTGTGGGGCTGGGCGATGCCTTACCTGCTCATCACGACGCAGGCGGAGCGGTCGGTGCAGACGATCGCGCGGGTGGGGCTGCTGCTCGGCTTGTTTGCCATGGCGTGGCGCTGCGTCGATGTGGTGGTGCAGCTCGTGCGCGAGTCGGCGTGGATTCGCAGCCATCCCGCGGCGCTCGGGGTCATTCCGCTCGGGTACCGGCTGGCGGAGGTGACGGTGGTCGCCATCGCCGTGGTGACGGCGCTGCAGGAGCTCGGCTACCCGGTGACGAGCCTGGTCGCGGGTCTGGGAATCGGCGGCTTGGCGGTGGCGCTGGCGGCGCAAAAGACGGTCGAGCACCTGTTCGGCGGCGTCATGCTCAGCATCGATCAGCCGATGCGGGTCGGGGACTACGTGCGCATCGACGACACCATCGGCTGGGTCGAGCACATCGGCCTGCGCTCGACGAGCATCCGCACCCTGGAGCGGAGCCTGGTCACCTTTCCCAACGGCAAGCTGGCCGATATGAAGATCGAGTCGCTGGCGGCGCGCGACCACCTGCGCCTGCACGCGGTCCTCGGCGTCACCTACGACTTGACCGCCGACCGCCTGGACGCTCTGCGCAGCGC
>CALFML010000128.1 GCA_937879845.1 uncultured Myxococcales bacterium
CTTACTCGCCGAGCACCGTGACGATGAGCTCGCGCTGGTGCCGCCCGGTGCGGTGCTCAAACAGGTAGATGCCCTGCCAGGTGCCAAGACCCAGCACCCCGTCTGCGACCGGGATGGACAGCGAAGTCTGGGTCAGCGCCGCTTTGATATGCGCCGGCATGTCGTCGGGTCCCTCGGCATCGTGGGTGTAGTCGCCGCCCTCGGGAACAAGGCGGGCGAAGAAGCGCTGGAGATCGGCGCGGACGCTCGGGTCGGCGTTTTCCTGAATGACGAGGCTCGCCGAGGTATGGCGGATGAACACCGTGCACAGGCCGCAGCCGAGCGCGGCGCGGCGGACGATCGCCGCCACTTCCGCCGTCAGCGGATGAAGTCCCGGGCGCGGAACTGCCAAGGACACGCGTTCCTGATGGATTCGCACAAGCGCAGCATAACACCTAGGACACTCCCTTACCCTGTGCTAGCTTTCGCGTATGACCCTGACGACCTCTGCGTCCATGGAGATGAGTGGCAGCGCCAAGAGCCATGCCACGACCTCGCAGCAGCAGCTCGACGAAGCGATCAGCATCCTGAGCGAACAGGCGCCGGCCTTTGCCCGGCTCCTGCCGAGCGAGCGGGCGGCGCTTCTGCGCGCCTGTCTGCCGCGCATTCTGCAGATCGGGCCGGAGTGGGTAGCTGCCGCGTGCAAGGCCAAGGGGCTGCGCACCGACGAGCCCACCGCGGGGGAGGAGTGGCTCGGCGGACCGATGGTCACGGCGCGCTGCGTGCGGCTGCTCATCCGCTCGCTCGACGACATCAACCGGCTGGGCAAGCCGCAGCTGCCTCCCGACGCGTTTCGTCCGGGCTGGGACGGCCGCACGGAGGTCTCGGTGCTGCCCGGCGACGCCTACGACAAGGTGCTGGCCAGCGGCTTCACCGCCTGGATGCGGCTGCAGCCGGGGATCACCGAACAGCAGGCGCGCCAGGAGCAGGCGCGGTTTTACAGCCAGTCGCCGGCGGGCAACAAAGGCGGCGTGTCGCTCATCCTGGGGGCGGGCAACGTCGCCTCGATTCCGCCGACCGACGCCCTGTACAAGATGTTTCACGAAGGCAAGGTGTGCCTGGTCAAGCTCAACCCGGTCAACGAGTACCTGGGTCCGATGTACGAGCGCGCCTTCCAGCCTTTGGTCGAGCGCGGCTACCTGCGCTTCGTCTACGGCGGCGCCGAGGTCGGCTCCTACCTGAGCTACCACCCGCAGATCGTCGATGTGCACATCACCGGCTCGGACCGCACGCACGATCTCATCGTCTGGGGGCCGCCGGGACCCGAGCGCGATCGGCGGCTCGCCGCCAACGATCCGCTGCTCAAAAAGGGCATCACCAGCGAGCTTGGCTGCGTCACCCCGGCGATGATCGTCCCGGGCGACTATAGCCCCAGCCAGCTGCGGTTTCTCGCCGAGAACCTCGCCAACCAGGTGACCAACAACGGCTCGTTCAACTGCAACGCCGCCAAGGTCATCGTGGTCTCCGAGGGCTGGTCGCAGCGCGAGGCGTTCTGGCAGCACCTGCACGATATCTTCGCCACGGTGCGGCCGCGCATGAGCTACTACCCCGGGGCGCAGGATCGCTACGCCGCCCTGACGCGCGGCAAGGAGCGGGTGACGCGCCTGGGGCAGGCCGACGACAAGTCGCTGTCGTGGACCCTCATCCGCGGGCTCGACTGCAAAGCGACCGAAGAGCCGCTGTTCAGCACCGAGCCGTTCTGCAGCCTGCTCAGCGAGGTCGCCCTACCCGAGCGCGATCCGGCCGCGTTCCTGCAAGCCGCCACCAAGTTCAGCAACGAGAAGCTGTGGGGCACGCTCAGCGCCGCGCTGTACATCCACCCCAAGACCGAGGAGGCGCCGGAGGTCAAGGCGGCGCTCGACATGGCGGTGGCGGAGCTGCGCTACGGCCTGGTCGGCATCAACCACTGGCCGGGCGTGGGCTACGGCTCGATGACCCCGCCGTGGGGCGGCCACCCGTCGGCGACGCTGGCCAACATCCAGAGCGGCCTGGGCTTTGTCCACAACACCTTCATGATCGAGGGCATCGAAAAGGGCGTGCTGCGCGGTCCGCTGACCGTGTTCCCCAAGCCGCCGTGGTGGAGCACCAACCACAACTCGCACAAGATCGCCGAGCGCGTCGCGCGCTTTGAGACCGAGCCGAGCTGGCTCAAGATCGCGGGGATCGCTCTGACCGCCCTGACCGGATAACGGCGGGCCATGTTGCGCGTCATCGCCGGCGAGCACGGCGGCCGCAGGCTGCGCGCCCCGGCGGGCCTGGCCACGCGGCCGACCGCGGATCGCGTCCGTCAGGCGCTGTTCAATATCTTGCCGCCGCCGCCTGTGGACAGCGTCGTGCTGGATCTTTATGCCGGCAGCGGGGCGCTCGGGATCGAGGCGCTGTCGCGCGGCGCGGCGGCGGCAGTATTCGTCGACTCCGACGCCGCGGCCTGCCGCGTGGTGCGCGACAACCTGCAGCAGTTAGGCCTTCTGGAACGGGCGGTGGTGCTGGCGCAGCGGGTCGAGCGGGTGCTGCCGCGCCTTTTGGATCACTCGCTCGGACAGGCGCTGGGCATCGCTTGCGCCCCGCCGTACGGCTACGTGTTCGCCGATCCGCCCTACAAAGACGCCGCGAGCGCGCTGCCGGAGATCTTCCGTTTTTTTGCCGCGCACGCCGCGGCGCTGCTTGGACCCGAAGGCATCCTGGTGGTCGAGCACGACCGCCGCGCTGCGCCAAGTGCCCCGCGGCCTCTCCGCTGCGTCGATGTCCGGCGCTACGGGGATACGGCGCTGGCGTTTTTTTCGGCGCCGCCTTTCGACCTGCCATCCCCCGCACAGAGAACCGGAGACCACCCGTGAACACCGAGCGGATCGCTGTCTACCCTGGCTCCTTCGACCCCATCACCAACGGGCACCTGGACATCTTGTCGCGCTCCCTGCGGCTGTTTGACCGCGTGATCGTGGCGCTGGCCGACAACGTGCGAAAAAAACCTCTGTTTACCGTGGAGGAGCGCCGATCGCAGATTCTGTCGTCTATTTCGCATGATCCGCGAGTCGAGGTCGACGCCTTCTCCGGCCTACTGGTAAGCTATGTCCAGTCGCGCGGCGCACGCTTTGTGGTGCGCGGCCTCCGCGCCATCGGGGACTTCGAGTACGAGTTCCAGCTGGTGCATATGAACCACCGCCTCTCACCGGGTTTGGAGACGCTGTTTCTTATGACCGACGAACAACATTTTTACGTCAGCTCGTCGCTCGTCAAGGAAGTGGCGCAGTTTGGCGGGGATGTCTCATCGATGGTGCCGCCGTCTGTTGCCGAGGCGCTGCGCGAGAAATTTCCGCCAGCTGTGGACGGGAAGTAATGCGCTTATCGCAGCGGGTCCAGCGCATCCAGCCGTCGATCACTTTCGGGGTCGCGGCGCGGGCGCGCGAGCTGCAGGACAAGGGCCGCGACATCATCTCCTTCGGGGTCGGGGAACCGGACTTCGATACGCCGGCGCATATCCAAGACGCGGCCAGCTTGGCGATGCAAAAGGGAGCGGGCAAGTACACCGCCATCGCCGGGCTCTCCGAGCTGCGCGCGGCGGCGGCGGCGGAGCTGGCGGCGGTTCACGATCGGCCGCTCAAGGCCGAAAACATCCTGGTCTCGACCGGCGCCAAGCACAGCATCTACAACCTGCTTATGGCCCTGCTCGATGACGGGGACGAGGTCATTGTGCCGACGCCGTGCTGGCCGAGCCATGTCGAGCTCGTGCGCATCGCCGGCGGGGTCGCGGTGCTCGCCGAGCAGCGCAGCGAGGACGGCTTTCAGCTCGATCCGACCCTGCTCGCCCGGCTCATCACCCCGCGCACGCGGGCGATTCTGCTCAACAGCCCCAGCAACCCCACCGGCGCGGTCTACGACGCCGAAAACCTCGCCGCACTGGCAGAGGTGGTCCGTACCCACGGCAGCCCCGATCTCTACATCATCACCGATGATCTCTACCGCCGGCTGGTCTACGCCCCCGCGCAGTGGGCGTCGCTGTGCCGGGTCGCTCCGGATCTGCGCGACCGCACGCTGCTCATCGACGGGGTCAGCAAGACCTACGCGATGACCGGCTGGCGGATCGGCTTCTGCGCCGGCCCGCGGCCGCTCATCGATGCCATGCAAGCGCTGCAGGGACAGGTGACGACCAACGCCACCACCATCGCCCAGCATGCGGCCTATGCCGCGCTCACCGGCAACCAGGTGCCGGTCGAGGCGATGCGCGCCGAGTTCGATCGCCGGCGGCGGGTGATGTACGAGTCGCTGTGCCGCATCCCCGGCCTGCGCTGCGCCGAGCCGCAAGGCGCCTTCTACTGCTTCCCCGACCTGCGCGCCTACCTGCGGCCCACCGGCCCGCGCGACGACATCGAGCTGTGCGAGTGGCTGCTGGAGCACGCCGGCATCGCCGCCATCCCCGGCTCCGGCTTCTTCGCGCCGGGCTTCCTCCGCTTCTCGTACGCCACCTCGCTCGCCAACATCGAAGAAGGCATGCGGCGTCTGGCGGCCGGCCTGACGCAGCTGGGTCCGGCATAGGCGCGGGAGCGGGAGCGTACGGGAATCGAACCCGCCGAGCCGGAGATTAAGCCGGCACCACCAATTTTGAAGACTGGGCCGGGCACCAGTCCCGGGCACACTCCCAGGGATTTTCTAACACGGCGGCGGCAGTCAGCCTAGGCCGTACTTTTCTACCCGGCGGAGCAGCGCGAAGCGGGAGATGCCGAGGATCTCGGCGGCTTTGACCTTTTTACCGCCGGCCATGCGCAGGGCTTCTTCAAGGAGCCGGCGCTCCAGGTTCTCCAGCGTGTCGCGGCCGGGTTCGAAGGTGACGGTGAGGCCGCCTTCGGCGCGCGCGGCCAGGACTTCGGGCGAGAGCTTGCCGTCGCCGCCCGGCTCCGCGGCGAGCGGGGTGATCTGGCGCTGCACCGCCATCTCAGCGATGCGCGGCGGCAAAAGGTCCGGGGTCAGCGCCACCGTGGCGCCGTTGCCGGTCGGCGGTGCGAGGATGACGGCGCGCTCCATGAGGTTGCGCAGCTCGCGCACGTTGCCGGGGAAGTCGTAGTGCAGGAGCAGCTCGCTGACCTCGCGGCCCAGGGTCAGCTGCTTGCCCAGGCGCGCGGCGAAGTCGCCGCAGAAGTGCTCGGCGAGCAGCACGATGTCTTCGCCGCGCTGGCGCAGCGGCGGGATGTTGATCGGGAACACCGACAGGCGGTGAAACAGATCGAGCCGGAACTTCTTGTCGCCGACCAGCTGGCTCAAGTCGCGGTGCGAGGCGGCGATCACCCGCGCGTCGAGCTGCACCGGGCGGATGCCGCCGACCCGCTCGAAGGTCCGCTCTTCCAACACGCGCAGGAGCTTGCCCTGCAGCGCCCACTCCATGTCGCCGATTTCGTCGAGCAGCACCGTGCCGCGGCCGGCCATCTCGAGGCGGCCGGGCTTCTGCCGCTCGGCGCCGGTGAAGGCGCCTTTTTCATGGCCGAACAGCTCGCTCTCGGCCAGCGGCGTGGGCAGGGCGACGCAGTCGATGGCGACGAACGGCTCGCTGGCGCGGGCCGACAGACCGTGGATGGCGCGGGCGGCGATGCCCTTGCCGGTGCCGCTCTCACCGTGGAGGAGCACGGTGGTGTCGGGGGACTGGGCGACCTCGTGGATGCGCGACCGCACCTCGCACATGGCCGCGGACTCGCCGAGGAAGGCCTGGGTCAGGCTGGCGGTGGCGGCGCTGCCGAGCTGCGGCTGGCTGGGCGAGGTCCGCTGCGCCGCGCGCGCCACCCGCTCCGCCTCCGCGACGCGCTCCACGACATCGGCCAGGGCGGTGGACTTGGGCACGTAATCGGTGGCGCCGCGCCGCATCGCCTCGACCGCGTTTTCGATCGTGCCGTAGGCGGTCATCATGAGCACCGCCGGCGCCGGACGCAGCTGCCGCAGCGGCCCGATCAGATCGAGCCCGCTGCCATCGGGCAGCATGTAGTCGAGCACCGCCAGGGTGTAGGGCCGCTGGCGCGCCCGCAACAGGCCCTCCGCCGCGGTGGACGCGACATCCGCCTCGATGCCGCGCCGCCCGAGCAGCCGCTGCAAGGCGCGCGAATACGTCTGCTCATCATCGACAATCAGGGTCCGCCATTCGCTCATCGGCCCTACTTTACCCTACTAGGCCTGGGGGCGGCGGGATTACACGGGGAGGGGATGCGGATGCGGGGCAGAGCCTAGTCTTTGTCTTTGTCGCCGCGCTCTTTGTACATCGAATCGATGAGATCCTTATAGTGCTCGGCGACGACCTTGCGCTTGATCTTCAGCGTCGGCGTGAGCTCGCCCTCCGCCTCGCTCAGCTCGCGCGGCAGGACGCGGAAGTACTTGACCTGCTCCCAGCTCCCGAGCTTGGCGTTGAGCTCGCGCAGGCGCTCA
>CALFML010000129.1 GCA_937879845.1 uncultured Myxococcales bacterium
GTCCACGCGCAGGACCTCGCCGGGGGCCAGGGTGCGTTCGAGGAGCGTGCCGCCGGCGTGCACGAAGGCCAGGCCATCACCCTGCAGGCGCTCCATGATGAAGCCCTCGCCGCCGAAGAGGCCGACGCCGATGCGCTTCTGGAAGGCGATGCCGACGCTGACGCCGCGCGCGGCGCAGAGGAACGAGTCCTTCTGGCAGAGCAGACGCCCGCCGAGCTGCTGCAGGTCCATCGGGAGGATCTTGCCGGCGTACGGCGCGGCGAACGCGACGCGCTCCTTCCCGGCACTGCCCTGGTGCTGGAAGACCGTCATGAAGAGCGATTCGCCCGTGAGCAGGCGCTTGCCCGCGCCCATCAGCTTGCCGAGCAGGCCGCTGTGGAGCAGCCCTTCCAGCTGTTTGCGCAGCCGGGTGAATCGCGACACGGCGGCCGGGGCGCTAAGACTGTCGCTGCCGGCCGGCGGTTCACTGGCCCGCGCGGCGGGAGCCAGGCATCCCCAGAGTGCGACCATCAGCCACAGGCGGCGAAGCTTGCGCCGTTTCTGGCAGATGGTGAGAGCACGCTGGAGCTGCTTAGCGAGGATGGTCATCGGCCATGCCTGTTAGCCCGTTGGTTTCGATATCGCCGCGATTGCCGCGATTGTAAAAGATGTTGCACCCGCCGCAAGGCGGGTCCGCTCGCAGCGTCGGGGTCCACGCGGCCGCGGCCGCCGGCAATGAGCCAAGAGTCAGCGATGGCGGCGGCACACGCGGCGAGCTCGCCGCAAGCGGCAGAGCGCGTCGCAAGCGGCAGAGCGCGTCGCAAGCGGCAGAGCGCGCCGCGTGAGCGCCACGACTGCCGGCGGCGGCCGCAGACTACGGCTGCAGGCTCTGGGCGAGGTTTAGCTCGGCGAACTTTTCTGTCTCATTGGAGTAGTCGAGAAACAGCAGATAGATCGCTACGTCGCGGCGATCGAAGTTCGGATGGGCCAGCAGCTGCGTCGCCGCCGCGAGAAGCTTTTCCTCGGGGACATCCTTCATGAAATCGGCATCGGTGAGACCTTTTTGGTGCGGCACTCCGGCAGCGTCGAGGAACGCCGCCAGCATCGGGCTCTTGGTCTGGCGCAGCCACTCGAAAAGCAGCAGCTTGCAGCCGCCCGGCCGCCCCGAGCTCACGGTCTGCCACAGCTTCCGCGCCCAGTCTTCGTTGCGCTTGCGCAAGCTGTGGTGCATCGGCAGGCGAATCGCCGACAGGCCGACTTCCGACAGCGAGGCTTTCATGGCCGCGGCGTTGAGCGCTAGGAACATCTCCTTGAACTTGGTCTCACCCAAGCGGTGGCAGATCTCGTGGGGGGCAAGGTTCACGGGGCACTCCTCTTCCGTTCTTGTCTCTGCGGTGACGCTGCGCCGGATAAAGAAGCGGCTAGCAGAGCAGCAGGTCTGCGCTTTATCGCTGGTCTTTATCGTCGCGTCAAGGTTCCGGGCAAAATCGCCCGCGGCCAGGGGCCCGGCGGCCGGCGCGCGAACAGGTTCAGTTTTGCGGCTGGGAGGGTCCGTGCGGAGCGTTCTTGGGCGCTGCCGCGGCGCGGTCCGGCGGCGGCAGATCTTGGGCGCAGCGGAAGCCGATGTCGGCGTCGCGGTAGCTTGCCGGCAGCGCCAGGCGGTCGGCGCTGCGCGGCAGCCCGAAGATCGAGCAGCAGCCGCCGCCGTGCAAGACCCGGCGATCGCCCGGTTCGCCTGTGCCCGACACCGGGCTCCCAGGGCCGTTCGCGGCCGCCTTGGCAGCGGGCCGCGGCGCGTCGGGGAAAACGAGCTTCGGACCGGACTTCCCGGCGGGCGGATGCAGCGGCGGGCGCCGGTAGGCATCGGCGGAGTAGGGGTCCCAGACCCACTCCCATACGTTGCCGGCCATGTCGAGTGCGCCATAAGGAGAGACGCCTTGGGGAAAGCTGCCCACCGGCAGCAGCTTGCCGGGCGCCCCCTCATCGGCGCAGCGGCCATCGCCGGCGAAGTTGCCGAAGTTGCCGCGCCGGCACGCGAAGTCCCCGCCCCAGGGGTAGCGCCGACCGTCGGTGCCGCGGGCCGCTTTTTCCCACTCCGCCTCGCTCGGCAGGCGCTTGCCGGCAAAGGCGCAGTAGGCCGCGGCGTCATGCCAGCTGACATAGGCGACCGGCAGCTCGGGCGGGAGCAGGTCGCGCGGGTCCGGAGCGCGGCCGGGAGCGGCCGGCGGGCGGCAGGCCCCTTTTTGGACGCAGCTGGCGTAGGCGCCGCGTGTGACTTCGGTGCGATCCAGACGAAATGCCGGCAGCTCGATGCGGCGCTGCGGCCGCTCATCAGGCTCACCGCTGCTGTCGCCGCGTACGAATGCGCCCGCCGGGACGGTCACCATCTCCGGCCCCGGCTCTTTGGGCCGCGCCGGTTCTTGCGCCTGCACCGCCGTAGCCAGCATCAACCCACAACACATCGAACGGAGGATCGCCGCGCCCATGCAAAGCAGCTCCTAGCGCAGCTTAAGCGATTGGGGAAGCGGATTGCACCGGCTCTGCCGCGCGGCGGGCGGCAAGCGTCAGCGCGCCGCGCCGCCCGCAGCCGTGGGATCGTCGGAGCGAGGGCAGGTCGATGACGACGCGGATGAGAAGTTGCGCCTTTGGTCACGCATCCGAGGCGGCGGCCGACTTCGACCTACGACCGCTCCATCAGCGCCCGCGCGAGCGGCTCTTGTTTCTGGGCGCCGAGCAGCTAAACGACGACGAGCTCGTGGCCCTGGTCATCGGCTCCGGGGCGGCGCTGCCGCTGGCCCGCTTGCTCCTCGACACGGCCGGCGGACCTATCGGCTTGCGGCGGGTCGGCGCGCACGCCTTGTGTCAGCTGCCGGGCCTCGGACCGGCCCGCGTCTGCCAGGTCAAAGCGGCGCTGGAGCTCGGTCGGCGCTCGCTTCTTCCGGAGCCGCTGAGCGGCTTGCATGTGCGCCGCGCCGCCGATATCGCCGAGCTCCTGCGGGTCGAGCTGGCCTCCGGCGAACAAGAGGCGATCCACGTGTTCGGGCTCGACGCCCGCCACCGCGTCCGCTGCCGCCACATCGCTGCCATCGGCCAGGTCGATCGGGTGCAGGTCAGCCTGGCCGACGTCTACCGGCCGCTCGTCCGCGAAGGCATGGCCGCGGCGCTGGTCTCGCACAACCATCCAAGCGGCGAGCCGACGCCCAGCGAGCCGGATCGCGAGCTCACCTATCGCATGGCGCAGGTCGGAAACCTCCTGGGGATTCCGCTGCTCGATCACGTCGTCGTCGCGCACGGCGGGCACTACAGCTTCGCCGAGCACGGCCACCTCGAGTCACCGCTGACGCTACCGCCGCCGATGCCGAACAAAAAAGCCCTCTAAATGTCTGCTAATACCTTCCAATATCTGCCGATACCTGCCCATCCAGGTATCTCGCTCAAAGAAGCCAAACTCGACTTTGTCCGCGGAGCGGACGGTAGGACTTGAAAACTGCGGCTCACTTTGTCATGGTGCGCCGCGTGAGCCCCTTGGTTATCGGTGTCGCTGGTGGTACCGGTTCCGGCAAGTCTACCGTCGCTGCCAAGATTGTTGAAGGCCTGCCGCGGGGGACCGTCGCGATCTTGGATCATGACAGCTATTATCGCGATCGCTCCGACCTGACCCAGGCCCTGCGCGAGGCGCTAAATTACGATCACCCCGACTCGCTGGAGACGGATCTGCTGATCCAGCACCTGCGCGCCTTGCGGGCCGGCGATGCGATCGACATGCCGGTCTACGATTTCAAGACGCACTCGCGGCTGCAGGTGCGGCGGCGGGTCGAACCGGCGCCGTTCATCGTCGTCGAAGGCATCCTCCTTTTCGTCGAGGCGGAGCTGCGCGGGCAGCTGGACATCAAGCTGTTCGTCGATACCGACGCCGATATCCGCGTGCTGCGCCGGCTGCGCCGCGACCTGGAGCAGCGCGGGCGCACGTTCCAGACCACCCGCGAGCAGTACTATAAGACGGTGCGCCCCATGCACCTGCAGTTCGTCGAGCCCTCCAAGCGCTGGGCCGATCTCATTATTCCGGAAGGCGGCGAGAACCATGTCGCGCTCGATTTGGTAATCGGCCGCTTGCGCCATTACCTAAGCGATCACCTTCGCTACGAACCGGCGCAGCGCTCCGGGGACAAGCTTGCCCACGCCTAGCTCGTTCCGACTGGGAAGTAGCCGGCGGCGTGGGTCGTGGTAAAACCGGATCGCTTTGACCCCTTCGGAACCCTCGGTGCCGCCGCAACCGTCTGCCCTGCCGCATTTCACGCGCGGCGGTGCGGCGCAGAGCCGGTTGGCGTTGGCGGCCCCGGTTCCCTGGGGCGCCGGCGAGGTCGCGCAGCTGGAGCTTGATCTGGCCGGCCGAGCCGGCGATCCGGTAGCGCAGCGACGCGGCCGCGTCCAGCGCGCTGAGCTTACTATTGATGAGGCGCAGCTAAACCGCACCCTGGCGGCGGAGCTGACGGCGCTTTTGCCGCTTTTGCCGCCGCTCGGTCCGACGCTGGAACACCTGCGGGTGCGCTTCGCCAAGGATGCCGGCGGGCCGCAGCTGCAGGTGCTGGCGCGCATGCGCGATGGCGGGGCGCCGCTGTGGTGCACGGTGCGGACCCGGCTGCGCGCCTGCAAACCCGAGTCGGGTCCGGTGCGCCCGGCCGATCCGTTGGCGCTCGGTCTGGTCGAGGAAGAAGTGCGGGTCTATGGGCTCACCCAGACGCCCGCGCCGATCCTTGGGCTGCTCGTGCGCTGGGCGGTCGGCTTGGCGCTCTGCGGGCACCGCCGTGCCGCGCTCTCCGGCGAGGGAGACGCCGCGCTCGGCTTGCGGCTCATCTGGGCCAGCGGCCTGTGGGTGGTCGGGGTCGATCTGCTCCATGACGCGCTTTTATCGACGCTGCCGCGGGCCGGCTACCGCGCCGCGGATCCGACGACGGCCAGCCTGCATGCGGTACGTCTCGAAGGCGGGCGGCTGCAGCTGGGCTACCGCTCGGCGGGGCGTCGCGACACGTTCGGCGATGACTCCTCCGAAGACTGGCTGGCGCCGGCCCCGGAGCCGATAAGCTTCGCCGTGCCAGAGGTGGTGAGCCTGGGCGATCGGCTGCTACTCTCTGGAGACTACGCCGCGGCCGTGGCGACCTATGCGCTGGCTGAGCAGTCCGCCGGTCTCGGTGAGATGATGCAGGCGCGGCGGCGACAGGTACTCTTGTCCGCGGCTTCGCGTCAGGAGGAAGCGGAGCAGCTGTTCGGCGAAGCCGTGCGGCGTTCGCCGCAGGATGGTCAAGCGCGGCTGGCGCTGGCCCTTCTGGCCGGGGCGCGGGGTGAGCTTGCGGCGGCGGCGGAGCGGCTGACGGAGCTTGGGGAGGAGACGGCGGGAGGCGTTTCCAGCGCCCCGGAGGAGCGGGCGCTTGCGTTGCTCGCGGCGGCGCGCTGTCTGACGGTGATGGATCGGCCGGCGGCGGCGGCCACGGCGCGCCGGGCCCAGGCGCTGCTGCAAGCGGTCGCGGATGCCGATGCGGCGGTGGCGAGCGAAGTGGCGGAGCTTGTGGCCGAGCTCGCGCCGAAAAGCGTGCCGCCGGCGCCGAGTCCCCTTTTGCCTGTTGAGGCGGCGGACGGCGATGCGGCGGCGGAAGAGCCCGAGCACATCCTTATGCGCGCGGCCGCGGAGACGCTGCCGGCGGCGCTGACGCGCCTTGATCGCGCCTTGCGCACGGTCTTTGGACCGGCGCGGCTGCGGCTGTGTCTGGGCGCGGCGCGGCTGTGCCAGCAGCGCGGGGAGATCGCCAGGGCGCGCACCTACCTCGACCAGGCCGGCGAGCATCCCGAGGCGCTGCACCAGCGGGTCGTGCTCGATCTGCCGGAGCTGATGATCGCCGAGCCGGGCGAGCTTGCCGACCTCCTGCCGGTGCTGCAGCGGCTGCAGCGGCGCGGTCTGGCGACCAAAGAGGAGCTCGCGGCCCTGGCGCGGCTGCACTCGGTCCGGGGTCAGCATCGCGACGCGTTTGCGACCCAGCGGGCGGCGGGCGGGGAGCCGGAAGAGCTGCTGGCGGCGCTGGAAGCGGCCGGCGAGCATCGCGCGCTGGTCGATGCGCTGCTCATCCATGCGCGGCTCGTGCCGGAGCGGGCGGCGGAACTTTACCAGCGGGCGGCGCGCGTGGCGCAGCAGCAGCTCGCCGATCCGGCGCGGGCGGCATCGCTGTGGCAGACCGCGGCGGCGGCGCTCACCGACAGCGCGGAGGCGGCGGTGTTATGGGCGCATGCCGGTCACCTCTGGCACGCCTACGGCAGCTACGATCGGGCGGAGGCGGCGCTGCGCAAGGCGCTGGAGCTCGGCGGCGAGCAGACCCCGCTCGTGCTTTTGGCGCTGGGGCACCACGCCTACGCGCAGGCGAACCTGGACGCTGCCGCTGTCGCCTATCGGCGGGCGCTGGCGGCGGAGCAAGTTCCGCCGGCCGAGCGCCCGCAGGTGCTGCTGCGCCTGGCCGAGATCGAGCACGAGCGCGGCGATGCCGCAGCCGAAGAGCGGGAGCTTGCCGACGCCGTCGAAGCCGGTGGGGGCGCGCTGGCATGGCCGGCGCTGGCGGCGCTGTTTCGCGCCAGCGGCGATGGTCCGCGTCTGGGCGCCGCGCTGCTCGGCTGGGCGGACTATGAGTCAGGTGAGATGCGGCGATCGCTGCTGCTGGAGGCGGCGGCGCTCTGCGGCCCGAGCCTGCTCGGCCGCGCCGATGAGGAGCTGGCGCGCCTTGATGCCGACGATGAAGCGGTGCGCGACCGCCTGCAGACCCGCCTGCGCCAGGCCGGGACCCCGGCGGCGCTCCAGGCGGCGCTGATCCGCGATCTCGACAAGAGCCGAGGGCTGCGCCGCCTGACCGTGGCCCGCGAGCTGCGCGAGCTGGCTGCTCGCCTGGGCGACGATATCGCCGCGGCGCGGGCCCATATCGCGATTCTGGAGGGCCTGCAAGGCGGCGAACGCTTGGCGCTCAGCCAGGCCGAGCTCGCGGAGCCGCTGACCGGGGGCGCGGACGATGCGCTCACTGCGCTTTCCTTCGTTACCGACAGCCGGCGTGCCAGCGGCACCCTGCCTGAGGAGCTGTTGGCGGAGCTACGCCAGCTGTTGCGGCAAAAGGGGCGGCTGCGCGAGCTCTTGGCCCGGATGGATCGCCAGCTGGCGCTGCTCACCGAGCATCCGCGTGAGCGCCGCGGCCGTGCCCAGCTGCTGCGGCAGACCGCGGAGCTGGCGGAGCTACTGGGGGATGACACCTCCGCGGCCATGCGCTGGCTGCGGTTGTGCGGCGCCGATCCCGAAGATTTCGACTCGCTGGCCCGCTGTCGCCAGCTGCTGCGGCGACAGGCGACGGCGGGCCGGGCCGCGGCCGCGCTCGCCTTGTGCGAGGCAGAGCTGCGGCGGGCCGGCGACACGGTGCGGCGCGCCAGCGGGCTGCGCGTCATCCAGGCCGAGCTGCTCCTGTTCATGCAGCGCGGGGCGGAGGCGCTGGGACAGCTGGAGCTCGTGCTGATGCGCGCCGAGACGTTTGGTCCCGCCCATGCGGTGCTCGGGATGCTGCTCGCCAGCTCTCCGCACCCCGGCGATCCCGAGCGCAGCATCGAACACTTGCTCACCGCGGCCTACGCGCCGGATGTCGAGCCGCACGAAGCCGGCGAGTGCGCGCTGGCCGCCGCGGGACTGCTTACGGCGGCCGCTGCCGGTCTGTCGGGGCCGCGCCGCGCCGCCGCCGAGCTGTGGCAGTCCGCCGGCGAAGCAAGCGCCGAAGCGCTGCCAAGTTACGTCGGCCGGGCGGCGGCGGGAACCTGGGTGGCGGTGCCGGCCGACTTTCTTGAAGAGGCGCTGAGCGGCGGTGAGACGCGCGTGCCGAGCACCGTCAGCCCGACCCGTCCGGCGGGGGACCTGCCGCCGGTGATAAGCGATGCGCCGCCGCCGGTCCCCACGGAGCTGCCGCGGGCCCCGGCTGAGCCGCGGGCACTGTTTCTCCACGCGGCGGCGCTGCTCGCCGCGGATCCGCGGCCGATCGAGGGGCTGCTCGGGCTGGCCTGGGCGGCGGGCGAGTATGACCAGGCGCTGGCTTACTGCGAGCAGCTGCTGAAGCTGGCCAGCAGCAGCGGCCAGCGGGCCCGCCTGCTCGTCGAAAAAGCCTATGTCTTGCTGCGCCTTGGCGGCGAGTCGACGGCGCACGCGCTCCTAGATGAGGCCTTGGCGCTGTCGCCAGAGTATCCCCCGGCGCTGCGGGCGCTGCGGCTCCTGGTCCGGCAGGGCGGGGATCTGGAACAAGCGGTGGCGCTGCTTCAGCGCGAGCTGCACGCCCGCCTGGCCAGCGACCCGGTCGGCCGCGCCTCGCTGCTCATCGAGCTCGGGCAGCTGCACAAGCTGCGCGGGGAGATCGGCGCGGCGCAGGAAGCGTTTCGTAACGCCGGACAGCTCGGCTCGGCCGCTGCCTGGCGGCTGCTCTCGGAGCAGCTTTTGGAGCGTCGGGAGTTTCTCGGCGCGGCCGACGCGATGGGGCGGGCGGCGGCGCTGCTGCCGGCGGGTGAGCGCGGGGCGGCGCTGGTCGAAGCGGCGCAGCTGGCGGTTCGCGCCGATGATGAGCTGCGCGCCCGCGATCACCTGGAGCAAGCCGTAACACTCGGCGGACCGGCGGGCGAGGCGGCGCGGGCGCTGCTGCTCGATCTGGACGGCGGACCCGATGCGGCGGAGCGGCGGCGGCTTCTGGAGCGCCGCCTGCAGCAGGTGAGCGAAGGGATCGGCTACATCGATGTGCTGGCGCGGCTTTTGCTCCTGTGCCGGGCGCAGGGCGACGACGCCGCAACCAGCCGCTACGGGGCGGCGCTGCTCGCCCAAAAGCCCGGCGATGAGCTGGCCCTGTGCGCCCTGGCCGAGCGGGCCTACCGCGATCAGCGGCTGGATGAGGCGGAGGCGCTGCTCGCCGGGGTCGCGGCGGTTCCCGAGACGCTCACGCGGCCCGGGCTCCTGCTCCGCTGTCTGGCCGAGCTGCGGGCGCGGCGCGGCGATCTGGCCGGGGCCGAGCAGGCGTATGCCGAGCTTTTGGCCCGCGGCGAGCACGATGCCGAGTCGGAGTCGGTGCTGGCGGCGAGCACGGCGCTGGCGGAGCTATTGAGCCAGCGCGGCGCTTTTGCCGAGGTCACGGCGGTCCTGAAGGTGCGGCTGCTCTATCTGCCCGAAGCCGCATCGGCCGAGGCAGCGCTGCGCGAGCGGGTGGCGCTGCGCCTGCGCATCGCCGAAGCGGCCGAGAGAGGCGGCGACTTGGCGGAGGCCGAACAGCAGCTCGGCTGCATCCTCGATGAGCTGCCCGGACACCGCGATGCGCTGCGCCGCATCCGCCTCATCTACGCCGCCCGCCGCGAGGACGAAAAGACGCTCGCGACGCTGGCCAAGCTCATCGCCGGCGCGGCGTCCCCGCGTGAGCGCGCCGAGTGGCTGAGCGAGCGGGCGGCGCTTCTTGCGCAGTTTGGCGATCGCTTGGCGGCGATCAGCGACTGCCGCCAGATCCTGGCGCTCATCCCGGGCGATGAGCTGACGCTGCAGCGGCTGGCCGAGCTCCAGGGCTGAGCCGCCGCGCGGCGGACGGCACAAGGGCTACTTGAAGCGCTCCGCCCAGTCGATGCGGGCGGTGAACTGCATCACCAGAAACAGCGTGACGATCGCGCCGATGGTCACGGTGAGACCGGTGAAGCCGGCGAAGAAGAACGCATAGGAGAAGCCGACCAGATACACGAGCTGGGCGAGCGCGAACTCCAAAAATGCGAACCGGTTGCCGACCACGATGCGCAGGTACGACACGCACAGAAAGATCGACACCGCCGAGCACACCGCGAACGCCTGGTGGATCGAGATGTGATCGACCAGATACCCCAGGAGCAGGTGGAACGCGAAGAACGCCGCCGCCAGGAAGAAATAGTTCATCGGGTGGATGCGCAGCCCGCGCAGGATGGCGATGACGAAAGTCAGAAAGAAGAAGAACCCCAGGCTCACCGGGGCGAAAAACGAGATCCGCGCCGCCATCGGTCCCGGATCGAGCTTCTGCGGCATGGCCACGCCGATGCCGTTGCCGGTGACCAGGCTCTTGTACTTCCAGGTCAGCTCCCAGCCTTGCTCGCCGCGCGTCTTCTGCGTCGGCGACATCGTGTTGCCGGGGAAGTCGTAGTCGTCAAAGTCGGTGGTGGCGGTGAGCTGAAAGTCGCGCGCCTCGGCGATGCCTTCGGCGAAGCGGTAGGTGAAGGTCTCAAGCCCCTGGGAGACGTAGTGCAGCATGAGGACGTGGCGGCTGCGCGGCACGGGGTTATGCATGACCGCGGAGACGCCGGCCCCGCCGCGCGCCACCGACACCGACTTTCCGTCGAGCTCGAAGCGGAAGTCGTCGTATTGGCCGTTAGGCGACGGGAAGCCGAAGCTCACGACCATGTCGCTGTCCGGATCGGCCGGGCGGTCGGCGGGCAGCTCCAGCTCGTAGCGGGCGGTGAACTCGGCGCGGTAGGTCGCGTACCAGCGCAGGCCTTTTTTGCGCTGGTCCAGGTGCAGGTTGACCTTGATGTCGCTGGAGACGATGGGGATGGCGAAGTGGTCGATGACCGTGGAGTGCTTGACCACCGTGCGGCCGTCCTTGTCTTGCTCCTGCGTCTCGACGACCCGCGGGACATCCAGGCTCGCGGCCGGGGCGTTTTGATCGAGCGGCGATCCCCAGAGCTGACCGACCTTGGCGCGCAGCTCGCGATCTTGGGTGGTGGTGCGCGCATCGATCGTGCCGCCGAGGATCATCCAACCAATCGAAGCGACAATAAAGACGACGGCGATGGCAGCGATCGACTTGGTCATGAAAGTAGCTTAACGCGGCCCGGCCTCCCCTCACCATACGCCGCCGGATACACTTTTTTGCCCGTCGCCCACGACCATCCCGGTGCCTACGCCGGCCGGCCGCGGCCAGGTTCGCGCTGCCGCCCCCGCGCCGACCTGCCGCGGCGGCCTCGAAAAGTCGCGCCAAAATTCTTCTATGAAACGAGGATCATTGACATTCCCGCCGCAGCATGGAAAATGCCAAATCGCTGAGCGTGAACCGCTCTTCCGACCCCATCGTCTAGCTGGCCTAGGACACTAGCCTTTCACGTTGGTAACACGGGTTCAAATCCCGTTGGGGTCGCTGCTTCCGCCGCTCATTGCTCATCGGGGCCGCCTGCTACTGTTTGCGTAGGGGGCGGCGGTGGGTCTTGATGCGGTCCTCGTCAAGCGGTCGCGTCCACCCGGGGCGGGGGGGCGGTGAGCCGGAGTCGAGGCGCTCCGCCCAGGCGGTGTCATCCAGGCGCTCGCCCGGGGCGGCGAGGAACTCGTAGTAGGAGAAGACGCCGCCGCGGGTGAGGAGCCGCTTGCCGCCGCGCGGCACGACCACCCACAGCTCATCGACGTTGCCGATGCCGATGTGCAGGGCGCGCTCGGGACCGCCGTCGCCGGCCAGGGTCAGGATGTCGGCGACCAGGGCCTGATCCGGCAGGCGATCGGCATGCCCGCGGGTGAGCGCTTCGAGCTCGCTGCCGATGTCGCGCAGCCGGTCGTCCGCGGCTTTGGGGATGGGCTGATCGGCCAGCTCGAGCTCCGAAACCATGGTCAGAAAGTCGAGCAGCGCCAAGAGCTCGGGCGCCGAGTCGGGCCGCGAGCCGGGCCGGGACGCGGCGGCCGGCGACGGGAGCAGCGCCGCCGCTTCGCGCAGAAGTTCACCCACGCGGCGGTAGATGTCGGGGCGCGGCTCGACATAGCCGGCGGCGCGGCTGGCCGGCAGCTCCTTTTCGTGGCCGCCTTCCATCATCACGAGCGGCTGCTTCACGTAGAGCAAGGTGTCGTGCCGCAGCTCGGCGTAGGAGCCGGCGGCGCTGCGCACAAGGCGGGTACGAAAGGCCGGCGAGCGCATGAACGCCGGCTGGCGCTCGCCGGGATCGGGGGAACGGGTGACCTGGGCCAGTAGGGCCAGCCAGCGGGCGTAAAAGCTGCGCGGCGGCGCCAAGCTCGGCACGATCGCCAAGCTCGGCGGCGGCGGCAACAGCGCCGGCTGACGCAGCTCACGGGCCGTGGCGGAGCCGAGCGCCGCCAGCACATCCAGCGCCGAAGGCACCGGCGTCTCCGCCTGCCCGATCCGCTGCAGCACGACGTTATCCGGCAGCGTACCGAGCGCCAAAAGATGGAAGCTGCGCTCACTGCCGTCCGGGGCGCCGGGCCCCGGAGAAAAAGTCGGCAGCCGGACGGCCGGCACGGCGTGCAGGCGCTGCTGCAGCCGGCTCAAGACCTCAGGCGATACGGCTGTCGGCAGCGGCGGCAGCGACGAATCGAGCCAGCCGGCGAGCGACCCGGGTTCGAGGTCGCCCGGGTCGGGCGGGCCGGCGATTCGGCCGAGCAGCTCGCTGACCTGGGTGAGCAGCTGGCGCTCCTCCGGATCGGCGGCCTGAATCAGGCGCACGATATCCAGCGCGCGTCCGAGCTCGGCCGGCCGCTGCACGTCGAACCCGCACTCCGCGTAAAACATCATCGCCTGGAAGTAGCCCTGGAGGGCGTAGCCGCGGTAGTGGCCGCGCGGCTGGAAGCGGCTGTAGGTCAGCCCGTGCGGACACACCGCGCTTGTCCCCTGGCCGCGCGCCGCTTTGATCAGCTTGACTTCGCGCTCGACGTCGGCGGCGATGCGCGGGTCTATGGGCTCGTCGGGTAGATGCGGTTCGGTCAGGAGCACGCGCGGCACCGTGTGGTAGATCGCCAGCCACTTGAGCGCCGCCGCCGCGGCCGGCTGGCTGCCGGCTGGGCCTTGCAAGAGCGCCAGCGCCCGGTCGCTCTGCTTGCGCGCGAAGCTCTGAAGCGCCGGCCGCCCGCGCTCCATCTCCGCCGCCATGACCAGCGAGTCGAACTTGCGGTGGAACAGATGCAGCAGCGGATCGAGCGCGACAAAGTGCGGAATCCCCTCGTAGCGGTTGCGGTCGTATAAGGCGAAGAAGTGCCGCTCGCTCCCCCCGACGACCACTGCGCCGTCGCGGGTCAGGTTGGCGCGCGCCGCCGCGGACAGCCGGCGGGCCTTGTCGGCGTGGGCGACCCCGGAGAGGTTGGCCGGGATGGACGCCGGCGCTGCCGCTTGCGCCGCCGCCGGCATTCCCCGCAGACAGAGGACGCCGGACAAAGCCAGAAGCCCCAAACCGACCGGGGCGCGAATCCGCCGGGGTCGGCGTTTCATGGCAGGGCCTCCTGGGTCCGGTCCGAGGTCGCCGCGGATATGAGCGCTTCCGCGGATGGCAGCTCCGCCTGGCAAGAGAGCGGGAAGCGCACGAAGGCGCAGCGCAGCGACTCATGCTGGCCAGCTGGGGTTACGGTCGTCACGCGCAAGCTGTCCAGCCGGTGGCCGGACGGGGCGTCGGCTGCGGGCAGCCGCTCCGCGCCAAGGAGCGCGCGGGCGCGGAAGCCGGAGCCGAGAAACCGCGGCACGAGCCGCCGCCCGCGCAGCCGATACACAAAAAGCCGCGTCCGCACGTCGGGATCAAAGCGGTGCGGCGCCGCGACGAGCAGCACGACGTTGACCGCGTCCGGGCGCGCACCCGGCTCAAGGCGCGCGGCAAAGGCGGCGCGCACGCACAGCCCGGGCGCCGCGCCGCGCAGCAGCACCAGCCCCTGGTTCCCCATCCGCGCCACCCGGCCGCAGCCGTGGGCGTCGCCGGCGGTGAGCAGGACTGCCGGCAGCGGCCGCGGCTTGGCCGCCTGCGCCGGACCCGCAAGCGGAGCCAGCCCGGCAGCAATCCCCAGCGCCAGGGTCAAAGCTGCGTAGCGCATACTGGTTTAATTAGACCACGACCCGCCGGCCGCGCGCAGCGTCCGACTGAGAAGGCAGGACTGGAACCTGCGCCGCTCTACGAAGATATGCGCCGACGCGGAGCACAAGCTGCGGCAGTCTGGTATCCTGCCCTATATGTTGCGAAAGCGGAAAAGAACACGCGGAGCGTGCCTTTTCTCGGCGGAGCGGAGCGGGGACAGGCGGCGCCGGGGCAAGGGGGGGCAGGCATCAACTTTTTGGGCGCGGGCGCTTATTACCGCCGCCGGCGCGCTCCTGCTTTTGCCGCTGGCGCGGGCCGGCGGCGAGAGCGGGCCGCGGCTCGGCGCAGCGGGCGGGCCGGCGGACACCCGGCGGCTCTACGCGCCCGGTGACTCGATTCCGGATACGCCGCCGAGCTCCCCGATAACCCCGGGCACAAGCCCGGCGAAAGGAACGCCGGCCGCCGCAGCAGCGAAGGAGTCACCGCCGCCGCCGCCGCCCCCAGACCTGAGCCCGCCGCCGGTCGACGCGGCCAGTGGCCCGCCAGACGGCGGTACCGCGGATGCAGCCTCCAGCGCGCCGCAGAGCACCCTGGATCCGGAGCTGCGCGCGCGCCTGGACGCGCTGGAAGCGCAGAACGATCTTTTGCTCAACAACATCGGCAACCGCCAGGCGATGCTGCAGACCGCGATCATCAACGTCGGCCGGCCGGTCTCTTCGGGTCAGACACCGGCGGCGCCGGCGGTGCGCGAGCTGTTCAAGGCCACCGGCGAGATGGTCGTCTCGCAGGTCCTGCGGCACGACGGCACCGTCCACTTCGTCTCATTCTCTGCCGATGGCAACAAGCTGGTCACGGCGTGCTCGGACGGCAGCGCCCGCATCTGGGACGCGCGGTCGCTGGTCAGCCTGCTGTCGCTCAAGGGTCATACGCAGGATGTCTACAGCGCCATGTTCTCGCAGGACGGGGGGCGGGTGGTCACGGCCAGCGCCGATCGCACCGCCCGCGTCTGGGACACCCGCACCGGCATGAGCCTGGCGACGCTCAGCGGCCATACGCAAGAGGTCAACGTCGCGGCGTTTTCGCGCGACGGCAGCCGCGTGGCCACCGCCGGCGGCGACAACCTGGCCAAGATCTGGGACGCCCGGACCGGCAAGGCGCTCTTCACCCTGCAGGGCCACCAGGGACCGGTCCTGTACGTCGGCTGGTCGCCCGACGGCGGGCGCGTCATCACCGCGAGCTCCGACGACACGGCGCGGATCTGGGATGCGCGCAGCGGGCGGCCGATCGTCGCCCTGCAGGGCCACGGCGAGGATGTCACCTCGGCGGTGTTTTCGCCCAACGGCCAGCGCGTGCTCACCGCCGGGCGCGACAAGAAGGCCATGGTGTGGGAGGTGGCCAGCGGCCGCATCCTGCTGACCCTGGTCGACGCCGAGGAAGGCATGCACAGCGCCGCCTACTCCAGCGACGGTCTGCGCATCGTCACCGCGAGCGCCGGCCGCATCGCCCGCGTCTGGGACGCGATAAGCGGCCGCGCCCTGTACATGCTCAAGGGCCACACCCAGGAGGTCCGCGCCGCGGTGTTCTCGCCTGATTTTTCCCGCGTCGCCACCGCCAGCAGCGACGCCACCGCCCGCGTCTGGGACATCCGCGCCGGGCGCAGCGGGCAGATCTTCCAGAGCAAGTCGGAGATCAACAGCGCGTCTTTTTCCGCCGATGGCCAGCGCGTCGTCACCACCGGCATCGACCACAACGGCCTGGTGTGGAACGCCCGCACCGAGCGGGCGCAGCTCCTTTTGTCCGGCCACACCGGCGAGGTCTTCGGCGGCGTGTTCGCCCCGAGCGGCCTGCGCGTCGCCACCGCCAGCGCCGACCGCACCGTGCGGCTGTGGGATGCCAAAGTCGGCGGCACGGCGCTGACGCTGCAGGGCCACACCGGGGCGGTCTACGCCGTCGCTTATTCGCCCGACGGCGGCCGGCTGGTCACCGCCAGCGCCGATCACACCGCCCGGATCTGGGACGCCCGCACCGGCCAGACGCTGCAGACCTTGCAAGGCCACACCGGCGAGGTCCGCGGGTGCGCGTTTTCTCCCGACGGGACGCGCGTGGTCACCGCCAGCTCGGACGGCAACGCCCAGGTCTGGGATGCGATGAGCGGCAAGAGCCTGCTCGTGCTGCAGGGCCATACCCAGGACGTGCTGGCGGCCGCCTACTCGCCGGCCGGGGCCCGCATCGCCACCGGCAGCGCCGACGGCACGGTGATCGTCTGGGACGCCACGACCGGCCAGAAGCAGTTCACCCTCACGGAGCACGGGCAAGTGGTGCGCACGGTGGCGTTTTCGCCCGACAGCAGCCTGCTCGCCAGCGGCGGCGACGATCACAACGCCCGGATCTGGGACATGCACACCGGCAAGCAGATCCTGTCGCTGGAGGATCGCGCCGGCGCGGTGCGCGGCGTCCACTTCACCCCCGACGGAACGCGCCTCATCCTCGCCGGCGGCGACGGCACCGCCCGCATCCTGCTGGCCAGCGTGGACGGACTTCTGGGCTTTGGCTGCCGCGTGCTCCGTGGCACCGATCTGTACTCTGAGATCCAGTCGTACTGCGACCGCTTCCCCGATGAGGTCCGCCCCGCTCCCGCCGCCGCTGCCGGCCGCTGACCGCCGCCTGCGTTGCCTTGGCGCCGCCGGCCCTAGTAAAGTCATTGTCATGCGAACACGAACTGCCTCTTGGCTGCTTGGGATAAGCCTTGGCCTCGCAGTGTGCGGCGGCGCGGCGCGGGCCGAGGACACGGCGGCGGCTCCCGCCAAACCACCGCTGCCGGAGCTCCCGGCGCCGGCCGATGTCGGCAAGCCGCCGGCCGATGCGCAAAAGACGCCCTCGGGCCTGTATTCCCGCGTGCTGCAGAAGGGCACCGGCACCGTCCACCCCAAGGCCGGCGACACGGTCGAGGTCAACTACGCCGGCTGGATGACCGACGGCAAGCTGTTTGACACCTCGCAGAAGCGTAAGAGCACGGCGAAGTTCCCGCTCGATCTATTGATCAAAGGCTGGCAAGAGGGCCTAAAGCTCATGGTGGTCGGCGAGAAGCGGCGCATGTGGATTCCCGCCAACCTCGCCTACGGCGAAACGCCGCGCCGTCCGGGTGGCCCGCACGGCATGCTGGTCTTCGATGTGGAGCTTGTGAGCATCCCGGGTCCGGCGCAGTAGCAAAAAGGCGCGGCCGGCGGATGCGGCGCGGTCGGCGACGGCCGGCGCTTACTCGTGCGACTGCGCCTTGCTGGGCTCGCTGGCTTTTTCGTGCTCGCCTTTGTCGCTCTTTTTGGGGTCGTTTATGACCTTGCGCTTGTCCATCATCCGCTGGCGGTCGGCCGTGGTCAGGGTGTCGATCGGCGCCGCCGTCGGCGCCTTCTGATCCGACCAGTGCGACATCAACACCGCGGCGGCATCGGCCGAGGCCTTGCTCTGGCCGGACTCGGCGGTCGCGTGCCCCTGTTTCGGCGCCTCCGGCTGCTGCTGGTTCAGATCGTCGTCGTTGAGCGCCTTCTTCTTGCGCACGGCGCGCTCGACGCCAAGGCTGAGCTGGGCGAAAGGGTCCTTGTCAGCGCCAGGGCCGGGCTTTTGTTCCTGCTTCATCGACATGGGCGGCACTCCTCCGACCGTGGCACGAAAGGGTCGGCCAGGGTTTGCGTAGATTATCGGCGAAAACCGGGCCGTGGTGTCGTACCGGCGGTCGTGCGCGTCGCTAGGAGCGCTCAGGTTCGGCTGGCCGCGGGGCGATCGAGATCATCAGGATCGGCGGCTGTCCGGCAAAGCGGTAGAGCATCAGGCTGAGCTGCAGCCGCTGCGCGGGCCGGGCGGCGGACGGGCCCGGCGCACCGGTGGCGTGATCGGTGGCGTGATCGGTGGCGCAATCGACGGCGTAATCGACGGCGTAGATGTCGCACGCCTCCGGGCCTGCGCCGACGGCGCCGACAAAGTCGGTGGGTAAAAGCGCCTCGATGAGCGCCCAGCCGCGGGCGCAGACTTCCGCTTCGGACAGCGGCGCTCCCATCGCCTCCGCATCCGCGGCGAGCAGCCGCGGCAGGGCCAGCGCGTTTTCAAAATACTTTGCCCTACGTCCAATGGATCTAATTAAGTCCAGCGGCCACCACGGGCCATCTCCGGGCGGTCTATGGCCATCTCTATCGGAAAAATTGCTCATGAAGCAAAATCCATTCGTCTGCGCTTTTTGCCTGCAAGCCTGCTAAGACCAAAGAAAAGAACACCTAATGTAGGAAATCAATATGCATTCCTAAGTTTTGTTGTTCTCAATCCAACAATGTCGATGACGAGGCGGCTAATTGTTTCATTTTTTGTAAGCAAACGAGCAGGACATTTACTCTCGGCGCCAGGGATCATAGTTGAGTTTGCTAATGGGCAATATCGTCCCGAAGAAAGAATAAAGTAAGCGAAATAACATTCTCTTGACTCCGCAAATGGCGCCAGCGATGACTCATGCGGCAGCGCGGTGGCGGCCCCCGTATCGACAGATGAGTCAAGAAGAAGCTCGCAAATGCGTGAAGTGTGGCGGCAAGACGGTTCGTAAGCGAACGCGGCCGGGTCGGACAATCCGCTACCGCAACATGAACGCACTGGCGGTTCCCGAGACCGTCCCGATCCCCACCTGCAGCCGCTGCCACGCCGAGTACATCGACAGCGAGACGGCCGCGGCGCTCGAAGGGGCGCTGCGTGAGGCCTACCGCCGCGCCCTGCAGCAGCGCGCCCGCCAGGCCATCGACATCGTCACGAGCCACATCTCGCAGCGGCGGTTGGAGCTCTTGCTCGGGCTGTCGCAGGGGTACCTGTCGCGTCTGCGCGCCGGCGCCGGCAACCCGAGCCCGGAGCTGGTCAGCCACCTGGCGCTCATCGCCCACGATCCGGCGGTGCGCCTGCAGGAGCTCGATCGTTACTGGGCCCACCCCGACGGACTCCCCGCGCATTCTGCCGAGGTCGAGTCCTACCTGCGCTAGCGCCAAGACGGCTGCGGGTTCCGGTGCCGCGTTTTTTCGGCTAGATTCCACGCGCAATGTCGGTGCGGATCCGCCACCACGTAAACCCGCTGCGCGCCAAGCTCCAGCGCATCGCCCCCGGCCCGCTGCAGCTGCCGCCGGGCGCCCCTTTGCCGCTGGACATCGAGCTCGGCTGCGCCGATGCGCTGTTCCTATTCGAGCTCGCCCGCCGCGATCCCGACACGAGCTATATCGGCCTTGAGATCCGCCAGGCGCTGGTCGCCGACGTCAATGAGCGCGCCGCCGCCGCCGGGCTGCCGCACCTGCGCGCCGTGTTCGCCCACATCAACATCGATCTGGCGGCGCTGCTCGCCGGGCACAAAGTGCGGCGGTTTTTCATCAACTTCCCCGACCCGTGGTTCAAGCGGGCGCAGAAGAAGCGCCGGCTGGTCACCCCGGAGCTCGCGGCGCAGCTTGCGAGCTTGCTCGCGCCCGAGGGGGAGCTGTTTTTTCAGAGCGACGTGTGGGGGCTGGCGCTCGATGCCATGGCGGTGCTGGAACAAACGCCCGGCCTGCGCAACGTCGCCGGCGAGTGGTCGTTCGTGCGCCAAAATCCGTATCCCGCCCGCTCGCTGCGCGAGGTCAGGGTGCTGGAGCGCGGGCTGCCGGTGTGGCGGATGCTCTATAAACCGACCCACGGCCTCGCCGCTACGGCGCCGCGGACCGCGGAACCGGCCGGCCCATCGCCGCAGCCGGGGACGGCTGCACCTTTTTGAGCGCGCCGAGGTCGAAGTTGCGCCAGAATCAGGATCTGCCCTCGGGAGAATATTCATGGCTGAAATCACGCCTTTTCGCGGCATCCTGTACCAGCCCGGTCCGGCCGGCGCGGCGGGGAGCGATGTCTCCTCGCTGATCGCGCCGCCCTACGACGTAATAAACGAACGCGAGCGGGAGGAGCTGGCCGCCCGCAGCGCTCACAACAGCGTGCAGCTCATCCTGCCCAAGGACCGCAAAGGCGGCGCCTCGGATGAACGCTACGAGGTCGCCGCCGAGACGCTAAGCGGCTGGCTGCGCAGCGGCGTCATGGCGCGCGATGCCCGGCCGGCGCTGTACCGCTACCACCAGATCTTCACCCCGCCCGGCGAGCCCGGCGCGACGCCGGTGGTGCGGCGCGGCTTTATCTGCCGCGTCCGCCTGCACCGCTTCGCCGAAGGGGTGATCCTGCCGCATGAGCGCACGCTCGCCGGTCCCAAAGCCGACCGCCTCAAGCTCAAGCGCGCCACCCGCACCCATCTCTCGCAGGTCTTCGGCATGTACGACGACCCGCAGCGCGAGGCCGATGCCGCGTTCGCGGAGCTTGAGCGCGAAGAGCCGGCGCTGCACGGCCGCACGAGCGAAGGCGGCGGGGTCGAGCATCGGCTGTGGAAGCTGACGGATCCGGCCGCGGTGGCGGTGGTGCAGCGCGTGCTGCGCGACCGCCGCATCTACATCGCCGACGGCCACCACCGCTATGAGACCATGCTCGCCCTGCGCGAAGAGCTGCGCCGCGAGCCGGGCTACTGCGGCCTCGGCTCGGCGGTCGAGTACGGGTCGATCTTCCTGTGCAACGTCGCCGATCCCGGGCTGCTGGTGTTTCCGACGCATCGGGTGCTGCACAGCCTGCCGGGCTTTGATTTGACGGCGCTGGTCGCCAAGCTGCAGCCGTACTTCCACGTCACCGAGGCGCCGCTGCCGCAGTCCGGGGTGGCGGTGCGCAAAGAGCTGGAGCAGCGCGGCGCCCAGGGTCCGAGCTTCCTTGTGGTCAGCGGCGGGCGCGCCGTCTACTTGACGCTGCGCGCCGATGCCGAGCTTTCGGACATGGGCGGGCCGGCGGTGCTGCGCACGCTCGATGTGACGCTTTTGCACGCGCTCGTGCTGGAGCAGGCGCTCGGCATCGATCGCGCGGCGCAAGAGGCGCAGACCTACCTGCGCTACGTCAAAGACAACGAGCAGGCGCTGCAGGCGGCGCGCGCCCCCGACGTGCAGGCGGTCTTTTTGATGAACCCGACGCGCGTGGCGCAGGTCATGGCTTGCTCCGACGCCGGCGAGGTCATGCCGCAGAAGTCGACGTACTTCTATCCCAAGATCGCCTCGGGCCTGGTGCTAAACCCGCTCGATCCGGCGGAGCCGGCGACCGCGGTGGGAGCGCCGTAGGTGCAAAGTCCCACCGAGCCCCGCCGCGGCGCGCTCGCGTCCGCCGCCGGTGCGGCCCACGACGGCCTGGCCGGCGATGGCGGCGAGCTGACTTGCGATCCGATCCTGCGCGGCCGCCTGACCTTGTTTCAGCCCAAGGTCGGCTACCGCTTCAGCATCGATCCGCTGCTGCTCGCCGACTTTGTCGGCCCGCCGCCGCTCGGGCGCTTGGTGGATCTGGGCGCGGGGGTCGGCGTGGTCGGGCTGACCCTGGCCAAAAACGATCCCGCGGCCCAGGTGACGCTGGTCGAGCTGCAGCCGCGGCTGGCCGCGCTGTGCGAGCGCAACCTCGGGCACAATGGCCTGGCCGATCGCTGCACCGTCATTCAAGGGGACTTGCTCGCTCCGGCGACCCAGAAGCAGCTGCCGGGGGCGTGCTTTGACCTCGTGGTGTCGTGTCCGCCCTATTACCCGCTCGGCACCGGGGACGTGAACCCCGACAGCGAAGAGGCCATCGCCCGCCATGAGCTGCGCCTGCCGCTGCCGGATCTGGTCCGCGCCGCCCGGCGGCTCATCGGCTTTCGCGGCCGCGTGGCGGTGGTCTACCCGTCGCCGCGGCTGTCGGAGCTTTTGGCGCAGCTGCTCGCCTGCGGGCTGCAGCCGACGCGGCTGCGCCTGGTCCACCCCCATCCCGGCGAGCCGGCGCAGCGCGCCATCGTCGAAGCGCGCAAAGGCAGCCGCGGCGGCCTGTGCATCGAGCCGCCGCTTTACGTGCGCGACGCCACCGGGTCCTATACCCAGCAGGCGCGGCGGGCGCTTGGGGAGCTGGAGCCGTGAAATTCGCGGGGCGCCGCGGCGGCCGGGCTCCGGCGCGGTGCGGAAATTAACTGCGCGGGCGGGCAATCGCCGCGAGCGGCCTGCCGAGCAGCGTATAAACTAAAGAGAATCTGGGAGGCTGTGATGCGCTTTGTGACGATCGGGCTCGCGTTGGGGCTGCTGGCAGGGGTGGGGGTGGGCTGTCTACCCAAGCCGAAGCAGGATTACAGCAACGATCAGCTCAAGCAGCTCGACTCGCTGGAGGAAGTGATGCGGGTTCAGGCGGCGACCATGGACCCGCAGTTCGCCAAGATCGGCAACACCAAGTTCACCGACGTCGAGTTCGCGGCCCTGGTCAACGCCGGGCAGCGGCTGCAGACCTCGTCGGAGGTCGTGCGCACCAAGCACAGCGCCAAGCGGCCGCCGAGCTTCGCCGCGTTCGCCGAGCAGCTGGGCAAGTACGCCGGCGAGCTCACCGCCGCCGCGGAGGCCAAAGACGCTTCGCGCTCATCGGCGGCGCTGCAGCAGATGCGCGACACCTGCCGCGCCTGCCATAAAGAGCACCGCTAGCCCGCCGTGGTAGAGCCGTCGTCCCCATCCGCCGCGGCGTAGAGGCCAGGCGGACCATCGAGCCTCAGCACCATGGCTAAGTCGCCGCAGGCAAAACCCCCAAGCTCCGATCGCGTGATCGCGATCCTTTTGTTTTGTGCCCTGTGCGGGGTGCTGCTGGGTTTAGGCGCCCGGGCGCTGCGGTTAAGTCGCCGCGAACACTCCCCGCCGCCGCCCATCCCGCGCGTCGCCGCGCCGGCAGACCTGGGAGCGCCAAGACCGGCCGACCTGCGGGCTCCGGCTGGCCCGGATGCATCGGCCGATGGCGGCACGCGGGCGGTGCCGCGTGCCGGGCGGGCGCTATGGGCGCTGGTGCTGGACGGCCGCGGACAGCCGGTCGCGGGGGCGCAAGTAGCGGCGCGCCTGGAAGTGGCGCCGAGCGAGCTTGGTTCGGCCACCGCTCGTCCATCGCCGACGGTGCACGCACCCGGTGCGGTGCAGCCGGTGGGGGAGCTGGGGGTTCTGCCCGGACCGCTGCCTTTCCCGGAGGACATCATCAAAGGGGCCTACGTGCTCGCCGGCGCCGTGCAGCGCGGCAGCGCGGATGCCGCCGCGGTGACAGCGACCACCAGCGCCCAGGGCGAGGCGCGGCTGTTTCCGGTGCCCAGCGGGCGCGTGCAGCTGCTGGTCAGTCACGACAATCGCAGCGCCACCGCCGAGGTCGTCGTTCCGTCGGCCGCCGTCGACGTCCCAAGCGACGCCGCCGCCCTGCGCATCGTGCTGCGCCTTGGCGCCGCCGCCGACACCTTGTGCACGCTGCCTCCGGAACCGGGCGAGTCCACCGACTCGCCGTCGGTCGGTCCGGTGAGCGAAGGACCGGAGGTCGCCGGGCGCGTGGAAGACAGCCGCGGATTTCCGGTGGGCAGCGCGCGACTTGAGCTGCAGAGCGGGCGCGTGCGGATGCTGGCCGTCTCCGATGGGCGCGGCAGCTTCACCGCGCGCGGGCTGCCGGTCGGCGCGCTGACGATAAAGGTCCGCCACGCTGGCTTTGCTCCGCTTGCCTTCAGCCAGGGTGCCGACAAGCCGCGCGGCGACCTGCGGCTGAAGCTGCAGCCGGGCGGCGGCGTCGCCGGGACGGTGCGCGACGGCCGGGTCGGGGGCTTGCCGCCCGGAGCGCAGCTAGTGGCGGAGCAGAGCGGCGGCCTGCAGCAGACCGTTGCGCTGGGCAGCGATGGCCGCTTTGTCGCGACCGGCCTTGTGCCCGGGGAGGTGACGCTGCGCGCCCGCGCCCCCGGCTTTGCGCCGCTCGTCGTGACGGTGAAAGTTACGGCCGGAGATTCGCCGGAGCAGGTGACCGTGCACGACTTGCGGCTGGAGCTCTCGCGCAGCGCCACCCTGCGCGGGCGCGTCCGCGGCCCCGATGGCAACGCGGCGGGCGTCGCCGTGACTTTTACCCTGGCGCAGCCGGGCGGGGAGGGGCGGCCAGTCGGCCAAGCCCTGACCGACTCCAGCGGCGAGTTCACCGCCACCGATCTTCCCGCCGGTCACCTGCATGTCCGCGCCGCCGCTTCAGGCCTGAGCGCCCACAGCGAGATCGATCTTCAAGCCGGCGACACCGCCCGCACCGAGCTCGAGCTGCGCTAACACGCTCGGGCAAAACGGAGCGAGCGGCCCGGTTCGTACCCGGGCGCGCCGAGCGGCAGATTCCCAGCCGCATAGCTGTTTTTGCCCGCGCCGGCCAAGCCCCGCTCAGTCGCCGTGCTGGGCGAGGAGCTTGTACGCCTCCTCATCGGTCATGCGGTCGAGCTTGCGCTTGATCATCTGCTTTTTGATCGGACCGGCATGGTCGTAAAGCAGCTTGTTGATGAGGTGGTCGTACTCGTGCTGGATGGCCCGCGCGTAGAAGTCCTCGACCGGGAGGGTGAACTTGTTGCCGTCCAGATCCAGGGCGCTGACCGTCGCGCGGAGCGAGCGCTTGACCGGGATGAAGATGCTCGGGAAGGACAGGCAGCCTTCCTCCTTCACGTCGGTCTCCGGCGACAAAAACTCGAGCACCGGGTTTATGAACACCTTGGGCGGATCGGTTTTTTCGCAGCCGGCGGCGACCGCCTCGATGATGAAGATGCGCTCCAGCGCCCCGACCTGAATAGCCGCCAGGCCGGCGCCGTTTACGTCGCACATCGTCTCCATCATGTCCTGCACGAGGGTGCGGATGTTCTTATCGATAACCGTCACCTCGCGCGTGGGCTGGCGGAGGAGCGGCTGTGGGAAGCGAACGATCTTACGTAGGGCCATGCGTCCTTGAAACGTATCCTGCGGCTCGGGGAAAAACAACTTCCTCGCAGCTTGCAGCCTCGGGCGGGCGCCGCCTTGCGCCGCCTTGTGCCGCTTGGGCGGGGATGCGGTTGCCCCATGCTGCGGTTTAATCTAACGTTGGGTCAGAAATGGCGCGTGGCAAGCGCCGCCCTCGTAATAGATCTAGGTGTACATGCGTGGTCAGCCGACGCCTGTTCGTGCTAAGCAAGCCTCCGATTTCATCGTGACCTCCTCCAATCGTCCTATGCTCTATCGCTACGCGGACGCCTCGATGCCGACCTGGCACGGCTCCCTCCGCACCGTCGTCTACCGTCAGCTCCGCAGCGAATCCGAGCGCGAGTCGCCGCCGCTGCTCGTGCCGCTTCAGGATGAGCATGTCGCCATCGTCGCCGGCGAGGTGGCGGGCAAGAGCCGGGTGCTGTGCCGCGTGCACTCCGAGTGCTGGACCGGCGAGACCCTGGGCTCGCTCAAGTGCGACTGCCGCGAGCAGCTGGATGCCGCGCTGGCGGCGATGACCGCGGCCGGCGCGGGCGTCGTGGTTTATCTGCGCCAGGAAGGACGCGGCATCGGCCTTGGCAACAAGATCCGCGCCTACGCGCTGCAGAACCAGGGCAAAGACACCGTCGAAGCCAACACGGAGCTCGGCTTTGACCCCGACCTGCGCAGCTACGATCTGGCGGCGGCGATCCTCAAGGATCTAGGGGTGGCCTCGGTGGCGCTGCTCACCAACAATCCCGACAAGCTGCGCGCCTTGGAAGAGGCCGGCGTCGAAGTCGTCGAGCGCGTGCCGCACTGGGTATCGGACCAAGAGCACAACCGCGACTACCTGGCGGTGAAGCGGCAAAAGCTCGGGCATCACAGCTAGCTAGGAGAGGCCTTTTGGCAACCAAGACCCCCTCTGTTGACAGCGTTCGTAACGCGCTCAAAGAAGTCGTCGAGCCGGTGCTCGGGCGCGACATCGTCTCGCTCGGGATGGTTAAAAAGATCGAGGTGGACCGCGACGCCGCCTTCATCACCGTCGAGATTCCCACGCCGGTGTACCGCGATCGCAGCGGCCTGGAAGAGCGGACGCGGGCCGCGGCGATGACCGTGCCCGGGATCGTCGATGCGCGCGTCTTGCTCAACGTCAACGTGCCGATGGGCAACCGCGGGGCGGCGACGCGCCTGCCTTCGGTGCGCAACGTCATCGCGGTGGCGGCGGGCAAAGGCGGCGTCGGCAAGTCCACGGTCGCCACCAACCTCGCCTTGGCCCTGCGCGAGCACGGCGCCCGCGTCGGTCTGCTCGATGCCGACATCTACGGTCCGTCGGTGCCGACGATGCTCGGCGAGCCCGAGCAGCTCCCCGCGACCCATCCCGGCAACAAGATCGGCCCGGCGATTCACTACGGCGTGCCCGTCATCTCGGTCGGCTTTTTCACCGAGCGCGAAGGCGCGGTGGTCTGGCGCGGCCCGATGGTGCACAAGCTCCTGCAGCAGTTTCTGGAAGACGTCGATTGGGGCGAGCTCGACTATCTGGTGGTCGATCTGCCGCCCGGCACCGGTGACGCGCAGCTGTCGCTCAGCCAGCTCATCCCGATCACCGGCGCCGTCATCGTCGCCACCCCGCAAGAGGTCGCCCTCATCGATGTCGAAAAAGCGGTCAGCATGTTCAAAAAAGTCGAGGTCCCCATCCTCGGCGTCATCGAGAACATGTCCTATTACATCTGCCCGAGCTGCGGCCACAACGACGAGATCTTCGCCCGCGGCGGCGCCAAGAAGCTCGCCGAGACCCTCAAGGTCCCGTTCCTCGGCGAGGTGCCGATAAGCTCGCGCGTGCGCTACGGCGGCGACATCGGCCGCCCGATCGTCATCGGCGCCCCCGACAGCGAGCACGCCAAGATCTTCATGGAAGCCGCGCAGCGCGTCGCCGAAACCATCTACAAGCAAGTCCTCTCCGGCCCCCGCCGCCCCGCCGGCCTCGTCCAGATCCGCTAACCGCGCGAAAACCTAAAAGGGATGGGGCGCAGGCGGCTTGGGGGCGGCCTCCGCGGCCCCCGGCCGTGGAGCACCCAAGCCGCCGTAGCGGAGTCTTCATCCCGGCGCAGCCCGAAAAGCCGCCCAACATCCAGATCCGCGAGCCGCCCGTAAAACCCCCCGCTCGCTTCACCGTAAAAGGGATGGGGCGCAGGCGGCTTGGGGGAGGCCTCCGCGGCCGCAGGCCGTGGAGTACCCAAGCCGCCGTAGCGGGGGCCCCATCCCGGCGAAGCCAGAGAGCCGCCCGAAAACCACAGATTTGATTCGAGGCGAGCTTAAGAACGAAAGCTGAACGAAAGCTGAGCGAAAGCTGAGCGCAAGCTGAGCGAAAGCTGAACGAAAGCTGAACGCAAGCTGAACGAAAGCTGAGCGCAAGCTGAGCGCAAGCTAAACGAAAGCTGAGCGCAAGCTGGAGAAGGGGAATGCTCTTCTGCGACGGTGCTTGAACAGCGGACCGGCGGCCCCGGACTCGCGGCGCGAACCGCGAGCCCGCTGCCCGCCCGTGTTAGCCCGGCGTCGGGGCGATCGGCGGGATCAGGATGATGACATCGCGCGAGTCGAGGTTGGCGCAGCCGCCGGCGCGCACCCGGATCGTGGCGTGGAAGACCTGCGGCGCCGTGGTCTCCTTGAGGATCTCGTTCTGCGCGGTGACGTTGAAGCGGACAAACCCGCCCGGCACCACCTTGGAGAAGCCCTTGCCGTCAGGACGAATCACCGGCGGGTTGAAGAACGGCGGCGGCGGCGGCGGCAGCGCATCAAGCGGCACGATGTCCTTGATGAAGTCGGCGCTCGTCGCCGGCGGCGGCAGCACCTCGCCCTTTTCGCCCATGGTCTGGCCGACCACCTGGGTGGTCACGTCGAAGCTGGCAAAGCGCGCCAGCTGGGCGATGCCCGCCGTGACCTGCTCGCCGACATTGGCGCCGTCCCCGAGGATCTTGAAGACGAGCGGACACAGCCCGTTTTCATCCGGCTCCTCGCCCGCGCCCTTCTGGCCGGTGCAGCACTTGCCGGAGGCGCAGTTGGCCGGGCGCATCGGTACGTCCCACGCCTCGGGCGGCACGATCGCGCCGGTCTCCTTGGCGAAGTAGAGCATGTCCTTGGTGGCGATGCAGTTCTGGTCGCTGTTGACCTCGGCGGAGATGCCGATGGCCTTGGCGCAGATCTTGTTTAGCGCCTCGGCGGTCTCCTGGCGGGTGTGGGCGAACGGGGCGACATCCGAGCCGTAGTCGACGTTGGAGCCGAAGCACTGGCGCGGCGGCATGTCGTTCTTGCTGTGGTACGAGGCGTCGCTTATCGACACCACGACCGGCAGCGCGCCGTCGCGGAACTCGACGCCGCCGATGCCCTTGTGGTTGGCGGGGATGTTGCAGCCGGCGCCCATCTGGCCGTTGCCGGTGGCGATCTGGTACAGCGCCTCCATCTGGCCTTCCGGCAGATCGCTGCCGCAGCCGCGCGGGCTGCTGCCGCGCAGGAGCATCTGCACGCCGTTTTGCGCCTTCATGACGTCGTCGGTCATCGGCTGGATGAGGATGAGCGGCTGATCGTCGCCACCGCCGCCGCAGTTCGGGCTGCCGTAGCCGCCGGTCGGCCAGTCGTCGACCGCGCCGACGCCGAACCAGGCGTCCTTGGCCGCCGCCGCCTTGACGCCCGGGATGATGACCGTCTGCAGGCTGCGGGTGAGCTGGTTGATCTCGCCGCCCATCGAGCCCGTGGTATCGACGCCGAAGAACACGTCGAGCGACTGCACCTCCGTCGAGAAGGTCAGGGGCTTGGTCTGGGGGGTGATCTTATAGGGCAGGTTGAAGAAGAAGTCTTGCGAGTTGCCGCTCGTGCGCAGCCAGACGATGGTCAGGTTGGCGACCGTCGCCAGATCGCGGCCGTTGTAGTTGAACTTGGCGAAGACCTTGGCGAAGTCGACCTTGTTCTGCTCCAAGACCGCGCTCTTGAACGTCGGGCCGGTGAACTTGCCGACCGCGTTGTTGTCGAGCGAGAACTTGACCTTGCGCGAAAAGTCGGCGCTGCTGCCGTCGGAGAAAAG
Organism: uncultured Myxococcales bacterium; assembly: GCA_937879845.1. GTDB lineage: Bacteria > Myxococcota_A > Polyangia > Palsa-1104 > JAEUJZ01 > CALFML01. Next base: position 28,693 of record CALFML010000129.1, read on the forward strand.
GCCGCGGACGGTGAACTGCTTGGTCGCCTCGGTCTTTAAGTCGACGAGCAGCACGTCGTTGTTCGGCTTGAGCGTCAGCGACACGAGCGTCGGCATATTCGGATCGTCGCCGTCGAGGTTTTGTTCCCCGCCGTCGCGTCCGTTGCCGCAGGTGAGCATCGTCGAGAGACCGATACAACCAAACAGCGCTGCCCCGATGCGCAGGCTGCGACGGCTCCCCGGACGCTCCAGGGTATGTGCCGATGGCTGGGTCAGAGGAGCGGTCGGGTCAGGAGTCGGGTGACTAAGAGTTCTACCGTTAGACATTGCGGTCCTCCAAGCACTGCGAACCTAGTACGAGTTTTCCTGCGGTTACAACTATTTACTCCCACCCTCTGCCACCATGTCGTCGTAACACCGGGGTAATGCCGGGAAAGTACCAGAAGTTGTCAGGCTGGTCGTGAAACTGATCAGGTCGGTAGCTTTTTTTGCTTACGCCCACCCGCTCGACCGCGCTGCGTCCGGCGGCTCGAAGCGCGGGCGTTGACTCTGCGTGACCATACATGCAATGTAGCTGCATCGATGCTTTGTCGGCTGGACCGGGTCCGCTGCTCCCGCGCTGCCGCCGGCAAGGATTGCTACCGACTGGAGCCGCTGCATGAACACCGTCGTCTGTGATCCGCAACGACCCGCAAGTCCGACCGACAGTCTGACCCGGACGCCGGTCCGACTGACCTGCATCAGCGGCGGCGCTGCGGAGCGCGACGCGCCGGCCCAAGGGAGCAGCAAGCTCGGTGACGCATTTGCCAGCCGCAGCAAACCCAACCTCCGGCTCGGCCGCCAGCCCGGCATGGCCTTCGAGCCGCCGATTTCAGACGCGATGGCGCCGCTGCGCGATACGGCGGCGTCGCTTTTCCGCGCCCGCACCGGCCGCTTTCCGAGCGGCGGGGAGCGCCAGCGCCTGTTTCGGCGGGCCCGGCGGGCTGGACTCTCGGTGCTGCCGAGTCTGTTGCGGGCGCTCGGCTCCGACTCGGATACGGAGGCGGCGTGGGCCCACTGCCTGCTGCGGGCGGTCGCTGACAATGACGATAAGGAAGCCGACGCTGCCGCAGTGCGGGAGCGCATCCTCGAGCGGCTGAATCAGATCCTGGCCAGCCCGCGTCCCGCCGATGCGGTGAAGGCGCGCGTCCTTTCGCTGTTATCCGATCTGGGCGCGCCGCTCGGCGAAAAGGTCGTGCTGCACGATCCCGACGCGCTGCTCGCCGGTTCGGTCCGGGAGCTGTTGTCCAGCCTCGACAGCCCGCAGGAGCTGCGCCAGGCCCTGGAGCTCATCTTCACCCAGGTGCCGGCGAGCGAGCTGCCGGTGTTTCTGCAAGAGGTCGCCCACCACGGCGGCGCCCAGGCCAGGCCGCTGATGGCGGCGCTTGTTGCCGATCCGCGGCTGGCGCCGGAGCTGGCGCAGAGCCTCATGGCGCAGTATCGGCCGACCCGCCTGGTTCCGGCGGCGGCGCAAGTCACGCGCCGGCGTCCGCGGTCGGCGCGGGAGCGCATGGGGGCGCGGCTCGGGCGGGCGCTGGCGCTGTTAAATGAAGGCAAGCTGCCGCAGGCGCGCGTCCGCCTGACCCGCCTTTTGCCCGAGTTTGCCGAGCAGCCGGCAGTGCACAGCGCCCTGGGCCTGTGCCTTCTCCGCTTGGGCGAGCCGCAGAGCGCCATCGCCCCGCTGCAGTGCGCGCTGGAGCTGGAGCCGGCGGTGGCCGCCCACGCTTGGAACCTGGCGTCCGCCGCCCATGCGGCCAAGCAGCTGGGCGTGTGCCACCGCAGCCTGCGCCGCTATCTGGAACAGAGCGATGACTCGGAAGGAGCGGCCAGCCGCCGCCGCACCGCGGAGTCGTTCTGCCGCAGCTATGAGCAGTCGCTGCCCGGCAGCCTGACCGACCCGGCGCTGGCGCTGGCCGGTGCCGGCGAGGAGTAGGCGCCGGCCGGCGTGAGCGTCAGGCCGCGGCGCTGGCTGCCGGTGCTGCGCCCAGCACCGCCGCCAGCTGGGCCAGCGCCCAGTCGAGATCGGCCTCCGCGATGACCAGCGGCGGCGCTACCCGCAGGACGGTGTCGTGCGTCTCTTTGCACAGCACGCCCTTGTGCATGAGCGCCTCGCAGAACGGCCGCGCTTCGGAGGTCAGCTCGATGCCGATGAGCAGCCCGCGCCCGCGGACTTCTTTGATGTGCGGGCTGCGCAAGGTACGCAGCTTGGCCAAAAACGCCGCCCCGAGCTGCGCCGAGCGCTCGCTCAGCTTTTCCTCCTGCAAGACCTGCAGCGCGGTGCGGGCGATGGCGCAGCCCAGCGGGTTGCCGCCAAAGGTGCTGCCGTGGCTGCCCGGGCGGAAGACCTCCAGCACCTCGCTGCGCGCCGCCACCGCCGACACGGGATAGCAGCCGCCGGAGAGCGCCTTGCCCAGGATCACCGCATCGGGCGTAACCCCTTCGTGCTCGCAAGCGAGCATCTTGCCGGTGCGCCCTAGACCCGTCTGGATCTCATCGGCCAAAAGCAGCACCCGGTGCTCCTGACACAGCGCCGCCGCCTGCCGGAGATAACCGTCGGGCGGAATCAGCACGCCGGCCTCCGCCTGGATCGGCTCGATGAGCAGCGCGCACGTCTGCGGGTTTATCGCTTTTTGCAGCGCCGCCAGATCGCCAAACGGCACCACGACGAACCCCGGCGTGAACGGCCCGAAGCCGCTGCGGTAGTGCGGGTCGGTGGAGGCGCTGATGATCGTCACCGTGCGGCCGTGGAAGTTGTTGGCGCAGACGATGATCTCGGCCTTTTCGGCGGGGATTGCTTTGCGGGTGTAGCCCCAGCGGCGCGCCGCCTTGATTGCCGTCTCGATCGCCTCGGCGCCGGTGTTCATCGGCAGCACCCGCTCCATGCCGGTGAGCTCGCACAGCTCCTTGCAGAAAAGCGGCAGCTGGTCGTTGCGGAACGCCCGCGAGGTCAGCGTCACCCGCTGCGCCTGCTCGATCAGGGTCTTTATGATCCGCGGGTGCGAGTGGCCCTGGTTCAGCGCCGAGTAAGAGCTCAAGCAGTCGAGGTAGCGCTTGCCCTGCACATCGGTCACCCACGCGCCCTGCGCCTTTTCGATCACCAGATCGAGGGGGTGATAGTTGTGGGCGCCGTACTTTTCCTCAAGGGCGATGAAGTCTTGGGTGGACTTTGGCGGGGACGTCACGAGATACCTCGATACGCGGCGCGCGGCGCCGAGCGTGCAGTTTTTATACAGACTAGCTTACTTGCGAGCCGCTGCGCGGGCGGCGCGGCTACTTGGCCGGAGCGGGCTTTTTCGCCGCTTGGTTCTGGGCCTGGCGGCGCCACTCCGCCGGCAGCCCGATATCGAGGAACACCCCGAAGCGGTAGCCGAGAAACCGCTCGTCGATTTTTTTACGCACCCGCAGAAGCGCCTGCTCGACCTTGTCGGCGGCGTCACCGGGGGACGGCGCCTCGGCGGCGACCGCGGCGATGACGAACTGGAGATAGCTCTCCTCTTGGGTGAGCAATCGGTCGTCGCCGCTCGGTCCGCGGCCCGGATGCACGAACGCCGGCTTTAGCGCCTTGAGCTCGGCGATGCGGCGCAGCCACTCATCGGTGCGGCCGATCTCCAGCCAGCTGTGGGCGCTGCTGCCGACCAGATCGCCGACGAACAGGTGGCCGGCAAACTCCACCGCGACATGCGCCTCGCTGCAGCCCGGCCCAAGCACATGCGCCTTCACCGTCACCCCGCCGGCGCTAAGCTCGGTGGTCTTGTCGCCGAAGCTTTCCGGCAGCGTGTAGTCCTTGGGGTAGTCGGGCTGGTAGCGATCGTAAAAAGCCTTGAGCCGCTTTTCGTGGACGCCGGGAATCAGCGCGCGCACCTGGGCGGAGGTGACGACGCGGATGCCGCGCCGCTTGAGGTTGGCCGTGCCGTTGAACTTGTCGGGGTTTCCATGCAGCACGATCGCCAGCTTGACCTTCTTGCCGGTGGCCTGCTCCGCCCACGCCACCGCCTCTTCCGCCGCCGAGGGCAAAAACTGCGTATCGATGAGCACGAGCCCCGTCGGCCCTTCGATCCAGTAGGACGCGGTGGAAAAGCCCCAGGTGCTGGAGACGTAGGTTCCGACTCGGGCCTCGCCGGCAAACTCATCGGGGTGGCTCAGCACCACCTGCGCCCCGCGCGGCAGCGGACCGGCGGCGGCGGAGCTTATCCCGACAGCCAACAAAAGACTGGCAAGCGATAGTGCGCGCATGGCGAAAAACGTAGCCAAAGCCCAGCGGCTTGTCACCTATCCCGCCGCGCCGCCGCAGGCTGGGTTTTCCCGCAAGCTCCGGGAAAATCTTTTTTACTTACCGGACTTCTCGGTCGCGGCGGCGGCGCGCAGCTCGGCGGCGATCTCGGCGGCGATCTCGCGCAGGCGCGGCAGCTCTTCGCTGGCCAGGGACACCGCGCCGACCGCCGGGTGGCCACCACCGCCGTAGCGGCCGCAGATCGTGGCGATGTTGGCGGTGCGCCGCCCCGACTGCCAAGGGTTGCTGCCGACCGAAATTTTGGCCCGTCCCGGCAGGAGCGACACCCCGACCACGTAGTGCGCGTCCGGGTGCAGGTAGTACGGGGCAAACTTGCTCACCGAGGTCAGCTTCTGATCCGCGACATCGTAGGTGACGACGCCGCTTGTGTACTGCGCCCGCTCCCGCAGGAGCGAAAGCACCAGCTCGCTCTGGCGCAGGAGCGGCGCGATACCGGTGCGCACGTACTCTTTTTCGGCGATCTCGGTCAGGCTGTAGCGGCGCAGGTCGCGGATGAAGCGCAGCTTCAGCTCCGGGTCGCGGTTGGACTCGACCCACATCATAAGACGCAGCGCCGGCTCCTTGCACTCCACCGCCTGGGCCGGGCTTGTAAATTTCGCTCCGTCGATGAGATCGGCCCACGCAATGAGCTCGCCGTAGGGCGTGGTGTCAAAGCCGTAGACCTCGGCGCAGCGCTGGGCCAGGAACTTGCAGCACGACTGCGCCGCCGGATCGTAGAAGTGGCGCGGGTTGTGCTGGCGGGCGAAGTAGGCCGCGTCCTCGGGGGTGACGAACGCGCTCTGGTGGTGATCGAACCACCAGTCGAGGCGCTGATCCGGCGAGTAGCGGAAGTCGACGCAGGCGTGCTCGAGCTCGCGCCGCAGAGGTCCGCCCCCGGCCGCCGGCACCGCGGGCAGCGACGCGAACGCCCCGGAGATTACATCCCCCGGGCCGTGCGCCATGCCGACGTAGCTGAACTCGGCGCTCGGGTCCAGGCACAGCCGGTAGAACTCGGTGAACAGCGCCGCCGAGGCAGCCCCGTCGAAGCAGTTGTCGTGATAGAGGACGCGGACCAGCATCAGATGTGGATTTCCTTCCACGTGCCGGTGCGAAACTTGAGAAACATCACCGCCGCCAGCGCCGCCACGTAGAACATCATCGAGCCCCAGACGCCCCACAGCCCCAGCCCGAAGGTGATGCCGGTCAGATACGACATCGGAATCAGGCAGGTGTTGTGCAGGATGACCTCGGCGACCATGACGAAGATGGTGTTGCCGGCGCCGTACAGGCCCTGCGTGAAGACCAGCGAGATGGCGATGATCGGCGTGAGCACGCCGAGCACCCGCAGGATCGGCGCCGCGACGGCGACGACGTCCGGATCGGGGTTCCAGAAGCGCAGGATGGGATCGGCGAAGGCCGACAGAAACAGTCCGACGACGAGGAAGAGCAGGGCGCCGATCACCGCCGCGGTGTAGACGTAGCGCTCGGCGAGGTCGGCGGCCTTGGCGCCCAGGCTCTGGCTGACCAGCGTCGCCGTGGCCGTGCCGTAGGCCAGGCAGCTGATGAAGACCAGCATCAGCACGTTGATGATGTTCGAGGTCGCCGTCGCGTTGATGGTGCGCCCGACGCTGAAGCCGGCCCGCTTGTCCAGCTGGCTGACGACGTACAAAACGAAGCCGAAGCCGACCATGGCCACCATCGTCGCCACGCCCGAGGGCACCGACAGCTTGACGATGTTCCACATGGTGCGCGCCGACAGGTTCGACGGCCGGCGGATGTGATACGGGCGGTACATGCCGCGGAAGGACCAGGCGACCATGATGAACAGGCCGATGTACGAGCTGATCATCGACGCCAGGCCCGCGCCGGGGACGCCCAGCCGGGGCAGCTGCCCGCCGCTCAGCACCATCAGCCAGCGGTGGATCTCGTTGACCACCGGGATGCCCGGATGCTCGGTGCCGAAGATGAGGGCGATGCAGAGGATGAAGTTGGCGAGGTTCATCATCAGCGCCGCCCCCATGTGCACCCGCGTCTTGCCCAGGCCGTCGAAGAACGACTTCAGGCTGGCGGTGGCGACCATGCCGGTGATCTGCAGGAAGCGCCAGCGCAGAAACGGCACCCCGAGGTCGATGACCGCCTGATCCTTGCTCATGAGGTGAAACAGGAACGGCGCCGCGGCGTAGGTCCCCGCGGTGACCACAAGCGACGCCAGCACCGCCAGCAGCTGCGAGTTCGTCGACACAGATCGGAAGAGCACACGTCTGAACTCCAG
>CALFML010000130.1 GCA_937879845.1 uncultured Myxococcales bacterium
GCCTTCCGGCCTGCACGCGGCCTTCGACGCTGAAGGTGACGGTGACGGGGGTGCCGGCGTCGTCCGCGTCGCTTGCGGTCTCCGTGGCGCTGGAGCAGGACGGGGGTGCCGCGGTCCTGCCGATGTCCGGGCTTGTGCCCTATGAGCTGCCGCAGCCGGCCGCGGACACGAGCTCCTTTGTCCTGCGGCTGCCGCTTGGTAGCGATGCCACGCTGCTCCTAGGCGTCGCGGCGCTCAGCCGCGCCGGAGGCAGCGGCTGCGTCCTTGGTCTTGGCAGCGCGTCGCATCCGTATCGCACCGCGATTCTGGACGATGAGGTAACGATTGCCCTGACGCCGCAGAGCGAAGACGCGAGCGCCGGCTGCACCGGGTCGGCGCGCATCGTATCGACCGCTCCGGCCGTTTTGGCCGCCGCGGGAGGAGAAAAGCTGCAGGTCTTCGGTTGGGGCTTTGTGCCCGGGGCGCGCATCGTCCTAAACGGCCAGCCGCTAGAGACGCGGTATATGTCGTCGGGTCAGCTCGAAGCGACGACCCCGGCATCGGCGCGGCTTGTTTCGGTGCCGCTCGCGGTGGAGCTGCCCGCCGGAACGCGCGCGAGCTTTCACGATCTCCGATACATCGCCAAGACGCTCGCCTTTTCGCCGCTCAAGACATTCTCTTTCACCGACTACTTCTACTCTTCCGAGGCCGCCGACCTCGACGGCGACAAGCGGCCGGACTTGATCTTCTACGGCGATTTTTTCTCCGGCGCCGACCATATCGACATCGCGTTTCAGCGCGCGCCACTTGTGTTTACCACGGAGTCGGTGCCGATCGCCGGTGAGCTGGCCGGCCTGCTCATCCGCGACATCGACGGAGACGGCGACCTCGATCTCATCACCGTAAGTACGGAGGACCAGGCTCTGTACGTGCTCAAAAACGACGGCCGCGGCAAGTTCACCAAGCAAAGCTACCCGACCGGGCTCACTTTTGCCGGCCTCGTCTCCCTCCACGCGCTGGACATCACCGGCGATGGCGCGCTCGATGTCCTTATCGACAGCGATGCGGAGTCGCTCTATGCGTTCATCAATAACGGCCAGGGCGGGTTCAGCGCCGCCACGCGGCAAATGACCACCCTGACCGAGGAAAATTACAGCAGCGATGTGACAAGCTTCGACTTCGATCTCGACGGCGAAAAAGATATCGTTCTCGTCGGTAGTAATACTCTCACCGTGCTGTCGAAGCCGGGTCCGGTGCTGCCAAAAAATGATCAGGCGATCACGCCGTTTGATCTGACGTTTTACATAGGCGGTCCCTTTCAGACCGCGGACGTGGATGGAGATGGAATCACCGACCTCGTGATTGGCGATGAGGTCGGGACTCCCTACGTTCTGCCGAGCGCCGGTGGGAAGATGCGGACGCCGGTCGCCGTCGAAGACTCGTGTCCGACCTTGACGTTCGCAGCCGGCGACATAAACGGCGATGGGACAACCGATGTCATTAACGCCTGCGAAGTGGGAGGAGAGATCGAGTTCGCGCTGCAGTCGCCGGCGCCGCCGCAGTCGCCGCTGGGCCTGCGGTCCTTCTCTGTAGCAGAGACCAAGCTCCAGCTGGGGGAAGAGACGCAGTACTGGTCGCTGCGTCTCTTCGACCTCGATGGCGACAACAAGCCGGAGCTTATCATCACCGCGAGCGCGGACATCTATGCGGACGCTCTCCAGGTCTACGTCTACCGCAACATCAGCCAGTAGCCGCCCGGCTCGACTCTCGACAACGGACCCGAAATAGTGATATTGGTCTAAATTATGGCGATCTTGGCGAAGTGTCAGCTGTGCCAACAGGTGCACCCTGGCGATCAGGAGGGCTGCCCGTTGGAGAGCACCGAGATCGATGTGGTCGAAATCGCCGAGGATGCGTTCTCCGCCGCCGGACGGCCGCCGCCGGCGCCGCCGGCCGACTGGCTGCTCGGGCAGCTGCTCGATGACCGCTATGCGATCGAGCGCGTGCTCGGCTCAGGCGGCATGGGCAAGGTCTACGCCGCCGTGCACCTTATCACCGGTCAGCGCTTCGCCATCAAGATGCTGCACCCGCAGATGATAAACGACGATGAGGCCCGCCGGCGGTTCGAGCGCGAGGCCAAGGTCGTAAGCACCATCGACCACCCGCACATCGTCGAGCTCTACGACTTCGGCCGGACCCCCAACGGCGCTCCGTTTCTGGTCATGGAGTACATGGAAGGGGCGACGCTGCGGACGTTTCTCGGGAAGCTCACCGGCGGCGCCATGCCGGTGAACCAGGCGGTCTTGATAGCGCTGCAGATGGCGCAGGCGCTGCAGCACGTCCATGAGCGCGGGGTCGTCCACCGCGACGTTAAGCCGGATAACATTCAGCTCGAAGTCGATAGCGCGCAGAACATGATTGCCAAGCTTTTCGACTTCGGCATCGCCCGCATTCAGAGCCAGGAGGCCCTGACCCAGGCCTCTTCGGGTCCGCCGCGCACCCTGGCCTATGCCGCGCCGGAGATGTACGAGCGGCGCGACTACCTGAGCCCGGCCATCGATGTCTACGCGCTCGGGGTAACGCTGTTTGAGATCCTGACCAACCAGCGGCCCTTTGGCGGCAGCGGCGTCGAGCTGCTCCTGGCGCATCTCAAGAACGCACCGCCGCGGGCCAGCGAGCTGCGGCGCGACGAGCGGATTCCGTCTGCGCTGGACACGATGATCAGCCGGATGCTGGCCAAGACCCCGGAGCAGCGGCCGACCATGGCCGAGGTGGCCGACACCCTGGCGGGGGTTCTGACGCAGCTGCCTTCGGCCTCGGCGCGCGGGCTGCATCATCTGCGCACCTACGTGCTGCCCAAGCGGCTGCCGCGCCGCCAAAGCAGCACCGGGTCGGCCGCGCCCAGCGCCAGCGTACCCGGCAACGGAGCCGCGGCCGGCGATGGGCAGAGCCTGCCCCAGATCGAGTCGGCGCGGCAGCAGGTCGGGGCCAAGCTTGAGCGCGAGTCGCGGAGCATCATCAAGCGCATCTTCCGGCAGGGAGTGCCGGCACAAATCGCCGACCTCTTGCGCTGCTGCACGGAGCTGGAGGCGGCGCGCAGCGAGATCGAGCTCGACCTGGCGCTGCTGCAGGACGCCCGCGCGCAGGAAAAAATCACCGCGCACGCCGAACGGCAAGCCTTGCGCCAGCAGCTGCACCGGGTGCGCGATGAGCTGCGCGGCGCCACCACCGCGATCCGCGGGATGGAGGTCCGCGACATCGCCAAGGAGCTCGCGGCGCTGGAGCTGGCCTATTCGGCGCCGGCGAAAAAGAGCGAGCTGGCGGAGCGGCTGACGCATAAAGAGAGCCAGCGGCACCGCCTGATTGTGGAGCTTGTGGATATTCAGCGCGATCTGGCCGATCAGCTGATCTTGGCGGCCAACGCCATGGTCGAAGAGTCGCGGCAAACCGCCGGCGGCCGCGTCGATCCGAACCTCAGCATGTACGTCAAGCGGCTGACCGTGGTGCTGGCGGAGCTGGACGTTCTGGACGAGTCCCTGGTAATGCGCCTCATGCCTAACGACGCCTGACCGGCTAGTCCCGCCGGGCGTAGGCCAAGGCCGCACATTCGCGCAGCTCTCCACGCCCAAATTCGGTATACTGGTTTCGGCAGCAAAGGGGTGGGTGGGCTATGAACGTGCAGGTAGTCGGGGATCTGCTGATCGCCGCGCAACAGCTCTGGATCATGGAAGACGTCGAGACCTGGCTCGGCCTAATCGCGCAGGTGCAAAAGGAGCACGGCTCCGCCTTCGCCATCCTCGATGCGCGGCAGGGACTCACGATCGCCTCGGCGCCGCGTCGCCGTCTGGTCGAAGGGCTGCGCCACCAGCCGCTCAACCTGTGCGTGGTGCTGGGCAGCAGCCTGACCAGCCGGGCGCTGGTGATGCTGGCGGCGCGCGCCCTCACGCTCTTGCGCAAGCGGCCCGCCAACCTGCGCTTTGCCTCCTCCATGGAGGAAGCGATGCAGCTTATCGCGGCCGAGCGCGCCCGCGTCCTGAGCGAGCGGGAGGACTCTCCGCGCTAAATCGGGGCCGGCGGAAAAGCGCGGTGGCTCTTGGTAATAAGCTGCTTGCGCTCATATCAAGCCAGTCCATCCCGTCTGCCCTAATCGAGCAAAGCTGGACCGGGTTTATGTGCTTCCCCAGTGCGTGCGGGGCCCAGCGCTAGGGCGCCGGCCTACATTCCCTTCAAACTTGGCTGGCGGTCAGCTTGGCCAGTAGATCCGCGGCTTGGGCGGCCTCGGGAACGTTGTGTCCTTCCCACAGCGCCAGCGCTTCGTGAAGGAGCACTTTGGCGTCCGCTGCGCGTCCGAGCTTCACCTGCATCACGCTGCCATACCACCTGCCCATCCCGGCGGCAATCGGGTCGCCGAGCTGCACCGCGACCCGCTGCCG
>CALFML010000131.1 GCA_937879845.1 uncultured Myxococcales bacterium
CGGCGCCATATAAAGGGGGGTGCCGAGCATGGCCTGCGTGGCGGTCAGCTTCTCCTGTTCACCGGTTGCAAGCAGTTCCTGCGCATAGCGCGCGATGCCGAAATCCAGAATCTTGACCATAAGGCTATCGCCGTCCCGACAATGCAGGAAAACATTGTCGGGCTTGAGGTCACGGTGAATGATCCCAAGCTCGTGCGCTCTGCTTAGGCCCTGCGCGAGCTGTCGCAGGATCCAGATGATCTCCGGCGCCGTGAATACGTGTTTGGTATCTATGAGCTTCCGTAGATCACACCCGCGAAGCAGCTCCATGACATAAAAGGGAGCATCGTTTTCCTCGTTCGCTTCGCCGGAGTCGGAGACCTGCACCACGTGTTCGCTTTTGATGCGCGCCGGCAGCTTCAGCTCGCGCTTGAAGCGTTCGACGTTCTCCGTCTTCGCCGTCTTGTGAGCCAGCAGCACCTTGAGCGCATACTGCTTGCCGGTCTCCCTATGTAGCACCTGATAGACCACCCCCATGCCCCCGCGGCCCAGCTCGCGGAGGACGTGGTAGCGATCGGCGATGAGGGTCGGCGACATCAGGTTCTATCTACAATACAGAAATCCATCCTGAGGGGTCCCTTTATCGTCACAAGAAAACCCAATGAGAGGTGGTGTGCATTCAGTAATGGTCACTGCCGAACCGCATTGGATGAATCCACCGGCCATTTTGGGCTTGATTATTACCGCATTACAAGGAAACATCAAACCGGAGAAATATCTTACGATTGAGCAATTTGCATTTGGATCAAGTGATAAATATACAATTTTACTAACATAATTGGGACTAGCGACAGTACATGTAGCGTTCATTCCGGTGCAATAAATTGATTCGATCATGCCATCGCAGTTCCAATCCCATGCGGCATTCGGAGCGCCAGAGTCGACCTGGACGTTGGATGCTGGTGTGAGATGGTAACTTGTATCTCCTGTTTGCGTAATTCGATTGCAGATCGCAGAGCCATTATTGCAGATAACGATGCCCGATGTACGGCAAATTCCTTTTTTAGTTGAATCCCAGCAATTGGCTCCTAGTGAAAAAATTCCCCACTTCGCGTCTTCATCAATGCTCCCATCGCAGTCATCATCGAAACCGTCGCAGGTGGCATCCGTGGGTTGGGGCCCTACGGGTTCGGAACCGGGTCGGGTCACCCAAGTTCCCTGCTGACAATCCTGGACCTCTGGTTTGCATAATGAATTCGGACCATAGGTGAGCTCTGGTATTGTCAGCGATTGTGTCTCCCCATCAACACAGTTGACACACCCTTCTGCGTCTTGGTCGTCAACTCCACCATCGCAATCATCATCGCGCCGGTTACCGCATTTTTCAATGATTGGATCGACGCCTTTGCAGCTACTCCATTGACGGTTGGGGAGACAGACCTGCTCCTCGTCAGTGCAAATGGAAGCAGGATTCATTTTGTCTGTAACAATGCCAATTCGCGATGGGCAAGGGCGGCGATCATTGATTTTTGGGCATTCGCAGATCTCTGGATTGTCTTTTATTCCATCGCAATCATCATCTATTCCATTTCCACATAATTCGCTGTCAAGGCAAGCCGGGAGGTCATAATTTCCAGCCGTGCATGCGCCGGTTGCCGAAAAAAGGCTGCCTATGATCGCCAGTCTAAGGAAAAATTTGTCCATTAGTGCCCTCCCCATGTCATGAGCCTAAGGCCACCGAACGTGGTGAGCGCAGCGGTGCGGGGTCGGTCAACACGCTGACTAGACCAGTCCGCAGTCAGCGCCAGACCGAGGGTTGCGACTCCAAGTGCTCCTGCCAGTGGGGCGAATCCCGTCGATACGCCGGCCAAGATGCGGATTCGGTCGCGGACCGCAAGGGCTTCACGCGATGGTTCTGTCACTACACCTTCTGCGGGGCGGTTCGCCGCATCCTCGAGCTGCGCCTGTGCGCCAAGCGCAATGGCGGTCACCAGCGTGGCCAAAGTCAGTCCGCCCAGAGCAAGCGCCGCAGCCCGCGGCGTGGCTCGTCGCAGGTTCGGGTGCAGGCTGACAAGCTCACCATTTTCGAGCTGGCGCTGCCACCGCACACTGCGATGGCCGGGCGCACGAATCATCAGGTGATGAACACCTGGGTTTAGATAGAGAAACGTTGTCTCCCTCGCTACCTCAGACTGCTGCCCATCGATGAGAAGCAGCGTTCCATGCGGTGCATCGGGAAGGTAGAGACGCACCTCTGCGCTTGCTTCTCGCTCAGGCAAGATATCGACGCGGGTCTGCTTGCCGGGCCGCAGCTCGATGGTCTGGCTGAACTTTCGCAGCTTGGTTCCGCTGGCGGTAATCTCGTGCTTGCCTGAGTCGAGGGGCTGCTTTATTCCCCACAGCTCCTGCGCGAGCGGAATGCCATCCAGAAGGACCGCGAAGTCGACGGGCATGCCCGCCGGCACGGCCAGGGTCAAGTAGGGTACGCGCGGCTCCAGGTCAGCCATGTTGCCGATGGCGTCTTTTCGCGTCTCGTCGTACTGGCGCTGTCCGGCGCGCAGGCGCTCGGCGGCCTCGCGCTCGGTGGCCTGGTAGGTCTTGTAGGCGGTACCCAGCCGTCCCAGATCCCGATGGCAGTGCCCAAGAAGGAGCCGAGCGTTGGGACTGCTGTGCAGACGCAGGCTCTCCTCGAGGAGCAGGACCGCATCGCCAAAGTGCCGGCTCTGATACGCGCGGGCCGCCAGCTCGTACTTGGCTTTCGCCACCTCCGACGGAGAGGTCGAGAGCGTGGCGTCCGCTGCAGCCTCGCCTCGCCAGGCGAGGAACACCACGGCCGCTATAGCGACTCGCAGAACGACCCATCGGAGGCCTTGTGGCAGCCGTACCCGCGCCTGCATGCAGCTTTATCGTAGCACAAGGGCACATTCGACGATCCGGAGAGATGACCAGCGCTGTGCCTTGACGCTTGGCAGGTCGCCCCGGATGGCCGGACCGCCTACCCCTCAGTGTCTTTCGATGCTGCGGATGGCGCTGCGAAGCTGCAAGCCCAAGCTGGGCCTGGCGCATCACCCCGATCAAGGTAGCCGGTACGCCAGCCTCGACTACCAAGCTGCGCTACGGGCCGCGGGCCTGGGGGGCAGCATGAGTCGAAAAGGGGAATTGCTGGGTCAGTGTAATCTATCTGCGTGCCCCGAGACAGTCGCCTGACTCCTGTTTGGCTTGACCTGTACCCAGGTCCTGGCGTTCATCCATCAACGTCTGCCTCGGGGCACGCAGATGGAGCTGAGCGTGCTTCGTGACTTCATCGGAGCTTGTGCGACGTGCCCATCACGGTCCTGTCAGCCGCGCGCTCGGCGCTGGCGTTCCCCTTGCGTTGGAGACGACTATGCCGAAGAGGCTATGCACCGTCACCGCCGGAATTGACACACACAAGGACACCCACACGGTCGCAGCCTTGGATCAGACCGGGCAGTGGCTCGAGACCCGGACGTTCCCCACAACGCAGGTCGAGAATGTCGCTCGCCGCCGCGCAGCCCTTGGGCTTTCTCATGCGTGTGGCTTGTCGTCGTTGGACGACGGCAACGACGCAAGTTCATCATTGCAGGGGTAACCTCGCCTCCGACAACGACGGCGACATCAACACCACAAAAATTCCGTGCGCTTCCATTGGATGGCCCGAACCTGCGGCCCGATTGTCCATCCGCACGACCGCAACCGGACTCATTGCCCTCATGCGCCGCAATGGTAGCCGAGACCGAAGGCCTCGTCACAAATCTTCGCATCGACGAAGAACGGTACGGCCGGGCCTTCACGCCCGGCGCTTCTCAGGTGCCGAATCCTCCCGCATGTTCCGCTCCATCCGCTCCATGCGCCCACGCACCAGTGCCTGTAGGTGTGACTCTCCCTCGGGTTCCACCTGGAACCCAATCACGATCCACTTAAGTCCGTTCTTCAGTCTGCGATGCGGCTTATGGATCAAGCTCCATCGGGCCGACATCGCCGCGGCGTAGGCTTGCTCTATCAAGGTCTGCTCTGGGTCCAGCTCGCGCGCCCGGCGATCTTTGTTTTTCGCCACTTGCCATGCAAAGTACCGATGCTCGACAAGGATCTCCTCTCGCTTTAGCTGGATGAGCGGATCTCGGTCGATCGCATAGCCTCCGACTGCCGCATGCTCGCGGTACTGACCCGGTGACATCCACCGCAGCAGGCGCGCTGCCAAGTGCGCGCGCTCGGCGTCGATCTGATCGCGGTGGCCGCGTACCTCTCGGTTCTCGTCGAGCAACATCGCCAGCTGCTTGTCGAAATCCGGCAGACGAGCACCACCCTCCGCAGATTGTCTCTCTCGGGCCAGCGCCTCTAATTCGAGGATGAGCTGCTGGACCCGCTGCTCGGCGGCTACACGTCGCTCTCTTTCCGCTTGCAGGCTTCGAGACTCCGATGCTGCGACCTGATGGGTCTCCCGGTGCGCCTTCTCCACTGCGGCAAAATCACGTTGCTGTTGGCGCAGGTCGTTGTCACGCTGCGCTGCATCACGCTCGGCCACCTCGGCGCGCTGACGTTGTGCGGCGAGGTCTGCGTTCGCTTGCGCGAGAGAAGTTCGCGCCGCCGCGAGGGTCGCCTGCGCCTCTTTTGCCTGAGCGTTCGCCTCGTCGTAACGGCGGGACAGCTCGGCGTTTTGTCGGTTCAAGTCATCTCGCTGACCGGCGACCGCCGCCGCCTCGGCCTTGAGCGCGCGTAGCTCCTCGGCATGGTTCGCCGTCTCCCGCTCGTAGCGCGCCCTCGCCGCCGACAGCTCGGCGTTGAGCTGATCGAGCGCCGCTTTCCGCTCCGTCGCCTCGCCCTTACATACCGCCAGCTGCTCGACCGCATCGCTACGCTGCCAGTACCACCAGACCCGGCATCGCTCCTGGCAGAATCTGCGATCGGCGCGCACACAATACGGCAGGACGGCTCCCGGTCCC
>CALFML010000132.1 GCA_937879845.1 uncultured Myxococcales bacterium
GAGATACATTGGCGTGACTGGAGTTCAGACGTGTGCTCTTCCGATCTCGCGCCGGATGCCGATGTCTCGGATTTCAAAGACATGGGGGTCGCACAGGAGCTTGACGACATCGGCGCCGCGCTCGCGTTCGTCCGCGCCGTGCGCCTGGCAGGCGGCGCCGGGGCCGACCAGCTGGCGCTCATCGGGTTTTCGCACGGGGCGCAGCTCGCGTATCTGTACGCAGCGGTGGAAGGCGGACGCCCGGCGGCGCAGCGTCATGTGAAGGCGCTCGTGCCGATGGATATCTACGCCGAGCTGGCGCCGGAAGATGCCGACCTGCGCGCGGCGGCGTGCGGCAATAGCGCCTATGAGTATGAGCAGGTCGCCGCCGGCAACGTCGACTCGCCGAACGATTTTTTCATCACCCTGGGCCAGCTCGATCGCACGGCGCCGGCCGATCCGTCCCCGTTTTTCGGCGGCAAGACCAATGCAGAGGCGTTCCTTTTGACCGCCGGCCAGACGTACAAGTTCGCGCCCTATACGCCGAGCTACCATCTGGCGGCGCCGATCCTGAGCGGCACGGCCGCGGTTGGGCTGCGCGAGTCGCCGCGGTCCCGCATCCAGGCCTGGTTCGAGCACGCCGCGCCGCACCAGTCGCTGCGCGAGTCCGCGGACCTCGACGCCTTGTGGTGCGGCACGATGCCGCCGCCGGTCGTCGCGCCGCTGTCGCAGATCCGCGTGCCGCTTTACTACTTGGGCGCCGCGGGAGCCTTCGGGGCGCACGGCGTGTACTCGACGACGCGCGT
Source organism: uncultured Myxococcales bacterium (assembly GCA_937879845.1). Classification (GTDB taxonomy): domain Bacteria; phylum Myxococcota_A; class Polyangia; order Palsa-1104; family JAEUJZ01; genus CALFML01. Next base: position 786 of record CALFML010000132.1, read on the forward strand.
CGCCTCCGCATCCGTGACGGTGCAGATCGTCAAGCGCCAGTCCGATGCCGCCATCGCGGAGGACTTCGGCCACGGCGACCTGCTCTACGCCACCGATGCGCCGACGTTGGCCTGGGATCCGCTGGCGCGGTGGCTGCTGCGCCACTAGGCCGCCGCCGGCCCGCCGCCCGTCGACTCTGGATCAGAAATGGGGTCGGCGGGGATGTTGACGCGCGCAACCATGCGGCAGCATAGTTGCACCCCATGCAATCCGTGGATCTCAGCCTCCTTGCGACGCTTGACGCACTCCTGCAAGAAGGGAGCGTCACCGGCGCGGCGCGGCGCGTCGGACTGTCCACCCCGGCGATGAGTCACGCGCTGGCGCGGATCCGCGAACACCTGGGCGATCCGCTCCTCGTGCGGGCCGGGCGCGGGATGGTGCTGACGCCGCGGGCGGAGGCGCTCAAGCCGCGCGTGCACTCGATCGTTACCGAGGCGCGGCAGGCGCTGGAACCGGAGCGGGCGTTCGTCGCGCGGGAGATGTCGCGCACCTTCGTTATCCACGTCACCGACTATGTGCTTACGGTTCTCGGGCTCGCCCTGGACCGCATCCTGCGCGAGGAGTCCCCGGAGGTGTGCATCCGCTTTGTGCCCAACACGCCCGACGATCCGCTGCACCTGCGCGCCGGCGGCTCGGATCTGGCCGTCGGCATCTATGGCGATCTGCCGCAAGAGATGCGGAGCCGTCAGCTGCTCACCGACCGCTTCGTGTGCGTTTTGCGCAAGGATCACCCGGCCGTGAAAAGGCGCCTCTCTTTGGAGCAGTTCGTGCGTCTTGCGCACATCCAGATCGCCCCGCGCGGCAAGCCGGGCGGCTACCTGGACGACGTGCTGCGCGCCCGCGGTCTGACGCGGCGGGTCGCGCGGGCGGTGCCCTACTTCATCCCCGCGCTGCAGCTCGCCGCCCAGACCGACTACGTGCTCACGGTCTCAGAGCGAATCGCCGGCCGGTTCGCGTCCGCCTTCGGCCTCCAGATGCTGGAGGCGCCGATCGAGCTGCGCCCGTACGCGCTGAGCCTCCTTTGGCACCCGCGCTTCGATGGCGACGCCGGGCACCGCTTCCTGCGCGACGCCTTCACCCGCGCCGCCCGCGAGACGGCCGGGGATCTCCACGCCGCGCCGCGCACCCGCCTTGATACCGCAAGCCCGACCTCAGGCAAGGCGCGCAAGCGCTCCCGGCGCTCCGGCAGCTAAAAAATGGAGCGCGATGATGCCGTCGAATCGCCGTGGAATCGATAATCCAGGCTTGATTCATAGATGCCATCTATGACTAGACTGGGTAGGAAAAAGCATGCAGCTCCAGTCGATCGATACGCATCTGGTGGTCGCCCTGCACGCCCTTTTGCAAGAGCAGAACGTCACGCGGGCGGCGCGGCGCATCGGCGTCACCCAGCCATCGATGAGCCATGCGCTTTCGCGGCTGCGGGCCCACTTCGCCGATCCGCTGCTGCTGCGGGTCGGCCGCGAGATGACGCTGAGCGAGCGCGCCCGCGAGCTTTTGAGCAAGACCGCCGAGGCGATCGAGCGGCTGGAGCGCGTCTTTGGCCCCGGCGAGCAGTTCGATCCCCAAAAGTCGCGGCGGACGTTTCGGCTGGTGGCCACGGATAACCTGGAGCTGCTGGTCTTCCCGACCCTGGCGCGGGTGCTGGCGGCGGAGGCGCCGCATATCAACATCCGCTGCCGCAACATCCCCGCCGGCTGGGAGGAACTCCTGCGCAGCGGCGATCTCGATGCCAAGCTGGGCCGCGGCGGGCCGGTGCCGGAGGGCTGCCGCGCGCTGCCGCTGGCGCAAGAGCGGTTCGTCTGCGTGATGCGGCGGCGGCATCCGGCGGCGAACAAGCGCCTGACCCCGGGTCTTTATGCCGCGCTCGATCACCTGGCGGTCTCGCCGCATGGCGAGGAGCGCAACTATGTCGACCAGCTGCTGGAGGAACAGCGGCTGCAGCGGCGGGTGGCGATGACCGTCTCGCACTTTCTCGTCGCCCCTTTTATCGTCGCGGAGTCCGACCTGGTGCTGACCATCTCAGAGCGCGTGGCGCGTACGCTGGCGCGGACTTTGGGACTCTTGGTGCGGCCTTGTCCGGTCATCCCGGTCGGTTATTCCCTGACGCTGGTCTGGCCGGCGCGCCTGGAAGCCGATGCGGGCCATCGCTGGCTGCGAGCCGCGATTTCGCGCAACGTCGCTAAATAGAAGTTGCGCATGATGCAAGTAAGTCCGTCGCTGCGGCGGATATGGCAGCGCTCTAAGTGGTTGCAGGATTTGGAATGAATCATTGCAGCCGCTGCAATTGTAAACCGGACGGCGCCGCCGCATGATGATTGCCATCATCGCGCGCAGCCCTCCTTTGCCCCTACGACCAAGGCAGGCGAGACGGCCGCGTGCAAGATCCCAGCGTTTGATCCGCCAACGCCAGTCGCATAAAGGAGAGAGTCCATGTCCAAGATCCTCGTCACCGGAGCTACCGGAACCATCGGCAGCCGGGTCGCACAGACCCTGCGGCAGCAAGGCGCCGACGTCCGCGTCGCCGTCCGCGCCCCGACCCGCGCGCGCGCGCAGGAGTTTGCCGCGCAAGGCCTGGAAGTCGCGGCCTTCGACTTTGAGCGGCCGGAGACCATCGCGGCGGCGGTAAAGGGCGTGGATGCAATATTTCTCCTCACGCCTTTTATCGAGCACTTCCTCGATCAGGTTGAAGCGGTCGTCGCTGCCGCCAAGACGGCGGGCGTCAAGTTCATCCTCCGCATGTCGGCATTCGGCGCCCACCCGGAGTCTCCCGACAGCATCAGCCGCGAGCACGGCCAGTGCGAAGAGCGGGTGAAGCACAGCGGCCTTGGCTGGGCGGTCATTCAGCCGACGTTCTTTCAGGACAACTTCATCACCTTCCAGGGCCAGGGCATCGTCGGCACCGGCGCGTTCTACGGCGCCTCGGCGGGGCAGAAGACCGCCTACATCGCCTCGGCCGATATCGCGGCCAGCGCCGCCGCAATCCTCCTAGACCCCAAGGCGCATCAGGGCAAGACCTACGTTCTCACGGGTCCGAGCGCCCACACCGATGCCGAAGTGGCCGCGGCGCTCGGCGAGCTGCTGGGCCGTGCGGTCGGCTATGTCGAGCTCACCCCGGAGCAGCTGCAAGGCGGCTTGCAGCAGCAGGGAGCGCCGGCGTGGATGGCGGAGCACGTCGTCAAGCTCGAGGGCTACAAGGCCCGCGGCGAGGCGGCGGCGACCACCCCGGCGGTGCGCGAGATAACCGGCCGCGAGCCGGAGTCTATAAAGTCCTTCCTATCGCGGAACCGCGACCAGTTTCCCAAGCCCTGACCATGGGCCAAAACACCGCATAGGGAATCGGGAATAGGAGAAGTGCGACGCCGCTTTGCCCTTGACCCTGTCCGAGGCCCCGTGTTACGGCGCTCGGCATGGCCTTTGAAAATGTTATCGGCGTCGCCTCCGGGGTCGGCATCACCATCGGTCTCTCCATTCACTTTATGCGGCAGCGGCGGCAGGCCGCCGTCCTCGGGGAGAAGATTCTCGCCGAGCTGCAGGCGGTAGAGAGCATGGCGCTGCCGGAGCTTGTGACCAAAGTGGGAATGCGGGATGGCTTCATCAACCGCGGGAAGCTTATTCAAGTCCTGGGTCCCATGGTCTCCAAAGGACTGCTCGTGCAGGAAGAGCCGCCGGGGACCACGGTCAAAAACCGCTTGAGCGTGATGCGCTTCCGCCTGGCTAGCAAGTAGGGCGGCGGAAAGTACGCCCGCATGTCAGACAAATCCTGCTCAGGTTCGCTGACGCCCACCACGGTCGCGGTACCGATCCTTCAGACCGATCGTCTCATCCTGAGCGGCCACCGCCTGGAGGACTTCGCCGACTGTCTGGCGCTGTGGTCCGATCCGGTGGTGACGCGCCATATCACCGGGCGGCCGTCCACCGCGGAAGAAGTCTGGGCGCGGATCCTGCGCTACGTCGGCCACTGGGCCGCGCTCGGCTACGGGTTCTGGCAGCTCCGCGAGCGCGCGTCGGGGCGGTTCGTCGGCGAGGTCGGCCTCGCCGACTTTCGCCGCGACCTGTCGGTCGGCCTCGACGGCGTGGCCGAGGCGGGCTGGGTGCTCGCGCCGTGGGCGCACGGCCAGGGCTACGCCCACGAGGCGATGGCCGCGGCGCTGACGTGGGCCGCCGACCACGGCCACGCGCGCACGATGTGCATCATCGATCCCGACAACGCGTCGTCGCTGCGGCTCGCCGCGCGGCTGGGCTACCGCGAGCACGCGCGCGCGCCCTACCACGGCTCGCCGATCGTCGCGCTGGTCCGCGAGCCGGGGCCGATCGACTACAGCCGGTAGTGGATCTGGAGCAGCGCGTAGCCGCCGTTCTTGCCCGCGCCGTGGTCGAGCAGCTCGAGCCGCGTGGTCACGAGCCCCTCGAGGTGCGGCGTCGCGAACCAGTGCAGGTTCGCGTCGACGCAGTCGCGGTACAGGCCCGCGACGGAGGTCGACTCGGTGAAGTGGCCCACGCCGACGTCGAGCAGCCAGCCGTCGGCGAGCTGCCGGCTGCCGAGCAGGTAGCCCGCGAGCTGGGTCACCCGGCCGCCGGCGACGATCGACTGGCGGATCAGCTCGGCCTCGCCCTGGAGCAGCACGCCCGGCCCCTCGAGGTAGAGCTTGCCGGTCGCGCCCGCGTAGGTCGTGTGCAGCTCCGCGCTGGCGCTGTACTTCAGCTCGCCGCCGACCGCGGCCTTGCCGCCGAGCCGGACCTCGGCGTACGCGGCGAAGCCGTCGCCGTGCTCGACCGCCGACGCGATCGAGTCGTGCGCGAACCCGGTCACGTGCACCTCGTACGCCGGATCGACGTAGCCCACCGAGCCCGCGTAGGCCTCGCCGTACAGCGGCAGCCCGCCGTAGCGCTCGGTGTAGATCGCGTGCTCGGCGAGCCGTAGCCCGAACACCGGCATGAACCGCCCCGCCCGCGCGTACAGCCCGCTGGCGGCGTCGGGGTGCTGGCGCCACATCAGGTAGTGCTCGCGCGACCAGAACACGTGCGCGACGCCGAGCTCCTCGGCCGGGCGGCGGAGCCCGCCGGTGAGCTCGACCGAGAACCCGTGCGCGCCCGCGCCGACGTAGACCTCGGCCTGCATCGGGTACGCGGCGCCGCCGAGCTTGCCGGTGCCGACCGCGCCGCCCGCGAGCCGGACGTCGCCGCCGAGCGCGAGCCAGCTCGGCGGCTCGAGCGCGCCGTGCAGGAACGCCGCCGAGCCGCTGCCCGACGACGTCGACTCGGCGACCGCGAGCCCGTTCTCGGTCAGCAGCCCGCCGCCGGCGGGAGAGCGATGGCACCCGGCGCAGGTGGCGTCGCGGACGAGCTGGTACTGGGGATAGGCGTGGGCGCCGCCGGCGGTGACGGCGACGAGGCCCAGGGCGAGGACGAGGACGAGGGCGAAGAGCCAGCGCATGTCAGAGCCCCTGTGCCCCGCCGTCGATCCACGTCGCGACCAGCGCGATGTCCTCGTCGGCCATCGGCGCGTCCGGCGGCATCTCGTTCGAGCGCGTGATCCGGATCAACCGCGAGCCGTTCGCGTTGCCGCGGGTGACCAGCCGGTTGAGCGCGCGGCGCGCGCCGGCGAGGGTGTCGAAGGCGTAGCCTTCGATCTGGGTGGTCGTCGAGTGGCACGCGACGGTGCCGCACGACGGCGACAGCACGGCGAGCGACACGAACTCGAAGGTCGCCGGACGATCGTCAGGACTGGACGCGCACCCGGCGAGCGCGCCCGCGAGCAACAACAGCGATCGGAACATCGCGGTGGGTGGCCGCCGACCGCGAGATCCTTCGAAGAAATCGTCGGGGCGCCCCCCGAAGCATCATCACCGTGACGTCGAGGCGCCGACGCCGCGACGCGCACGCGAGACGTACGAACGCTGCGCACCTCGCGGCACGATTTCCCACCGATTCTTAACGCCCGCGATCCGCGCCGGACACCTGCGCTCACTATCGTGCGCGCCCATGACGCGACTCGCACGAACGCTCTCGCTCCTGGTCTTCGTGGCGGTGGTCGGCGGCGGCGGCGGCCTCACCTCCGGCTGTGCCGGCTGTGCCTCGGGGAGCGACCCCGGGAGCCCGGACCTGTACGCCGGCAGCACCGCCGACGTGGTCATCAGCCAGGTCTACGGCGGCGGCGGCAACTCGGGCGCCACGTTCACCAACGACTACGTCGAGCTGTTCAACCGCAGCGCCGGCTCGGTGACGATCACCGGCTGGTCGGTGCAGTACGCGTCGTCGACCGGCTCGAGCTGGAGCAAGGTCAACCTGTCGGGGACGATCCCGGCCGGCGGCTACTACCTGATCAGCCTCGCCAGCGGCACCAGCGGCGCGGCGCTGCCGACGCCCAACGCGACCGGGTCGATCGCGATGTCGGCCTCGTCCGGCAAGGTCGCGCTCGTCACCAACCAGACCCTGCTGACCTGCGGCAGCTCCGCGTGCCTGCCCAACGCCAGCATCCGCGATCTCGTCGGCTACGGCAGCGCCAACCAGGCCGAGGGCGGCGCGCCGACCGCGACGCTGTCGGCGACCACCGCGGCGGTGCGCGCCGGCGCGGGCTGCACCGACACCGACAACAACAAGGCCGACTTCGCGGCCACCGCGCCGGCCCCGCGCAACGCGGCGAGCGCGCCCACGAGCTGCGGCACGACCCCGCCGCCCGACGCCGGCGTCCCGCCCGACGCGACCTCGACCGGCGACGGCACGCCGACGCGGCTGCCGTGCACCAGCACGTTCGGCTCGGCGATGACCGCGACGTTCGGCCGCCTCGACGGCTACCTGGTGTCGATCGTCAACCCGGCGCCGACCGGCAGCGGCATGCGGTCCTGGT
>CALFML010000133.1 GCA_937879845.1 uncultured Myxococcales bacterium
AGGAACACTCCCATCGGGTGCGCGTCGTAGCGGAAGCCCTGGATGAAGCTCTTGATGTTCTCGTGCACGAAGGTGTGCAGGGTCACCTGCTCGGTGAAGTCCTTGAGCTGCTGCTCGCTCGGCAGCTCGTTGTGCAGGAGCAGGTACGTGCACTCCAGGTAGCTCGACTGCTCCGCCAGCTGCTCGATGGGGTAGCCGCGGTAGCGAAGGATGCCCTGGTCGCCATCGATAAGCGTGATGGCGGAGCGGCACGACGCCGTGTTGAGGTAGGCCGGGTCATAGCCCATAAGCCCAAAGTCGTCGGCCGAGACCTTGATCTGGCGGAGATCCGCAGTGCGGATCGTGCCGTCGGAGATCGCGACCTCATAGCTCTTACCGGTGCGGTTGTCTGTGATCGTAAGCGTGTTCTTCGACATGGTCCCTCGGTGATCTACTTTGGCGGCTGGCCATTAAGCACGCCGCGCTGCTGCCGAGCGGGCTCGGGCTCTGCCTGCCGAGCGGGCTCGGGCGCTGAGTGTTCGCGGCAGTCTACTTTAGCGCCTCACATTCGTCACCTATCTTGCGACATCTTGCCCCGGCTATGCAGGGGGATTTTCCGCGTCCTGCAGTCTTTGACGGTTCACTTGCAGTCTTAGCCCGGGACATCCCTAAAGACTTCATTTACTGCAAAAGATGCCGTCGTCGTGGTATAGTGAGTCAACCCGTATTAAGGCCTTCATGTCAGTGCCTGAGCTAAAGCGCTGCTTCGAGTGCGGTGCGTCACATCCTCCAGAGGTCCTTCTGTGCCCAAACGACGGCACCCCCCTGTGCTTTGACACGGTCGGGCGGCGCTGGAAGGTGGAGGGCCTCATCGGTCGGCGGCCGGGCGGGGCGGTCTTCTCCGCCTTCCACCTGGTCAACGGCACCCGCGCCGTGATCGACGTCCTGCCCGGCGAAAACGCCCGCGACGCCACCGCGCTCACCCGATTTCAGCAGCAGCTGCAGGCGCTGCGGATGCTCGATCTGAACAAGGGCATCCTTAAGCTTATCGAAGAAGGCACCGAGCACGACGGCTCGCGCTTCATCGTCACCGACCTCGGGCGGCTGCGCCAGCTGACCGAGGTGCTGGCGGAGCGGCGGCCGGAGTGGCAGCGGCCGGGCGGCGCGCAGCTGGAGCCGACCGAGGCGGCGCACCTTGTAAGGCCGCTGCTCTCCGTGCTCAGCACGGCCGGGCGTCTGGGCATGGCGCACGGCAGCCTGGACATGAGCCAGATCTATATCGGCAGCGAGACCGACTTCCGCAGCCTCGGCGCGCTGTCGCACGTCAAGCTGCACGGCATCGTCGCCATGGGCATGGGGCAGCAGCTGCGCGAGGCGCAGACCGCCGATCTGCGCGCCGTGGCGCGGGTGCTTTATGAGCTATGCACCGGCCGACCGCTGCCCGAAGGCGACCCGCCGGTCATCGAGCCGCTGCCCGAAAGCTTGTCCGGCGCGGTGGGCCAGGTCGTGCTGCGGGCCATCGGCCTTAGCGGTTCCAATCTGTTTGCCACGGCCGAGGAAATGCAGCGGGCGCTGAGCACGGCCGCGCCGTCGGGATTTACCGCGCCGATCTCGGTGCCGCCGGGCATGATGCCGGCCAGCGCGCGGCGGCCGTCGGTCCCGCCGCAGCCGTCCAAGCCCGCGGTGCAGACGCGCAGCCTGCCACCGCCGCCGAGCGCGCCGAGTCTGCCGAGCCTCGGTGAGCTCGGCTCTTCGCCGGTGGGGACGACCTTGCCGCCGGTGCGGCTGACGACCTCGCAGCCCGCGGTGCCGGCTCCGCTCATGCCGGTGGCCGGGCTGCCGCAGCGCTCCGGCCTGACCAGCGAGCTACACCAGGTCTCGATCCTCGATCTCATGCGCGAGATGAAGGATCAGAAGGAGACGGTGGCGCGGGAAGAGACCCTGGCGCGGTCGCGCTTTCGTCCGTCCAGCGGGGAGATAAAGACCATCCCGCGGGAGCCGCCGGGCGGACTTACGGCGCTGGCCGAGCCCGGGGCCGGCGCGGCCGAAGGTCTGGGCAATGAAGGCCCGACGGTCGTCGACCGGCCGCCGAGCGGCGTATCGCTGGAGCCGACCTTGGACGCGCACGAGCTGCCGCTGCGGCCCGACTCCGCCAACTCGGCGCGGGTCACCGTAGGCGGGCAGAGCTTTTTCGACCCCGCCGCCCCAAGCTCGTTGTCCGGCGGGACCGCCGGCCCAAGCGCCGCCTCCAGCCGCGGCGCCATCGAGATAAGTCCGCGCAGCGCCGCCTCCAGCCGGCTCGCCGCCGCCGCCGGCCAAGCGGAAATCCTGTCGCCGAGCGCCGCTTCCAGTCCGCGGCCCAGCGCCGTCTCCGCCTCGCGCGCCGCCCCGCCCAGCGCCTCATCGAGCCCGCTGCCGAGCGCCAGCTCCGCCTCGCGCGCCTTGCCGAGCACCGTCTCCAGCCCGCGGCCCAGCGCCGTGTCGGGCATCCCCGCCCCGAGCTCGACTTCCGGCTCGCTGGCCATGCCGCCGAGCGCCAGCTCCAGCCCGCGCCCCCCGGTGGTCGTGATCCCTAGCGGCGCTTCGCTCCCCCGCGCCGGCGGGATCTCGGAGATGGAGGATGCGCCCACCGCTCCTGCGGCCCCGGCGGTGAAGCTGCCGCCGGTCAAGTTTGCCGCCGCCCCCCCGGCCGCCCCCGCCGCCGTCCCCGCCGTCCCTGCGGCGCCGGATGCCGCCGCGCCGCCCGCCGTAGTCGTGGCTCCGGAGAAACCCGATGCCCCGGCGCTCTCGGCGACCGGGCTGGCGCCGGTGCCGCGCTGGGCGTGGTTTGCCATCATCGGCCCGCTCGTCGCCATCATCCTGGGCCTGGTCCTCAAGATCGTGCTTAGCAAGTAACCCCGGCTGCGCGGCCGCCCGGCGACCACCCGGTGCGCGCGGGCTGTTCCGGTTTGGCATGCGGCGCCGGCTTGGCGCTTCTTATAAGCCGCGGGCGCGATTGCATCACCCGGTGGCCGATTTTGTCCGCCTTCGTGGTATTTACGTTAAGTCGCGATGCTCCTTCGCCCCTCTAGTGCCGCATCATCGGTTAGGTCTGGGGTCGCCCGCGCTGCGATCCTGGGGGCGGTCTTTTTTCTCGGGCTGGGGGGCGGCGGGTTGCCGGCAGCGCAGGCGGCGGGCGACGGACAGGGACCCCCGGCGTGCTCGCTCGGTCTGGCTCGCACCGGCGGCACGGGCCTGTTCGATCTGCCGCTGGCGGAGGCGGGCTGCCCGTGGCGGCTGCGGGTCGGCGTCGGACTGTCGGGTTTTTCCCAAGGCGGCTACCTGCTCAGCGACGACACCTTCACTCAGCTCGCCGGCACCGTGCAGGTCGCGGCGGCGATCGGCTCGCACCTTGAGACCTCCCTGCAGATAGGCAGCCGCGAGAGCCGCGCCACCCGGCCGCTCATGGACGAGAGGCCGTCGGACCTCTCGCTCCTCGCGCTCGGTGAGATTTCACTGACGGTGAAGCTGCACACGCAGTGGGGGCGGCTGGTGCACGCGGCGGTGCAGCCAATCCTGCGCGTGCACAGCGGTCCCGACGATCTCGGTCCGAACTTCCGCAGCGCCGACCTCGGCGTGGACATCCTGGGCACCGTCGAGCTGCAGCGCGTGGCGAGCAAGCTGCCGCTGCGCCTGCACTGGCTGTTTGGCTACCTCTTTGATCGCTCCAGCGAGCTGCTCGCCTCCCAGGACTGCATGGCCGCGGGCAGCGCCCAGTGTCTGGCGACCCGCCTCATCTCGACCGCCGCCTATGACGTGGGGCAGCCGCGGCTGCGCTTCGCCCTGGGCGCCGACGCCCTGTTCAACCTCCACCGCAAGGTGAGCCTGGGGCCGCTTGTCGCCTACCACGTCGACGTCGTGACTGGCGACGGCGACCCGGTGCTGCGCGAGCTGTTGCGGATGCAGGGCGTCACCGATGGGGTGGACGACCGCGTGGTGCAGTGGCTGACCGCGGGGGCGCGGCTGCACCTGACGCTGCCGATGACGCTGGAGCTGGGCATGCAGCTGGGCCTGCAGAGCGCCGGCTATGCGGTCGGCCCCAAGCTCATGCAGCTTTCCGGCTACGGCTCGTTGAGCTGGGAGCTGGAGCTTCTAAGCGGCGATACCGGAGCCGGCGGCGGCCAAAAACGCGCTGACAGCGAGCCAGGCAGCGGCGAGGCATCCCCCCGCGCCGGCGGCTCCTATGGCCAGGGCCTGGGCTCCATCGCCGGAGCGGTGCGCGATGCCCGCACCGGGGTCGTGCTGCCCGATGCGGTGGTGCGTCCGGTCGGGGTGCGCCACAACGCGCTTTTGGCCGATGAGCGCGGCGAGTTCCGCAGCGCTCCGCTCCCCGCCGGCGCCGTGGTCATCGAGGCGAGCCGCAGCGACCACCTCACCGCGCGGCAGATCGTCTGGGTGCGGGCCGGCGAAGTGGCCCAGGTCGAGCTGAAGCTGCCCCCGGTCGAGCGGCCGGCCCAGGGACGCCTGTGGCTGGAGCTGCGCGACGAAGGCGGCGGCCCGGTGCGCGCCACCGCCACCCTGTCGCGGGACGGCCAGAGCGTCGAGCTGTCGCCGCAGCCCGGAGGCCTCCTTACGCGCGGGCCGGCCGGACCCTGGACTCTGCGGGTGGACGCCAACGGCTACCTGTCGCGCGAACAGACCGTGGTCCTGCCAAGCGGCGGCGAGCAGCGGCTCAGCCTGACGCTGCTCCGGCGGCCGGCCGCGCCGCGGGTGCAGCTGGGGGCGGGCGAGCTCCTGCTCAGCGAGCCGCTGGAGTTCGTGCCGGGAACCGCGGCGCTGTCCCCGGACGATGCGCGTCTACTAGATGAAGTGATCGATCTGCTCGTCCACCACCTGGAGCTGCGGCAGCTGCGCATCGAGCATCAGCGCGCCCAGGGCGACGGAGTGGCCCCGCAGGCGGCGCCGCTATGGGAGCAGCAGGCGATCGCGGTGCGCAACTATCTGGTCCAGCACGGCGTAGCGCCTGAGCGCGTGGTCGTCCGGGTCGCCGCCGGTCTGAGCCGCGGACGGGTGCCGCGCCTGCTGCTCAAGGTCGCCGCCGAGCCGCGTCCCTAGGATCTGCTAGCGGCCGCGGAACTGCGGCTTCTGTTTGGCGAGAAACGCTCGGTAGCCGATTCCGAAGTCTTCCGTATCGAAGCAGCGGAAGCACTCCAGGGACTCCGCTTCCGTAAGCGCGGGCGGAGGCGGGCGGAGGCGGCGGACGAACTGCTTGTGCCAGCGGGCGACCAGCGGCGCCCCCTCGGCGATGCGCTGCGCCGCCGCCTGCGCCTCTTTGGCCACCGCGGCATCGGCGACCACGCGGCTTACAAGGCCCATCGCCAGCGCTTCGCGAGCATCCAGAATGCGGCCCTCCAAAAGCAGCTCCAGCGCCCTCCCTTCCCCGAGCAGCCGCACGAGCGGCACAAGCTCCGGGTACGACATCACGAGCCCCAAGTTCTTGATAGGAATTCCCAATCGGCTGCTCTCCCCGCAGATCCGTAGGTCGCACAGGGTCGCAAGCTCCAGCCCGCCGCCGACGCAGACTCCATGAATCTGGGCGACGATCGGATGGCGGCAGTCATCCACGGCCTTGGCCGTAGCCGCCATGACGCGGCCATAGACGACGGCCTGCTCGCGGTCTTTGCGCTCAGCGGCAAACTCGGAGATGTCGTTGCCCGGGGAAAACGCTTGCTCGCCGGCGCCGCGTAAAAGGATGCAGCGCAGGTCTTCCTCTTGCGAAAGGGCGGTAAATATCGCGCCGAGCTGCCGCCACATCGCCAGGGTCAAAGCGTTGAGCTTGTGCGGTCGATTGAGCACGACGGTGGCGATGACGCCGTCGCGGATGACCTGAACGGAGGAATCCGAAGCGCCGGGCACAGGGTACGATGACATGAAAGGACTCCGGAATTTTCTCTGACAATACGCCAAGCCGGGCCGCTGCGGGAGCGTGAGGCCGCGGAAGCGCCGCCCGAGCCCGGACGGCGCGACCGGAGGTTAGGAGGATGGGAAGTCCGGACTCCGGAAGACGGAAGTCCGGAAGACAGGCAGTCCGGAGTCCGGAAGACAGGCAGTCGGGAAGACGGGGGATGGGAAGATGTGAAGGATGGGCGTCAGCTGCGCAGGCGCTGTTCCATCTCGGCGATCTTTTTGGCGCCCTCGGCTTGCGTCGCGCGCAGGGCGGTGAGGGTCTGCTCATCGGCGCGGCGCTGCTCCGCGGCCTGGGTCGCGGCGAGCCGCTCCGCCTGCAGGTCGGTCAGCTGCTGGCGCAGCGCGGCCAGGTCCTTTTCCGCGGCGCTGACTTCGTCCTGCACCTGCTCCAGGGTGGCCGGCCGCTGCGTGCGCCGCCGGGTCGCCGGACGGAAGATGCCCGCCGCCGCCTCGGTGCGGATCTGGCCGTCGAAGGCCTGGCGGTCGGCCTCACCGGCCAGCCCGCTGCGCTCCGCGTTGAGCTTGGCCACGAGCGTGACCACCGTCTTGGCATGAAACACCTGCACCGCGCTGTGCGCCGTCTCCTGCGCCTGCAGCGCCAGGTCCGCCGCCTTGATCAGCCGCTCACACGGCGCGACGCGATCGCGGAGCGCCGCGGTCGGCGCCGCCTGCAGCAGCGCCGGCCAGCGCCGCACCTGCGCCAGCTCGCTGCCGAGCTTGGGACGCGCCAGCTCGCTTGGCCGCAAGGAGCCGAACAGCGACTGCCACAGCGGCGCCGCGGTGTCCTTGTTCAGAGCCTGCCGCGCCTCCGTCGCCGTCGCCTGGACGAAGGAGTCAAGGTGCAGGTCGGCCTCGTCCACGCCGGCCCCGGCGTCCTCCGCCTTGTCCTCCAGCGTCTCCAGCGCCGCCTGGGCCGCCGCCACTTCCTTGAGCAGACTCTCAAACATCGGGACCTGCGGACCGGCCCACGGCCGCTGCCGCAATACCGCCAGAGTGTAACGAACTTCCCGACGCAACTCAGACAGAGGAATCTCAGGGGTCAAAGTAGGAACACGCATGAACATCTCCATGGGAAAAAGGTGAGGGCTTTTAGCGTTTGAGACTCCTTTGCTCAAGCAAAAAAATTAGGAAGCTCGAGCAAAAAAATTAGCAAACCGGACAAGGGCGAGCCGCCAGAGCCAGGAACGTAGACAAAGCGCGCGGACAAGGGATTGGTGACTTTGCTCCAGCCCGGAGTCGTTGTCAGGTCCGGTGGACGCGCGCCGCCGCCGCCGGCAAGCGTTGCCGCTCGCCGCGGACACGCGCCGGCTTGAGCAGCAAGCGTTGTATCGTCCGGCGGACAAGCGCCGGGAGCGCGGGGAGCGTTGCCGCCCGCCGCCGGCGCGGTCTTGCATGCGCAGCAAGCGTTGCGGCACATAATCGCCAAGGACATCCGCGTACGCAGAGCGTTGCGGCGCAAGATGGACGAGCGCCACCGGCTAGGAAGCGCGTTGCAGTACGCAGTTGACGAGCAATGCTAGGCCGGAAGAGCGTTGCGGCACAAAGTGGACGAACGGTTCTAGGCCGGAAGAGCGTTGCGGCGCAAAGTTGCCGGGCGGTTCTAGGTCGGAAGAGCGTTGCGGCGCAAAGCGGACGGGCGCCGGGGGCTTGGCGGGCGTGACGGTGCTGCGCTGGCGGAAATCGGTGGACTGGCGGACGGTTGTCGCCAAAGTTCGCCGGGTTGGCGGCGGGGGAAAAAGTTCTCCTACGACAGC
>CALFML010000134.1 GCA_937879845.1 uncultured Myxococcales bacterium
CCGTCGTGGCGATGCGCCCGCAGCGGGCTGCGCCGGGGCGTCGGCGGCACCCTGGCGCTGGTGGCGCTCGTCGCGGTGACCGGCGGCGTGGTGCTCGCCGCCGCCGCCGGGGCGCACCGCTCGGCCACGGCGTTCGACCGGTTCATGGCGAGGACACGCGGTCCCGACGTCATCTTCCAGCCCACGAGTGAGCAGCAGCTCGAGCGGATCCGCCGTCTCCCCATCGTCGAGGGCGCGGCGCCCTTCTGGTTCATGGGCGTCTCCCCGGAGGGCCTGACGCCGGGCCTCGCGAGCGGGGCGTTCGTCGGCGACGACGCCACGTTCGGCTACGAGATCAACCGGCCGGCGGTGCGCGACGGGCGGCTGGCCGACCCGGAGCGGGTCGACGAGGTGACCGTCAACGCGGTCATGGCCCGCCGCCTCCTGGCGGAGCAAATCGCCGGCCACAAAGCCGAGCAGCGCTTGGTCGCCGCCTACATCATCGGCAGCCCGCTCACCGTCGAAGCTGCGGCCCGCGAGTTCCCTTCCGTGCCGCCCTGCCAGACCCCCGAGCAGACCGGCTGCGTCATCGCCTTTAACGCCCGCGGCCCGCACTACCGCCCCGGCCCCTTCGAGTTCCGCGAGCTCACCGCGAACGGCCCGTCCGTGGCGCGCAACCTGCTGTGCATAAACCCCCTCACCTGGCGCAACGACGAAACCCCCGCCGCCGCCGCCCAGAACGCCGGCGCGGTCTTCCTTGAAGAGAGCGCCCCGGCGCTACGCCCGGCTTTCGCCAGCGCCCGGTGCGAAGCCGGCACCCTGATCGTCGCGGAAATCGGCAACCCGCCGCGCGACTTCATGAGCAAGCTCCTCGACCGCGCCCTCGGCGCCGAGAACTACCATCCTATCGAGTACCAGATGTTCTACGTGAACCTGCGCCTAAACGCCCAAGCCCGCGTCGCGGCTTTTCGCAAGCGCTAGGGAGATACTGTCAGAGATGTGGCGATTCCACAGCTGTGCGCTCGAGCTGGCGGAGCGGCGCAGCGGGCGCGCCGGATCTCAGTTGGGGGCGCTGGGCGGCTGACCGAGCAGGATCGGCTTGGCTTCTTTGTGCAGCTGAATCCCCGAAGAGATGTGGCAGTCGACGCCCGCGAAGATCTGGAACGGGCTGGCTGCGGGGGCATCCACGGTCAGCGAAAACTGGCGTTCGGCGTCCTTGCCGAGAGCCCCGAACGGAATCTCGCGCGGACCTCTCAGCAGCTTGATCTGCGGCGGCAGAACGAACCGCGCGACTCCGCTTGGCAGGTCGGTCAGCGCGCGCACCGTCAGCGTCAGGACAACAGGTCCTGCGCCCGCACCGCTTGGAGTGGACGTGAAGGTGAGCTGAACCGGAGCCGTAATCTTGGCCTCGCGGGTCTGCCCGGTGGTCCGCTCCGCTTGCCGCGGGGGCTGCGGCGCGGCGTCCACCTGCGCCGGCGCGCATCCGAGCACCAAGCCCCCAATCACCGTCACCGCAGCAAAGCCTATCATCTGAATTCCTATTTTCACGGCAGCTTCTCCCTGTGCTCTCGATTCAAGGTTTGCAAGATTGGATCTTGGCGATTTTGTGATCATAGTCATCGTAGGGAAAGCCGTGATCGGTCGTCACGACGTTCTTGATGACCTGCGTGTTATTCGCTGCCGCGCCGTTATAGTCCCGGCAAAACATGCCATCGATGAACTTGGTGAGCTCTCGACCCGACGGCCCGTGGTCGTCATTGTAGGCTGTATTGCCCTTGAAGTAGCTGCCCAGCACATCAAAGATCGGCGCGCTGCCGAGCGGACCGTTCCCTCCGCTGCCCCGGGTGTCGCCACCGGTGCCGCGATCCAGACGCCAGAGGATCTCCCCGACAACATATTCACTTAAAAGCTGCTCCAGCCCGCGGGGGCTGGTGAGGGAAGCGGTCTTCCCGGTCGCGTTTATGTTGGTGACGCTGATCCCGCTGGCGCTGCTGTCGAAGTACAGCGAGGATCCGGCGATCCGGCATCCCACGTAGGTCCCATACCCTTCGCCGAACGCCAGCCGCGGATCGGTGGGGCTGCCGTCGTGCGAGCCGCCGGGGCTGTCCGACACGGAGAAGGCGTGCTCCAAGAAGTGGCCGAACTCGTGCATCAGCACCGGGTCATCGTATTCATCGGTGTCGGTGACTACGCCCTGGATGATGATCTGCATGCCGTTGAAGTACGAGGTCGTGGTCTCAAAGCCCTTCCGCCACTGCACCGACACCGGCGGCGTCGAGGGGTAGTTGCCTCTATTGAGGTTCATGCGGGCGAAATCCTGGCCCCGCAGCATGATATCAAAGATGTTGAACGCGCCGCCAAGACCGCTGCTCTCCGTCGCGATGATCTGCCCGAGGTCGGTCGGCCCGGTGAAATAATTAGAGACCCACTGGTGCACAGAGCCCTCCTGGTCGGTGCAGCCTGCCGGGTACGTGCCGGTGGGAGATGGCGGGCAGTCGCGCACGGCCAGCGAGTAGCGCTCCGGATCGGCCGACGCCGAGACGATCACCCGCGCCCGGGTCGTCAGCGCCGGGAGATAGAGGGTGAACGCGCCGCTGTCATCGGTGAAGGCGCGCTGGATCTCGGCTCCGGTGTCATCGATGATCTGCACCTGCGCCAGCCGCACCGGCGTAAGCACGGGATTCGGCGCGAAGCCTTTTATGGCGTTGTCGTAGCTTGAGGTGTCGACCGTCCGCTTCTCATAGACGATCGTCCCCGTGACCGCGCGGGTGGGATCGCCGGCGCCGGTCTTGAACACGCCCGCGCTGATGCAAGCGTAGCCCGAGTTGTCGGCGAGCAGGCCGCAGCGCTTGCCGCTGCTGCTGCAGTCCGCGGTCACCACGGATGAGTCGACGCACGTGCTGAGAACCGTGCCGTCGCACTCACCGCTGTCCGGAACCGCGCCGCAGCCTTTGGTGCCGGGCTTGGCGCAGCCGGCAAAGCCGTCGGGCGCTACGGCGCAGGCGGTGTAGCCGTCGGTGTTGGCGGAACAGTCGGTGGTCTGGACATTCTGCGGGGTCTCTTCATCGTCACCGCTATCCGCGGAGACGCAGCGTACGACCTTGTTTCCATTGCATCGCCCTTCGATGGTCTCATCGCCGCAACCGCCGCTGAAATCCCCTACGCAGAAGTAGTCGTCATCGTCCTTGAAGTATTGGCAGGTCGCGGGCTGGCCGGCGCTGTCCACGACCGCGGAACAGTCTTCTGTCTGCGCCGCGCCGCTGGCATCACAGTAGGTGAGTACGTTGTTGGCGCATCCGGCGATGCACATCGGGGGCCGCGGAGGAGGTTCCTGCTTGGGCTCTGACTGACAGCCCGAGGCCAGCGCCACGGCGCCGGCGAGCAAAAAGGTTTTTATATTTATACATCGGCCATGGATATTGCTAGATCGGAAGAGCACACGTCTGAACTCCAGTCACGCCAATGTATCTCGTA
>CALFML010000135.1 GCA_937879845.1 uncultured Myxococcales bacterium
TGTTGGTACCGGATTGTCTGGGTCGATGCGCAGGGCCAGCGTATCCGACTGCGAACGGGCGAGCCCGCGCCTGGACTGTACCACGTTGTGGGCCCTCCGCAGATCTGCAGCCGCGCGTCGGCAGCGAGCCGCGTCGCGAGGGGCGACTCTACCCCGCAATCTGCGCAGGATGCGTCCTCGCTGCCAGGCATTGCCCCCTCTATCCCGGCGGGGACGGCGGTGCCTCCATCAGCAACGGGAGCGGACGCCGTGCCAATACCTGCACCGTCGAAGTCAAAGCCCCCCGTCAGTGAGTCGTTAAACGAAGAGGTCATCAATCATTTCGTGGAAGAGCTGCGGCGTGCGGCGGCGCTTGACGAAGAGCGCGTTAAGCGCGCCACAGTTTCCAACGACAATTCGGAAGAGCCGGCTGGGTTCGTCCTTGTTCTTCCGCCGCCGCCGACCAGTCCACCGCCAGATAGCTGGACTAAGCTGCTGGCATCGTATCCATCCATCACGACGGACGAGAATCTGTTGTTGATCGAGTTCATCGCTCATCCCGAGCTGATGATTCAGATCCACTACGAGGAGCGGCTGGCGCAGGCCAAGGAAAACGGCCGAACTCCTCCTCGTGAGCCCGCGACACTTCTATCCCACGAGGAGCGCCAGCATCTCCACTCGCTCTTTACGGGCCGAGAATTGCACCCGCACTTCTGGTCCCTGTGCAAAGCCATCTTCGCTTATGTGAAGAAGCATGGCCTCGATGTGCTGGCTTACCTCCCGGTTCCTGTTCCACCCTTGCCCGCCGCAGAACAGACCTGGCTCACGAAGGCACTCGCGAGTCCTCCCAAGCGAGCCTACATGCACTATGTCTGCGCCTGTCAGGACGCGCTGCTGAACGATCAAGCTGCGCCCGCTGAGCCCAGCAGTCCGCTCAGCGCGAAGGAGCGCAATCAGATCCGACGAGCAATGAAGGACCTACGGGCTGTGATGTCGTTCAAGAAGGCGGCGTCCATGGTTTGAGCTGCCCGCGGCAGGCCCACTGCTCGTCACATAACAGGAGCCGCGCGATATCGGACTGTCACGACCGTGAGCTGTCACGTCACAGTAAACGATCATAGCCGCCGGGGCGCACCCGTATGAGTTCGCCATCTGTGACCGCATCACAGCAGCCAGCGTGCCGTGGCTGCCGCCAGCTTATGTCATAGCAGCCGAGTCTCCGGCCATCGTGCGCTGGCGATATGCCACGCGCTCACGCGACTGTCGGATCAGGAACTGCTCGCTTGTTGGATCGAGCAAAACGCCCTTGATTTGCCACCGCCGTCGATGGGTGAAGCTATGCGGCGCGTGATCCATAAGTTGCCACCGCACGGTGAGCGTCGCTACAAGCGCTTGCTCATCGAGATCCCGCATCGGGTCGAGCCGCCGGTCTGTCTCTCGTGGCCGTCGGTGCTCGCCTGCCTGCCACTGCGCAAAACGGTCTCGTACCTGGAGCTCGGTGCGGATTTGGAAAAATAGCTCAGTGCGACCGGCACTGTAGTCGATAGCGGGACCGGCCGCGCTGCCGCTGGCTATCGACGGGCTCGACAGCATGCTCACAAGGCAGTTCCATTGCTCGGAGATCTCGGTCCGTTCGCGGCGCACCTGCGCCAGCTCGGTTGCCAAAATCGTCGCACGCGCTTGCGCGCTCGCTGCGCTCTCGGCATCCCATGCCTGCCCGCTGGCCGGTGGTTCGCGGCGTTCCGCGACGGATAGTGCCTGCTGTAGTTGCAGTTCTAACTCGGCACAGCGGCGCTCCAACGCGGCAATGCGACGCCGCAGTTCCTCGATCAGGGTCCGCAACTCGGCGTTGACCAGCAGCGCTTGGCGAAGCTGCCTGCGAAGCTCCATGATGCCCGGCCGGGGACCACTCGGCCCCGGCCCTGGCCCGGATGGTCCGCCGCCTGGTCCGGGCGGCCTCCCACCGGGCCCAGTTGGTGGTTTGCCCGGCGGCGGTTTATCACCATCGCCTCCCGGCTTCCCGCCATTCGGTGGCCCAGCGGGCTTCTGTCCACCAAGCCGCTGACGAGCCTCGGCCAATAGTCGCTCCAGCTCCGCAATCCGTGCTCGCGCCTCTGCCAGCTCTCTCGACTGCTCCTCCATCTGCCGCTGCAGGTCCGCAGAGACGCGCTCTGCCTGCTCGGCTCGTACCCAATTCTTCGACGCTAATCGTCGTAGATCGGCGCGGTCGAGCGTCCTTGGGATCGGATAACGACCCGGACGACCGAGTGGTCGGCAACCTGGGTGTTGACCGCGACGCTGGCGCAGCGCGCGCATGCGGCACTTGCTGCTGCAATAGCGCCGATCCGAGCGATCGTGCCGTCGGAGGCGCATCGGGCACATCGCACATCTTTCTGGTGCCACGCTTGATTTTATTTTAGCTGTCACAAATTTTTCAAAGGCAATTTGTAACTATGGGTTTTGATTTAGGATACCCGTCACAACCGTATCCGGATCTTTGGCATCATCTCGACGAAGACAGGCCAAAGATCGGCAACTGCATTGAGGTGATTGATTCACAATCGACAACCGAGCTGTGAAGCTAAAGCCTCAAAAGCAGCCCGGTCGTCCCACGAGCGGTGAGCATGGATATTGAGTCAGAAGTCGCCCGAACTAGCCCGGCGAGCGAATCGACGCGAAGCTGCGCAGCAAATCCAGAACCGATGCCGCATGCCAGACCTCACCTCGCCGAGGCAGGAAGTTCTCGCTGCGCAGGTGCTCGCCAACCTGACGCAGGCTGAGCCCCTGCATTCGTAACTGCGCGGCCCGGACTGCAGCCCGGACCTTATCGCGCACGATCTCCTTCGCCTGCTCGGCATGCCGCTGCTGTCGCGAGCGCTCCGACTTCCTGGGCTTCCCGTCGGCGTCCTCATATCCAGCGCGCCGGAGCACCCGGTATACCGTGGCCCGATGCCAGTGCGGCCCGCGCGGCGGCACCTTCTCGGCGTCGAGCTGTTCGCAGATCTGCCAGACATACATATCCGTCTCGTACAGCTCGCAGATCCGCTTGATACCGGCTTGCTCCTCAGGCGACTCCACCAGCTTGCGTCGACCATGCGCGTCCAGCTCGTCAATATGCTTCCATCCGTAGGGAGCTGCGCCGAGGATGACCCCCTGCGCTTTCATATGCTTCATCGCCTCCCGCGTACGGTCGCTGATGGCTTCGCGCTCCCACTGCGCAACCGAGGTGAGGACATTCAGGATCAGTTTACCGCTCGCCGACCGAGTATCGATCGCGTCGCTGACCGAGAGCAGAGACCAGTCCCTGGCGGAGCAGAAGTATTCTTCACACAAGTGCCCGAGGTCCTTCACGCTGCGAGTGAGACGGTCCAGTTTCATCACGATGAGCGCGTCGGCCTCGCCATGCCGCAGCATCTTCAGCGCTTGCTGGACGCCCGGCCGGTCGAGGGATTTCGCCGACTCTGCCTCGTCAGCAATGATTTCGATCAGCTTGATATCAAGCGCGACACAATGCGCCTGGATGCGAACCTTCTGCGCCTCCAGGCTGACCCCATCCTGGACTTGCTGCTCGGTACTTACGCGCACGTAACCGACGGCACGGATTTGCTTTGGAGTCGACATTTACGCCCCCTGACCCTGGGCTTCTGACTCCTGATGCGTGGCCGACCGCATCACGTCAAGTGAATTTCGGCCCTGGGTCCTGCGCGTATCAATCTGATCCCTGACCGCGATCAGCGATGGTCCACCGTCAACAAATCTGTGCTGCTCTGCGAATCGAACGAGATCCTCAGCAGATGAGGACAGCCTGTCCAAACGAGCGACCGCAAGCACCTGCGCCTTCCCGCTGGCGATGAACGCTATCGCGTCACTCAATCCCTGCCGTAACTCGATATCCTCTATGCAGCTATGGTCGGAGAAGAACCTGACAATCTGCACCCCGTTTCGCTTTGCGTATCCCAAGATCTCCTTTCTCTGTATGTAGACGCTCTCCTCCCGCTTCCTCTGGCTACCGCTCTCTACACATAGGTATCCGACGGCCTTCGTGTTCTGTTCTGCCGACATGTGCGACCTCCAGTCGGCAGGCGTTGTATTTGATAAAACCGAACCGATGCGAACGATGCCACTACAATGGATTCTGACAGTCAGCGCGGTACTTCTGTGGGCCCGGCTTGGCGAAGCTGCTTCCGGTGCCCCGTCTGCCACGGCGTCTGACCCAGAGGGCCTGAAAATTTTTGAAATGAAGCTGGCCGCTGAAAGGGCAAAAGGTCGCAAGATTGAGTGCTCTGTTAATCGCAAGTCGACAATGCTTGCGGAACTGCGCGACCTTTCGGCTTCTTGCCAAAGTTTATCAGATAGAGGCGCATATTGTAACGACCTGAAGAGGCAAGTCTACGATCTGCCCGAAGCGCCATATAAGCAGGATATTCCCCACCTTCTGCTCGTGTCGCTCGATCGGATGCCCGTGGTGCGGGCCAAGCTCAATGTCGATGAGGTGGATACGGGGCGACACCTGGAGGTGGAGTGGGACCCGAGTCTATCCGGCCCCCTCGTCAAGCGCCTGATCTTACCTGCGGGAACTTGGCAATTTTCCTTCTGGATGGAGCCGATCGCAACAAAGGATCCCGGAGGGCAGACCCCAAGTTCCGCTCCGATAAATGTTTGCTCGTTGAGCACGAGCAAGGACAAGGATGCCAGCACCACGCAGGAAGTTCTTGCTGCCTCCGGGGTGCCGGTCACGATTCAGATCGTTCAGAAGGACTCTCTGCCGGACTTGAAAGAGATGGGGGCCGCCCTGCAACAAGGCAGCTATGGCGAGTCCGGGACGCGGGGGCTCGACGCCACGGTGCCCGCGGCGGCGCAGGACTTGTTTCGGATTTTCGCCCAGATCGCCTACGAGCGCGCTAGCAGCAAGGCGATGGAAGTCCTGTCCAACACCGTGGTCAAGTTTGTCTGCAACCTGAAACTCCCCAAGGAGCGGGCGACCGAGCTTGGGCTCGCGGCGGCGGATGTGCCAGTGTTGCCGGCGACTTGCCAGGTGGTCAAGAGCCTGCGCATTCAGGAGCTCGGGAGCTCGGCGCACGCACTCTTGCAGGCGCTGCTGACTGACGTTGCAGAGCTGTCCACCAACGTCGTTTTGGCCCAGCTTGATGCGATTGTGAAGGCAGACCCAGGCAACGATTGGTGCAAGAGCCATGAACAGATGTGTCACCTGGTCAACGGGACTGCCCATGCCGTGCAACCGGTCTTCCGCAAGACGATGCCGATCCTGATTGAGGCGGCGACCGAACGCCGCCAACTCACGACGCGGGATGCCAATCTGGTTCTTGTGCAGTTGAGCCAAATCGATTGGACGGAATTGACCAAGAACGCGGGGGTGGACGCGGAGGGTTCTAAGGCTGTGTCCTGCGCGTTTCGGCTCGGTTTTGCGATCCTCGGCGAATGTCAGCAAAAGGGCGGCTGCGATGCGCGGGAGGTTGCCGAGCGAGTGGCGAAGCCCGCCCAGTTCTATACCGTTGAGAAAGGTTGTGAAACCCCCTTAAGCAAGCTCTCTGACTACTTTCCGGATCTTGAGCAGTTCGTCTCGCGCGGCCTGGAGATCGTCTTCCCGGCCAAGGGCGTCGATGCCCGCACCACCATCCGCAGCTCGGTGGACCTGATTTTCGACGTTACCGAGCGCTTGCAGTGCGCTATCCCGGTTCGCGCGAAGGCCGCATCGCGGAACAGTTGCGAGAGCGCGGGCAGCTTCGGCCTGATGATAAAAGATCTGCGTCGTATCGCCATCGGGCTCATCGACCGCGACGCGGTACCCGTGATGCTCGGCGTCACCGCTATCTTGCAGCGAGCACTGCCCGCTCCAGAAAACGCCATGCAGTGGACCCAGGCCGACAAGAACCTGAACAGCGCGCTGGTCAAGGCGGGTCAGGTGCTGACCGCGCTCAGCTCTTACGCCGCCACCTATGCCACCGCTGGCGACGCGAAGTCAGTGGAGGCTCAGCAGGCGGCGCGCAAGAAGGCGGTCGAGTCGCTGATCGATGCGGCGACCAAGCGCTCTGGTCGCGATGGCGCGTGGGTGGTCTCGCTCGGCGCCAACGTCGGCTTTTCCGGTGGCCTGCAGTGGATCGATGCGCGGAGCGACTGTCGGGCGGCGGCGCACCCGTGCGGATCGGTGCCGCAGCTGACGCTGCCCATGGGGCTGGCCGTCCAGTATCTGCCCGACTTGCGTAAGGGCTTGGAGACCAAGGATGCAGCTCACCGCAAGTCGGTGTCCGGCGGCTTCCACTTGCAGCTGTCTCCTATCGACCTGGCGCAGTTCATTGCTCTCGATGGGAGCGCAAAGACCACCGACAACGTCCGCTGGAGCGATTTCGTCATGGTCGGCCTGCAGGCGGGAGGGATTGTCGGCAAGCCGGACGCCAACTTTTTGATCCTGGCCGACGTCCGTTGGATTCCGACGGTGTTCTCGTCCGCGGACAACACCAAAGCGGGGGCGCTCCGAGTGGGGCTGACCTTATCCTACTACGTACCTTTCTTCGATTTCAACTGATGCGAAGGGAGTCTGCCCCATGAGCAACCAGGCTGACGACAAACGCTTTTTCTGCGTGGACCGCGTGATTCCGCTGGCGCTCGATCGCGAAGCCAGAGCGATTGCCCTGGCCGAGAACCCGGCCAACGCATCAAACCAGGCGGCGAGCACCGCCGAGCGGCTGGCGCTGGTAAAGGCCAAGATGTGGAAGCCAGGGCGCACCCTGCGCTGCCGCTTCCTAGAGGGCGATGCCGCCATACAACAGGCGGTCCAGAAGTACGCCGCCCAGTGGACCGAGCACGCCAATATCCGGTTTGACTTCGGTGACGATCCACGTGCGGAAATCCGGATTGCTTTTTCGCCCGGGTCCGCGTGGTCGGCCTGCGGAACCGACAGCCTGGTCGACAGGTACTATCCGGCGCACCAGCCGACGATGAACCTGGGCCCGCTCGACGACCATACGGCCGAGGATCTCTTCTCGCACACGGTTCTGCACGAGTTCGGCCACGCCTTGGGCTGCATCCATGAGCACCAGAACCCGGTGGACGGGGTACAATGGAATGAGCGAGCGGTCCTTCATTACTTCAAAGGACCGCCCAACTACTGGGACGAGTCGCAGATTCGCTTTGAGGTCCTTGAGCGCTACAACCAGTCGGAGCTCAACGGAACGTCTTTCGATCCCGAATCGATCATGTGCCGTGAGTTCCCTAAGGGCCTGGCCTACAACTTCGGGGCCATTCCCCTGAACCCCGAGCTGTCCGCCGCCGACATTGCCTTCATCAAGAAGGCCTACCCGGCGCAGTCATAGGAATACCGGAGTCGTCTCCGACCAGGTCGACCAGGAGCCCTCATGCCACCCACATCCGCCCCTTCCGCCGGCTCAGTATTCCACGCCCTGCTCATCGGCGCCGAGTTCTACTTCGAGAACCGTCTGCCCAACGGGAGCTACTATCCGTCCCTCCACGGCTGTGTCAGCGATGTCATCGCGGTCGAGGCGATGCTGCGAGAGCGCGTCGGCAAGCTCCCGGCGACCACCCTGGCGGTGACCAAGCTTCTGGCCAGCAACCAGCTGGGGAGCCAGCCGCCGGAGGACCCGGCGAGCTGGCCGACCGCCGCCAACATCCGCAAGGCGCTCGACGAGCTGGTCGGCCGCGTGCGGCCCGGGGATCAGGTGTACATCCACTGCTCATCGCACGGCGGTCGGTCGGCGACCCGATTTCCTGAGCTCAAGGGGCGGGGCGGGGTGGATGAGTCGCTGGTGCCGATCGACATCGGGGGCGGTGCCGGGACCTGTCCCGAGCGCTACATCCGCGACGTCGAGCTGGTCAACTACCTGACGAAGCTGGCCAAAAAGACTGATGACAAGACCGAGCCGCGCGTCAGCGTCAGCTTGGTCTTGGACGCCTGTCACTCCGGGGGGGCTGTGCGGGGGGTCGAGGTCGCCCAGCGCTGCGCGAGCGGCGGCCAGTCGAGCGCGCAGGATCCGGCGGGGACGCTGGACACCCGCCCGCTGGAAGCCGCGAGCGCCGATCCCCCTCCCGACCTCGCGGAGCTGCAGGGGGCCTGGTCGGCGGCGCGCGCGGCGGCAGGTACGCGCGCGGCGGCGCTGACCAGCTGGCTGCCGCAGTCGGATCAGTACGTGCTCCTGGCGGCTTGCCGCGATACCGAGGGGGCCAACGAGGCGCGGATCGATGGGCAGCCCCCAGGCGGGGTCATGACCGGCGCATTTCTCGCGGCGCTGCGGCAGCTGGGCACGGACCAGTCGTGGCAGACCGTCTATGACCTGGTGCTCGCCCAGGTCCAGAGCCGCTTCCCGGCGCAGACGCCGCAGCTATTGGGCCAGCGCGAGCGGCAGATCTTCGGGGTGCGGCTGCTGCCGATACCGAGCGCTCTTACCGTGCTCGCGATCGACCCCGCGCGGCGCTGGGTGAAGCTCGATGCCGGGCTCGCCCACGGGCTGAAGCCGGGGGCCGAGGTGGGCATCTACCGGCGCGGGACCACGGATTTTTCTCTTCCGGAGGCTCAGGTCGCGGTCGCGGTGGTGATCCAGGTGGACGCGAGTCAGCTGTGGGCGAAGCTCGCCGATGACGTCGCGATTACGGCGGTCGAGGCAGGGTTATGCGCCATGCTCCTGAGCCTGCCCATCCGGCGCAAGGTCACGCTGCGTCACCGCGACGATCTGCCGGCGCGCGCTGCGGTGACCCAGGAGGCGGCGCTGGCAGCTGTCGCCGCCGCGTTGACGACCGACGGGCGGGGCTTTCTGGCCCTGAGCCCGGCAACCGAGACCCCGAGCTATCAAGTCGTGGTCAACCCGAATCAGGAATACGAGCTCTGGGATCCGCAGGGGCGGCCACTGGCCGGCATGCAGCCGCCGCTCCGCATCGATGAGCCGCACGCAGCGGAGACGGTAGTGACGCGACTGCTGCGGCTCGCCCGCTTTCACCTCATCGCGGAGATCTGCGCCAGTCCATCGGAGCTCGCTGCGCAGGTCCAGGTCGAGCTTCTGCGGGACGCGCCCGACCAGCCGGCGCCGGTTTTCTGCGCGCCAGTGGGCGACGCCTACGAGTTCCCATCGGGGACCACCGCCTTGCTGCGCATCAGAAATGGCTCTGCGCGCGCGATCAACGTGGCGTGCCTCGATCTGCAGTGCGACTGGGGGATCTCCATGGTCGTGCCGAGCAAAGAGACGACCTCCGCCCCTTATGAGACCCTGGGTCCAAACGAATCCAAGAGCTTCGTGCTCCAGTTTTACCTGCCGCCCGGCTATGAATCGACCCTCGATGTGCTCAAGGTCATCATCACGGTCGGGCACGCGGACTGCCGGTGGTTTGAGCAAGATGCCATCGGGGCGCCGTCGCGCAGCGCCGAACGTGGTGGCCAGGAGCGGGGTCCGGCGAACCACGCGCTCGAGCGGCTGATCGCGATGACCGAGGTGAAAGAAAACTCGACGCGTCATGTTGTCTCGGCGTCTGCCCCGGGCGCCGAGTGGACGGTTCGGCAGCTCCGGGTCCTGGTTCGGAACCCGGCCCAGTAAGCGGGATCGCAACCGCCCGCTGTGCCCAGTCGGCCTGCGGGTGTCAAGGGAGAGCTGAAGATGGCTCTAGATGAAGCAACCGCCGATTCGACTCCAGTAGAAATGGGGGGCACACGCCACGCCACCCCGGTAAGACCGCGAACGTATGACGTGCCCCGGCGCTGCTGGGCGTTTCTGGTTGGAATCTCTCGATACAAGCAGTCGCAGCTCAACCTGCAGTTTGCCCACCGCGATGCCGCTGAGCTGGCGCAGCAGCTCCGGCAGCCCTGCTGCGGCGCGTTCGCGCCGGATGACATCGTCCTGCTGTGCGATGAAGAGGCGACGACCGCGCGGGTTATCGGCGAGCTCAGGGTCTTTTTGCAAAAGCCTGCTCCCGAAGACCTGGTGATCTTGTACTTCGCCTGCCACGGGTCCTTAGATGTCCGCCGGCCATCGGTCGCCTACCTGGTAATGCACGATACGGACGTTGGCGATCTTGCGCGGACCGGGCTGCTGATGCGTGAGGTTATCGCTTCCCTGAATGACTATCTGGCGGCCCAGCGCGTCGTCCTGTTCGCCGACACCTGTCACAGCGGCGCGCTCGCCGGTGTCCGGGGTATCTCCGATAGCACCGCCGTGGTCAATCGCTACCTGGACGAACTTGCCAAGTCGCGGCCCGGGGTCGCCGTGTTCACGTCCGCCCACGCCGGCGAGCTCGCCCAAGAGAACGCCCGTTGGGGCGGCGGTCATGGCGTGTTCACGCATTTTCTCTTGGAAGGGCTGCGCGGCCAGGCAGATCGAAACCCGCGCAACTTCATGATTACAATCGATGAGCTCTTTCGCTATGTGAGTGAAAATGTCTCGAAGGAGACGCGCAACCAGCAGCGCCCTTGTACGGGCTCTGCTGTGTACGATCCCGACCTGGTCCTTTCGTGTACGGCGGGGATTGCCGCGCACGATCAGTGCGAGATTGGCATGCAGCTTCTTCGCATGGGCAGGCTGCTCGATTACAACCGCTGTTACGACGATGCCCAGCGCGAGCTGAAGCGGGCAAGGCGGGCGGCGGAAAATATGCAGTCCATCCTCCCCGAGGCCGAGCTCGGGATCGGTCTCGCCATGCTCCTGCGCGGCGACGCCCCGGGGGCGGCCAAGCAGCTCTCCGCTGCTCTTGCGGGAGAGCTCGGCGATCAGGGCCCGGATCTTCGCTACTACTGCGGGGTGGCGCACTTCTTGGCCGGCGAGGACGCCGCCGCCCGGAGCGTCTTCACGGACTTCACCCAGCTCCACTCCGCTGACGACCGCGTCGGCTTGGCCGGCCTCCTCGCAACCTGGCTCGGGTGCCGCAGCGCTACGCGGCATCGTGCCCTGCTGATTGGCGTCTCTCGTTATCAGTGCCCGGCCCTCTATCATCTGGATGGACCGGCGACCGACGTCCGCCTTATGCGCGACGCGCTGATCAATCACTGCGGCTTCGCGGAAGATGACATCGTGATGGTTAGCGATGAGAACGAACCGGTCACGCGCGATCGGATCGTGGCCAAGCTGCGGGAGCTGGCGCAGGCCTCGGCGCCCGAGGACGTCAACTTCATCTACTTCAGCGGCCATGCGCTGCCCGAACATCCGGAGTCCTACTTATGCGCCTACGACACGGTGGCTTCGTCGTTCGACTCCACCGGGGAAGTGAAAAACGCGGTGACGGCGCGGGAGTTTCACGAGCTCCTTGAGAACATTCGGTCGGCGAGCAAGACGGTCATCCTGGATACGCACCCCAACCGCGCCTTCATCGACTTGGCGCGCGGCAAGTCGACCTACGCCGTTTTGCTGGCGTCCTCTCCGGGCGATAATGGAGCCTTCAGCTACTTTTTCGACCAGGGAGGCACTCAGGTGCCAGCGGGTCTTATGACCTATGTCCTGGTCCAGGCGTTGGCCAAGCTACCTCCCGGGTTCAATCGGTCGCGGCTGATGGAGCAGCTGGTCGCTGATGTCCACACCCGGAAGGCCGATCAGACCCCGTTTTGGATCGGCGTGGCCGGGTTGCCCTTTGTTGCCGGTGACGCCAGGGAGGGCATTGCGCTGCTGCTCCGGACCAGCCTCCGGCGCAACTATGCGGCGCTGGAGCTCGAGGACCTCTCCGCCTTTTATGAGGGCTCGCTCTTGGGGATGGCGGTCCCGTTTCCCGAGCTCCACTTGAGCGTGGGCCGGGCTTACCTAGAGAAGGGACAGGATGCCCTCGCCCTCGCGGCGATCGGGCGGGCGCAGACGCAGTCTCGCCGGCCGGGCTCCGAGCTCTGGTCGGCGCTGACCGTCGCCTTGCTGCGGGCCCGGCGCTACGACCAGGCCGCCGCGGCGTTTGACTCGCTATGTGCGAGCGTCCAGGTCGGAAACGCCGAGTTCGCGTCGGCCGAGCTGGGCGAGCTGCTGCTCCGCCTGCAGGCTCCGGGGGGGCGGGCGCTCCTCATCGGGATTGATCGATATGCGGCGGCCTCGCCGATTCTGGAGGGGCCGGAGGTGAGCCAGGCACCCCTGGAAGATCTGCTCACGATGCGGCGCATCCTCATCGAAAGGCTTGCATTCAAGGAGGACCAGATCGTTATCCTGCGCAACGAGCAGGCCACGCGTGCGGCCATCCTTACCGCCTTCTCCGAGCTGTGTACTGCTGCCCTCAAAGAGCCGGCGATTTTCTACTTTGCCGGGAACGGCTCGGTGAGCAGTGAGGGGCAACCGACCCTTCTGAGCTGGGACGGCCGAATGACCGATGTCTTTGACCTCTCCCTGGGTCAGTTGGCTGCTCTGTGCACCGAAGCACCCACCAACCTCGTGAGCGTGCTCGATGCGGACTTCGCGCCGGCGCCGAATCCCGAGAGCCCGCCGGCTCGCTTCGTCGCGCGTGATCTCAGGGCGCCGATCGGTGACGCCACCACTGAGGTGGTGGGGCGCCGGCGCACCCCTGGTTGCGGCATCGGGCGGTTGACCATCCGCTCAGCCGGGAACAGCCGCGTCACTGTCGAAGCAGCGGACGCCAAGCTGCGGCAGCGCGTGCGTGAGGCCCTGGCCAGTGCGCCGGCCGACCGGAGCCGTTCGACCTTGGCGATGCATCTAGCGGCCGCGTTCGCGGTGGAATCGGGGGCGCGGTTGCCGTGGGACCTGGCCGGGAATCTGGTGGCCCAAGCTCAGGCCGAGGAGCGGGTTGTGAAGGTCGAGCGCGAGCCCATCGCCCGGGCGGCCAGGCTGCTGCGCAACCTCCTGGAGCAGTGTGGCGGAGAAGATCCGGACCAGCTGACCAGCCTGGCAGTGGCTTATGACTTGCTGGGAAATCACGACGCCGCTATTGATCTACTGCGGCGCGCCACCAGCCTGTGTGGGGAATCCTGCCATCCATCGGCAAGCTACCACCTGGGCCGCATCTTGGTCGAGCAGCGCCGTCATCGCTCGATCGGGCTTGCTGAGACAGAGCTGAAGCGGGTCGTCGAGAACGACGCGACCGACTCGGCGGCCTGCTACTATCTGGGACGCGCGATCCAGGCCGTAATCGAAGGCGAGACGCTGTCGCAGGTCGAGACTTACTGGCAAAGGTACCTGAATCTCGGCGCGCCGCTGGGCTGTGTCGACGAGGTGCGGACGTTTCTCTTGGCGCGGCGCTCCCTGGTCAGGCCGGCGGGTCAGCGCTTCGAGTAGCACCCCCAAGCCTACATACCAAGACCGCTGGCGCACCGCCCCACTGAGGCCTGACCGAACCAAACTAACCTGCCATCCGGTGCTCTGCCCAGGCTCGCGGACCGGCTCAGAAGAACCAATGGGCGGGCGCCCCCCCCCTCCGAGAGAGAGGCGAGGTACTTCAGCGCTTCAGCGTCTGAGGTCGCGCAGCGCCTGTTCGATGCGGTCGAGCGCCTGCGTCAGAATCCCTTCCGAGGTCGAAAAGCAGATGCGGATGTGATCCGCGGCGCCGGGGCCGAACCAGCGCGCGCTCCCCGGCACGACCGCCACGCGCGCCTTGTCCAAAAGATGGCTGGTCAGGGACTCGCTGCTCATTGCGAAGCTGCGCAGGTTGGGAAAAGCAACATATGTGCCTTCGGGACAGCGGCAGGACACTCCGTCAATCTGGTTTAGCCGACCGACGACGAGATCGCGCATCCGCGCGAGGTGCGTTACGAAGGCCTCGACCCACGGATAACCCACCGTGAACGCCGCCGTCGCCGCCGCTTGCGCCAGGGTGCTCACACCGTAGGCGGTCGTTCGCGCCCCGGCAACATCGACCAGCTTGCCGACTAGCTCCGGAGTCGGCGCGTGAATGAATCCCACCCGCGCGCCCGAGAGGCCGAAGCTCTTCGAGGTGCCCATGAGCGTGAACGTCCGGGCGGCGATCGCTGGAGAGAGCGACGCGATGCTGATGTGCCGATGCGGTGCATAGACGATATCGGACCAGACCTCGTCAGCCAGGATCCACAGATCGTGCTCGACCGCGAAGTTTCCGAGCTGCCACAGCTCATCCCGGGTGAGCACGCGGCCGACCGGGTTGTGGGGATTGCAAATGGCGAGCAGCCGCGTGCGCGGATGGAGCAGTCCGGAGAGTGTGTGAAGCTCGAGCACGCCGCGCTGCGGATCGACTCGGCAGCGCTTTACGGCTCCTCCCGCTGAATCGACCGCAGCCTTGAACAGGAAGTCAACCGGGTCGAACACGATCGCCTCATCCCCCGGCGACAGGGCGAGCCGAGCCACGATGTGCATGCCGCTGGCGACGCCATCGGTCACGAAGATGTTGGCCGGACTGGCGCGCAG
Organism: uncultured Myxococcales bacterium; assembly: GCA_937879845.1. Classification (GTDB taxonomy): domain Bacteria; phylum Myxococcota_A; class Polyangia; order Palsa-1104; family JAEUJZ01; genus CALFML01. The sequence continues at coordinate 14,292 of CALFML010000135.1, forward strand.
GCCCCGCCAGATCGGAAGAGCGTCGTGTAGGGAAAGAGTGTCTTCGCCTGTGTAGAT
>CALFML010000136.1 GCA_937879845.1 uncultured Myxococcales bacterium
CACGTTGCTGTGGCCGCGGATCGGCAGCAGTCCCGCGCCGTCGCGTCCCAGCATGCCGCGCGCGAGCGCGAGGTTGACGATCGCCTGCACGTTGTCGACGCCGTGCGCGTGCTGCGTGATGCCCATGCACCACGCGAAGATGGTCGCGCGCGACTCGGCGAGGATCCGTCCGGCGGCGGCGACGTCAGGTCCGGGGTGGCCAGGTCGCGGGTGGTCAGGTCCGCCGGGGGCGCCAGGTCGAGGGCGAAGTCGATGGGGCCCGAGACCGAGCCCTGATCGAGCTTGGAATAAGGCAGCTGGTCAGCGATGCGGGCGGGGTCACAGGCGACCGTCCACAGGGTCCAGAACAGCGCGGCGCCCGGGAGGACCGTCGCCAGGAAGATCTTCGAGAGGTTGCTGCGCATCAAGGGCTCCGTTTGCCGACAGAGCATCCTAGCGACCTCAGCTCCCTACGTCTACCCCCCTTTCGTTCCGCGCGCAATCCGCGGGAGACCAGGGCGGCCCCCTGAATGCCCGCGCAGCCCCGCGCCGGGGGATGGGGGTGCAAACCTGCAAAAGTTGTGCAGGCCGAGGCCCATGCGAGGGCGAGAGCAAGCTCCTGTCAATCCGCGAGAATCGGCGCTAGAATGGGCGCTATTCGCGCGCCAGTGCAGAAAGCGCCTCAGGATCTGGATCAGGGCGGGCAGCCGGGAGACCGGCGTCCACCGCGGGGGACCCTCGTGGACCCTCGGTGGACTCCGATGTGGATGCGCCGTTCACCAGCGTTGGCCGTGCTTGACAGCCGGTGGAACAGACGGGCAGGATCGTCCACAGGGCGATCTTTCGTGTAACTGACATGACAAGTAGCTTCCTGACGTCCCACGCAGTCGCAGAGCTTATCGGCGTCAGCCCCTCGACGGTCCTCTCGTGGATCGACAAGGGGCTCCTGCCGGCGTTCCGTACGCCGGGTGGGCACCGCCGCGTCGATCCGGCGGCGCTGGTCGAGTTCCTGCGCGCCCACCAGATGCCGGTGCCGCGGGCGCTCCTGCCGCAGGCCCGGCGGGTGCTGCTCATCGACGACGAGGTGACGTTCCTGCGCTCGACCAAGCGGGCGCTGAAGCAGCAGTTCCCCGACCTGGAGGTCGAGGTCGCCGAGGGCCCCGTCGAGGGCCTGCTGAAGATCGGCACGGACAAGCCGGACGCGGTGGTGCTGGACGCGGTCATGCCGGGCATGGACGGCGTCGAGGTCTGCCGCCAGATCCGCCAGAACCCGAGCACCGCCAGTGTCGCGGTGATCGCCCTGACCGGCCGCCTCGATGAAGAGGTGGCCATTGCCTTCAAACAGGCTGGCGCGGCCGCGTGCCTGCGCAAGCCGCTGGACATCAACGCACTTTTGCAACTGCTGGGGCTGTAACAATGTCGGCTGTGGCCGTGGCAACAGGGGAAAAGGTCACCGTCTCAACCTCCACCTCCGCCCGGGGCAGCCACAAGCTGCGTGCACTGCGCCACCTTGCCTCGGAGTTTGGTGTCGGTCCGATTGCGGTTACGGCCTGGCACCCCCGGCTTCAGGTCGTAAGCCTTTTGTGCGAGAACCTGTCGATGAGCGGGCTGTGCCTGCGCCTGCCCGGCGGGGCGCTGGCCGGCCAAAGCGCCGAGATCGCGGCCGACGACTGGCTTTTGGGCGTCCACGGCTCGCTGCAGAGCGGCGAGGTGATCTGCCACAGCGACGCCATCATCCGCCACTGCCGATCCGACGGCAACGACCTGCTCATCGGCATCCAGCTGGTCAAGGGCGTGGTCGATCTGCCGCTCCTGTTCGAGCGCCAGACCCGCTGCGGCTTTGCCGCCCGCCTGGATGAGATGGAGCGCATCGCCGACGCCCGGCGCATCCTCCCCGAGTTCAAAGAGTGGGTCGCCGACCTGCGCAACTACCTGGAGCGCATGCGCGTGTTCCTCGACCGCGAGGAAGCCGCCCTGGAGAGCGAGGACCTGTACACCCACGGCCAGATCTGCGCCCAGTACCTGGCGGAGGTGGGACCGCGCATCGTCCAGCGGGTGCACCAGGCCTCGCACGGCATGGGGCCGCTGCTCGCGGCGCTGGGTGAGGACGAGCACGCGGCGCACCGCGCCTATGCCCAGCACCACCTGGGAGCGCTGTTTGGCACCTCGCCGTTTATCCGCCGGGCGCAGCAGAAGCCCCTTGGCTATGCCGGCGACTACGAGATGATGAACATGCTCTACCGCCCGCACCACACCGAGGGCGGGAGCCTGTTCGCCAAGGTCATCAACCTGTGCGCCGCCACCGAAGTCGCGGCCCGCGCCAACATCAACCGCATCTCGTTTCTCACCGACAAGATTCGTCTCGCGGTGCGGCGCCACGCGCAGAGCGGCCGCGAGCGCACCCGCATCTGCAGCATCGGCTGCGGCCCCGCCCGCGAGATCGAGACGCTGCTGGAGACCGAGCCGGAGCTTGGCCCGTACCTGGACGTGATGCTCATCGACCAGGACGTGCGGGCGATCAACTTCTGCGAGCGCAAGCTGACCCCGCTGTGCCGGCGCACCGGCGCCCAGCTGCACTACGTGCGGGAGTCGGTGCGGCGGCTCCTGTGCGGCGGCTTGTTGGCGCACACCATGGGGTTGCGGCAGCTTATCTACAGCGCTGGACTTTTCGACTACCTGTCCGACCGCAGCTTCGCCGCCCTGCTCGGGGCGCTGTACGAGGCCTCGGCCCCCGGCGGCCACATCCTAGTCGGCAACGTCGATGTGAGCAACCCAACCCGCTACTTCATGGAGTACTTCGCCGAGTGGTTCCTCATCCACCGCTCGCGCAGCCAGCTGCTCGACATGGCGCGCCACCTGCGGCCGGCGCCGGTGGCCGCGCGCGTGGAGTCCGAGCCGCTCGGGGTGAACCTGTTCCTCTCGCTGGAGAAGGTCGGAGAGGCACTATGATGACCTGCCTCCAGCTGAGACGATAAAGCGACGATGAATCGACCGTAAGTGAAGCGCAGTGTCATCCCATGACGGGGAGAAGCGACGGGACATGACCCCCGACTTCAAGTCCTACCTCGAAGGACAAAACGACGCCGCGGTGCGGCTGACCTGCATCTTGTGCGCCGCACTGATGCCGGCGGGTTTTATCCTCGACTGGATGACCAACCGCGACTACGCGGGCGAGTTCCTCGTCCTGCGGCTGGTGGCGGCGGCGGTCTCGCTGGGCGTGCTGGGGGTCTCCGGCGTCGCGGCCCTGCGGCGGCACAGCTATCCGCTGATCGTGCTCGTCATCCTGGCCTGCACCGGGGCCATCGAGCTCATGATCATCCGCCTGCACGGGGCCGCGAGCTCGCCGTATTACGCCGGCCTGAACCTGTGCATCCTGGGCGCCGGCCTTGTCTATGTGTGGACGCTGCGGCAGGCGCTGTGGGCGTGCCTGCTGGTGCTGGCGATGTGGCTCTTGCCGGCGCTTTACTCCGGTCCGCAGGTGTACGGGGCGTTCGCCAACAACCTGTACTTCCTGCTGCTCACCAGCATCATCGCCGTCGCCGGCAACGCGATGCGCTACAACCTCGCCCGGCGCGAGTATGAGGCGCGCACCGCGCTCGCCCACGCCAGCACCGAGCTCAAGTCGTCGCTGGAGCGCATCCGCGAGCTCGACCGCCTGAAGAACCAGTTCTTCGCCAACATCTCGCACGAGCTGCGCACGCCGCTGGCGCTCATCACCGCGCCGATCGAAGAGCTGCTGTCGCGCACCGGCTACCCCGACGCGCTGCGCAACACCCTGCAGGTGATCCTGCGCAACGCCCTGCGGCTGCATCGGCTGATCGACGGGCTGCTCGATCTGGCGCGCCTGGAGGCGGGGCAGCTGCGGCTGCGCGTGACCACCCTGGACATGCCGCAGCTGGTCGGCGGCGTCGTCGCGGCGTTCCAGCCGGCGGCGGACAGCATGGGGCTCAAGCTGCGCCTGGAGCTGCCCGATGCGCCGGCCCCCGGGCCGCTCATGGGCGACAGCGAGAAGCTTGAGGTCGTGCTCACCAACCTCCTTGGCAACGCGGTCAAGTTCACCGAGCGCGGCGGCGAGATCGCGGTCCGCCTCGTGTACACCCCGGAGCTGGTCGAGCTGTCGGTGCGCGATACCGGCCCCGGCATCCCGGAGAGCGAGCAGGCGTTCATCTTCGAGCGCTTCCGCCGCGTCGAGTCCCCCGGCCGCAAGCAGGGCGGGGCGGGCATCGGCCTGGCGCTGGTCAAAGAGCTGGTCGAGCTGCACGGCGGCACCGTCGCGGTGGACAGCCGGCCCGGCGCCGGCGCCTGCTTCACCGTCCGCCTGCGCGTCGGCACCGCCCACCTGCGCGATGATCTCTTGGAGGAATTTCCCGCCGTGGCGGGCTCGGGCGAGCTGCGCTATCCCCTGGCCGCCAACCCGGCGCTCCTGCATGTCGAAGGGGCGCTCGATGAGAAGCTCGATCCGCCGGGCAAGAGCGCCTCGTCCAGCCAGTCGATTCCGACCCTGCTGCCGCTCACCGGACACGGCCGCGCCCACATCCTGGTCGCCGAAGATAACCCCGACCTGCGGCAGTTCCTCTACGATCTCTTGTCGTCGTACTACCACGTCGCCACCGTCGCCGACGGCCAAGCGGCGCTGGAGGCGATCGAGAGCCGCCTGCCGGATCTGGTCCTTGCCGACGTGATGATGCCGCACCTGTCGGGCATCGAGCTGTGCCAGCAGGTAAAGACCGACGTGCGCACGCGCACCGTGCCGGTGATCCTGCTCACCGCGCGCAGCGGCATCGACGGCACCATGGAAGGCTTCAGCCACGGCGCCGACGACTACCTGGTCAAGCCCTTCAGCCCGCGTGAGCTGCTCATGCGCGTGGCGGTGCAGCTCAAGCTCCGCCGGCTGACCGCGCAGGTGGCCAACGCCGCCCGGCTGGCCGCGGTCGGGACCCTGGCGGCGGGCGTGGCGCACGAGATCAAAAACCCCCTCAACGCCATCAACACCGGAGCCGCGGCGCTGCGCCGGCGCAGCGAGATCACGCCGATGCTGCAGGCCGAGGTCTTGGAGATGATCGAAGAGTGCGTCGGCCGCATCTCCGAGATCACCACCGCTCTGACCGAGCACGCGCGCCCGGCCGACGGCGAAGGCGTGTCCCTGTTCGACATCCAAAAAGGCGTCGAGACCACCCTGCGCCTGCTCTCCGACCGGCTGCGCAACAGCGGCATCACCGTGGTCCGCAACTACCAGTGCGAGCGGCTGATCGTCGGCCGGCCGCGGCAGCTCAATCAGGTGTTCCTCAACCTGCTCGATAACGCGGTGCGCGCCGCGCCGCCGGGCAGCCAGATTTATCTGACGCTTTTGGAGAACAGCAAAGGCTTCGTCACGCTCGGGGTCCACGATCAGGGGCCGGGCATCCCGGTGGAGAACCGCGAGCGCATCTTCGATCCGTTCTTCACCACCCGGCCCCCCGGCGAAGGCACCGGCCTGGGCCTTTACCTGTCGCGCCAGATCGTCGATGCCCACGGCGGCACCCTGCGGGTGGAGAGCATCGTCGGCCAGGGCACCGAGTTCATCGTCGAGCTGCCGGTTGGCGCGCCCGCGGCCGCCGCCTCCCCCACCACGCCGACCGGGCTGGGCCGGCAAGGAGCGGTGGCGTGAGCGATCATCCCGCCCGCAGCGGCCCCCCGTCCTCGCCGGGAATCGACAACGAGCTCGGTCGGGTGGCAAGCCGCCCGAGCCGCTCGCCGTATGAGACCCTGAGCCCGACCTCCGAGCAGCGGGCGATCGTGCTTTACGTCGATGACGACCGCGCCAACCTCCTGGCGTTCCGCGCCATGGCCGAGCCGCAGTACGAGGTCGTCACCGCGCGCAGCGGCGAAGACGCGCTCAAACTTTTGGGCCAATTGCGCGAGGTCGCGGTGCTCATCGCCGATCAGCGCATGCCGGGCATGAGCGGCATCGACCTGTGCGAGCGGGTCCGCGCCGTGCATCCCGACATCGTCCGCATGCTCGTCACCGCGTACTCGGATCTCACCGCGGCGATCGCGGCGATCAACCGCGGGCACGTCAGCCGCTACCTCCACAAGCCGTGGAACGCCGACGAGCTCATGGCCACCCTGCGCGACGCGGTCGAGCGCTACCGCCTGAGCATCACCGTCCAGCGCATGCAGCTGCGCATCAGCGAGACCGAGCGCATGTACGCCCTGGGCGTGCTCACCGCCAGCATCGGCCATGAGCTGCGGACGCCGCTGTCGGTGGTAAACACCAACCTGCGCTACGCCCGACGGGCGGTGACGGAGCTCCTTGCCCCCGGCAAGAGCCCGCTGCCGGAGTCGGCGCGCAGCAGCCTGCGCGAGCTGGAGGCGGCGCTGGTCGATGCCGATGACGGCGCCCAGCGTCTCATCGAGGTCGTCGAAGGCATCAGCCTGTCGGCGCGCAGCGAGCCGGTGGCGCAGCAGCCGGTGGATCTGGCGCATGTCGTGCGCTCCGTGCTGCGCCTCATCCGCAGCGAGGCGGCCCTGCACGCCCAGCTCACCGTGGATCAAACGGCGGCACCGCAGGTCATCGGCTCGGCGACGCGGGTCGGGCAGGTGCTGCTCAACCTGCTGCTCAACGCCTTGCAGGCCCTGCCGCCGCGCCCCGTTACGACCAACCAGGTCAAGGTCCGTCTCTTCGAAGAAAAAGGCCGCGCCGTCATCGAGGTCAGCGACAACGGCACCGGCATCGAGCAGCAGCACCTGGCGCGGATCTTCGATCCATTTTTTACCACCAAGCGCCAAGGCACCGGCCTGGGCCTTGCGATCTCGCGCCAGATCATCGAAGAGATGGGCGGCGAGATTGCCGTAGCCAGCGACCTCGGCGTAGGCACCCGCTTCACCGTGAGCTGGCCAATCCTGCAGTCGGCGCGCTAGGCGACGCCTGCAGTCGGCGCGCTAGGCCTGCGGACAGTCGGCGCGCTAGGCGGCGCCTGCAGTCGGCGCGCTAGGCTCGCGTGCGTCGGCGCGCTAGGCTTGCGTGCGTCGGCGCGCTAGGCTTGCGGACAGTCGGCGCGCTAGGCTTGCGGACAGTCGGCGCGCTAGGCTCGCCTGCAGCCGGAGTGCCCGCGATCGGTGCGGCGCCCACCTGCAGCGGCCTTATGGCCATGCGGACGGACGATGCGGCGAGCGCGGCCCGCAGTGAGTCTCCGGATAGAAGCTAAACAGGCGCCGCCGCTCAGCCGGGACTCACGCTTGCGCCGGCGCCGGCGGGTGCGGCGTCCACGGCACGTAAGCGCGCGAGCGCGCACTTTGGCCGTGTCGCGCATCGCTATAAAGAACGATGCCGCGCCCGCGGGTGATTGCCGCCGCCGCCGCATCGAGCTGTTCGGCGACCGCCTGCAGCTGAAGACCCAGGCGCTCCAGGGCCGCGGTCCCAAGCTCGGAAGGAGGCTGCGCGGCCAGCTCCTCCAAGTGTTCGGTCAGCGCCAGCGCTTGCGACATCCGTCCTTGCCACAGCTGGACCGGCGAGAACGCATCCCCCGCCAGCGCCGCCGCCACCACCTCGCACGCAAAAAAGCAGCCGTCGCAGCGCCAGCTGAAGTACCGCCCGGCGGCCCGCACCTTGGTCTTGGCCCCGCTTGGCCAGTAGCGCATGCGCTCCCGGCACAGCTCACACCGCACCGCCTGGTCTTCGACTAGATCCCGCGCCTCGGCGAGAATTCGCCGCTGCCGCTGCGCCACGGTCTCGGAGCTTCGTTGTCCCATGCGCCGGTCTTAGCACCGCAAGGGCGCGGCACCCAGCCGTTTTCGCAAAAACCAAGCATTCAGCCCATTTCGTCTAAACTCCTGTTCCCCAACGGGTGGCGCCGGAGGCGGGGGCCCCGGCGCGCCAGCGACGGGGTGCCGGAGGTGACAGGACCCGTGGCGAAGCCCGAGAGCGTCTAATTTATTCTGTCCGTTTACGTAGAGAGCTCCGCGGACTGCCCGCAAGGATACTCCCCGCTACAGTTCCGGATGAGACTAGGGCCGCTGCGCGGGCAGCTCGCTTGCGGCGGCGGGGGCAGGCTTTTTGGCCAGCTGCGTCAGCGCCCGCCGGCCGATCTGGGCGATGATCGCCAAAAGACCCATCCCCATGAGAAGGCCGATACCCAGCGTCAGAAAGCTGTTCTGCGTCCGCAGGTATTCCTGAATGTCGCGCGCTCCGGTCGCGGCAAAGCGTGAGGTCACAAACGTCGCGGTCGCGATGCGCGGCGACAAGCCGAAGATCGAGCCGAGCAAACTCTGCCGCAGCGACACGCCGCAGCTGGTCAAAAGGAGCGTTCCGGCGGGGTAGGGGAAGCCGGTGAGGCGGAACAGCGTCACGATGAGCACCGCCCGCCGCTGGCTGCTGTAAAGGAGCGCCTGCCGCACTTGCTGCGCCTGCGCGCTTTGGGAGATGAGCAGATCGACGCGCTGAAACGCGACCTTGCGGGCAATCACATGACCCAGGCACGTTGCCAGCAGATAGCTCGCCATCGCCGACGCAAAGCCCAGACCCCAGCCGTAGATCCAGCCGCACAGGATCGTGTTGGCGTACACCGGCAGCACCCCCATGCCGATGACCGCCGCGATGCCCACCGTCCACACCGGCACCCCGTGCAGCGGCTGCCGCGCCAAAAAGTCCGCCACCTCCCCGAGCTTGGCCAAAAGCGTCGGCCCCGTGAGCAGCGGACACAGGAGCCACAGGAGCAAAAGCCCCCACATCGGTCCGAGTGCGTGCAGAAGTTTGCGGACCCGGGCTGGCAGCATGACTCCCTTTTGGCGAAGCGTTGCCGGGGTTGCTTGGTTCGGCTAGTTCAAAAAGATCCGGCCGGGGGCGATTCCGCCCGGGTAGTGGCACTCCGGGCAGTAGGCGTTTATCATCGCGCCCTGCATCTCCTTGAACTTGCCGTCCTTGCTGACGCGGGCGATGACGCCGCGGAAGTCGATCGGCTCGGAGGTGAAGAAGTTGCCGCTGCGGTTGGTGGTCAGGGTGATGAGGATCTTGCGCGTGGCGTCGGCGATTTCGACCTTTACGCCCGCAAGGCCCTGGTTGCACTTGTCGTCCGCGTTGGCATAGACGGTACCGGCGGCGGTCCAGACGCGCCGGCTCGCCTGGCCGTCGGGGCTGTGGCAGACCAGGCAGTTGCGGCCGGGCAGCATCGGCGCTTCGGGAACAAGCTCGTCCTCGGTCGGCGCATCGCACCCGTTTACCGCTTGCGGCACCGCGGCGATGTTTACCGGCGGCGCGCAGCTTGCGGCGATAAGGCCAAGGCCGACCAAGGCGATGGGCAGGAGCGGCACGCGGCCGCGGCGAAAACGATTCGAAGGCAGCTTCATCCTGAGTACCTATGAGGGCAGGCGGGTTTGACCGAGGCCGCGGGCGCGTCCTACTGCTTGAGCACGATGTCGACATCGAGCTTCAGCTCATCGTCGACCTTGGCGAAAAGGAGGCTCGGGCGCTCGATCTTGAACTCGTCCAGGCTGAGCGCGAGATGGGCCACGGCGCGGACGCGGCTCGCCGACTCATAGGTCAGCTTCACCGGCACATCGAGGTTCTTTTTGACGCCGTGGAAGGAGATCTCCGCCTTGATCGTCTTGTCCACGGTGGCCGGGAACGTCGCGGGGAGGGCGCAGCTGTCGCACAGCCCCTTGAACTCGACGTGCGGGTAGCGCGCCGCCTCGGTGACCTCTTTCATGTGGGCGTCGCGGTTGCTGTTGCTCGAGTCGAACGACTCCACGGGGGCGCGGATGGCGATCTGGGCCGCACCGGTCGGCAGGATCTTCACCTTGCCCTCGACCTTCTTGGACAGGGCGTCGAACTTATGCAGCTTGTGCACCATGTGGTAGCCGATCGAGCTGGCCGTCGGATCGGTGCTGAGCACCACCGGGCCGGCCGCCGGCGCGGGCGCCTGGGCGTAGCTTGCGGCCGACAGGCCAAGGAGCGCGGCCGCGGCAAGCGTTCCTACGCGCAGGCGGAAAAAGTGCGAGACGTGCATGGTTCCTCCTCGAAGAGCCGGCTGCGGAGCAGGTCCATCCGGTATCTAAGAACGATACGAATGGCGGCCGTAGCGGGGCTCAAAAAAAGTAGACGATCGTACCCGTAGCCATAAAAGCCCACGTCGCGTACCCGGTGACCACGTGGGCCAGGGCCAGGCTTCCCTGATCGAGCCGGCCGACGCGGCTGGCGGTCACCGGTCCCAAGATTACCTGAGTTACCATCCCCGCGGTGGCCAGGATCATCGAGATCTTGTGGATGAGCGCGGTATCAAGGCGGATCGGCTTGGGATAAGGGTTCGGCGCAAACACCGCGAGCAGACCCGTGGCGCCAAACAGGATGGAGGTGCTGATGCCCAGACCCTCGTGCGCCAGGGAGTAGCGGCCGCTGTAGTCGCCGCTTTGGTACTTATCGTAATAGTTCAGGTGGCCGATGACCACGGTCGCGGTGAGCGCCGCCAGGGTGGCAAAGCCCAGCGCCTGGTGCGTGGTGAGCATCGGGCGGCGGATTTTGGCCAGGCGCTCGATGGATTGGCGGCGGGCGAGCTCGGCGGCGGAGGGGCCGGTGTCTTTTTTGCCCTCATCGAAGAGGTCGAAGTTGAGATCGGCCGCTCCGCCGGGAGCCGCCGGCGCAGTCGCCGCGGCATCGCCGGGCGCGGCGGCGCTGGGGGTCGGGCTCGGCGCGGCGCCTTGGCTGGCCGGGTTGGCCGGATTCGGGGGCGGCGGCGGATCGACCGCGGCCAGGGCGCTCGCCGACGCGGTCGTCGCCGCAGAACAAAAGCCCTGTCCGGGCGCCAAGGCCGCGCAGAAAAACAAGGTAACGAACACGGCGCGAGCTGCACCAGGGTTACAACGTGCTTTGGTATTCATGGGCATGACGCCTAGCAAGCCGTATCAAAGATACTGGTGCCTTGGCCAGCATTTTTGTTAGGAAGGAGACCCATCGCAGCTGTTGTCGGTACTTACGAGACTGGGCCAAAAGGAGTGATGCGTATGCTTAGCGCGGTAGATCGGCAGTTCGGGCTTCCCCGGCTCGGGATGAGGCAGGGAAGGCGGGGAGGGCGGCTTCGGGGGTCGCTCCTTGCCTTGGCCCTCGGCGGGCTGTTTGCCGGGGGATGCATGGAGCCGGAGCCGCAGTATCTGCCGCCGCTTCCGGACATGGCGGCGGGAAACCAGTACCAAGGGGTGCCGTGCGCGGTCGCCAAGCTCATCGCCGACAGGTGCGTGGTCTGCCACGGTCAGCCGCCGGCCGCGGCGCCGATTTCGCTCGTCGGCTATGAGAGCCTCACCGCCGCCTCGAGCGCCGATCCGAAAAAGAAGGTCATCGAGCGGGCGATCCTGCGCATGCAGGACAACAGCTCGCCGATGCCCCCGGGCCCCGCCGTGACCGTGCCGCAGAACGAGCTGCTCCCGCTACAGACCTGGGTCACCGCCGGAACGCCGATGACCCAGTGCCAGAGCAAGTAGCGGCTCTGCGCTTCGTGCGCAAAGCCTTATCGACCCGATGAGCGGAACGTGCGGGTGAGAAGCGGGGAGGGGCGGGCCCGCGGTCGCGCCGGCGATTTTTCGCTCAGCCCGTGACGTAGTCGCGGACCAGGGCGCGTTTTTCTCGGCTGCGGCGCAGCGCCAGCTCGATGAGGCGGGTGAGCAGCTCGCGATAGGGCAGGCCGCTCGCCTCCCACATCTTCGGGTACATGCTGATCGAGGTAAATCCGGGAATGGTATTTACCTCGTTGAAGTACAGCTCGCCGCTGTTGCGATCGAGGAAGAAGTCGACGCGCGCCATGCCCTCGCACTCCAGCGTCGAAAATGCCGCGGCCGCCAGGCGGCGGGCGGCGTCGGTCTGCGCCTGGGTCAAGCGGGCCGGGATGATCAGCTCCGCGCCGTTTTCATCCAGGTACTTGGCCTCATAGGAGTAAAACTCGTGGCGCGGGTTGATCTCGCCGGGGATGCTGCACTGCGGCGGTCCGCTCGGATCGAGGTTTTCGAGGACCGCGACTTCGATCTCGCGGGCGGCGATGGCTTTTTCGACCAGCACCTTGCGGTCGTAACGAAACGCATCGGCCAGCGCCGGACGCAGCCCGGCGGCGGCCTTGACCTTATGCACGCCGACGCTGGACCCGCACGACACCGGCTTTACGAAGCACGGATAGCCGAGCGTCTGCGCGATCTTTTGCTCAAGCTCGGCAAACTCCGCCTCCCAGGTGCCGGAGCGGCAGAGCACGTACGGCACGATCGGCAGCCCGGCCGCCTGGGCGAGCCGCTTGGCCACCTCCTTGTCCATGCCGACCGCGGAAGCCAGCACGCCGCAGCCGACGTACGGCAGATCGGTAAGCTCCAAAAGACCCTGGATGGTTCCGTCTTCGCACAGCGTGCCGTGCATGACCGGAAACACGACATCGACCGCCGGCAGCGCGGCCGCCCGCCGGCCAAGCCCCGGATCGCCGTACGCGACAAGCTCGGCGCCGTCCGGGTGGGGGTTGGGCGGCAGGAGCACCGGCGGCTGATCCTTGAACACCGGCAGGGTCCGCGCCCCTTGCTCGATGAGCGCGACCTCGCCCGGGTGCCAGCGGCCCTGCTTGTCGATGGCGATGGGGATGGCGACAAACCGCTCGCGATCCAGGTTGCGCAGCACCGATGCCGCCGACTGCAGCGAGATCTCGTGCTCGCCGGAGCGTCCGCCGTACAGCACGGCGACGCGGATCGGCGCGGCGGGCTTTTTCTCGGACGGCTGGGACGGCTGCGCCATCAGTGGCTCCGCGGGACGCGATCGAGATCGATCTGTTCCAGCGCGGCGCGGATGACCTGCGACTTGTTGGCCTTGGTGTGGCCGCGGCGCTTAAGCTCCGCCACCAGGCTGTCCAGGCGTTCGATGTCCTCGACGTACAGCGAGATGCAGACGACCTTGTAGTGGGTCGGGCGGGGCTTCTTGTCGGGCTCGGGCTCGGCGGCGATCGGCGCCTGGGCCGCGGGCGGCTCGCGATCCAGGCCCGGCGCCGCCGGCAGCGCCTTGCCGCGGTCGCGCGGCCCCGGCGGCCGGTAAAAACCGGTGAGGATGTCATCGACCGAGAGCGGATCGTAGGCCAGCGCCCGGCCGGAAGGGCCGACGGAAGCGATGATGGGGGCGACGGCAGCTTTGGCGTTCATAAAAAGTAACTCCAGACTCTGTACGGCAATTCCGGCTAAATCGTGTGGCGGGCGGGCTTATTCGGGCGAGGCGTAGTGCTCGCTCGGCAGACCCGGACCGCGGCGGGCGGCGCGGCCGCTGCCAAGGGGCGCGGCGGCCGGCGCGAGGCCGGATTCCGCCGGGCGCTGGTGCGGCTGGTCCAGACCGATGACGCGCTCGACCACTTTGCGGTAGTCCTCGGCGCCCGAGGACTCGCTGTCGTACTCGAAGATGCTCTGGCGGTGGCTGGGCGCCTCGGCCAGGCGGGTCGAGCGGCGCACCGGATCGAGCAAGCGGTCGCGGAAGTGGCCGCGCAGCGTATCCACCGCCTCTTTGGCGAGCCGGATGCGGGCATCGAAAAACGTCGGCAGCACCCCGGCGATGTGCACCGAGTGCCCGAGGTGCCGCTCGATGTCCTTGAGCGTCTTTAGC
>CALFML010000137.1 GCA_937879845.1 uncultured Myxococcales bacterium
GCGCGCGCCTGCACGAGCAGCCCGAGGATCTGGTACTTGATGCGCCGGCGCTGCGGCTCCTGTTCGATCACGGTCGTGAGCCGCGCCAGCACTGCTTGGAGCTCGCCGCGCATAAGCTCGATCTCCGCCTGCGCCAGGGTGAAGCGCAGGGTCCATACCCATTCGTGCCAGCCCGCCGCCTTGACGATAAGCTCACGCACTTGCAGAAGGCGCTCCTCTGCGCTCGCGACCTCGCCGCGGCGTAACAAGACGAAGGTCTGATCCAAGCTGGCGCTCACAAGCGGCGGCACGTACTTTGCCGAGCGCGCCAGCTCATACGCTTCGATCGCGATGGCTTCGGCGCCATCGTAATCGAAGACATCGAAGTGCCAGCCCGCTTGCATGCAGACCGCGCGCGAAAGCAAGGTCGTGATCTGGTGCCGGATCCCGATGGCGCGGACCTCGGCAAAGATCGCATCCGCTTCGGCGTACTGGCCGCCCGCCGCAAGGTTCAGACCCAGGCTCGGCAGCGCCAGCATCAAGGTCATGACATCGTTTACCGAGCGCGCCAGCTCCACGATCTGGCGCGCATCGCGGCGCCCTTGTTCGGCCTGGCCGAGCCAGTAATGGAGCAGGGGCTGCATCGCGACGATCCGCTGCCCGCCGGTGCGCCGGTTGGCGCGCTGGAACCAATCGAGCCCCCCGATCACATCCCCGGCCGAGGTCGAGATCATCCCCAGCCAGCTCATGGTCGCCGCAACCAGGTCATCGCGCCCAAGCTGCTCTGCCAGCGCCAACGCCTGCGCCGCGTGGCCGCGGGCCGCGCTCACATCGAGCGTCCAGTACGTCGTAGCGGTGAGCTCGACCAAGAGCTCGGCGCGGCGGTCGTCCGACTGGGGGCTGGCGCAGGCCGCTGCGGTCTGGAACGCATCGCGCGCTTGGTCCCAGCGCGACATCGCCGCGTAGGCCTTGCCGCGGTGGCTGTGCAGGTCCGCCAGGTGCGCATCGGCCACACCCGATGCCGCGGCGCGATCGGTGAAGGACAGCGCCTGCTGAAAGTCATTGCGGCGGATCGAAAACGCCGCGGCGTTGAGAAATGCGCGGGCCGCAGCATCGCGGGCGCCGCCCAGCTCGTAGTGTTCGGCGAAGATGGACGGATCGGGCTCTCCTGCCGTCTCGAGGAACTTTCCCGCCAAGCGGTGGCCGGTGGCGCGATCCGCATCGTGCAGCAGCGCATAGACGGCGTCGCGCACGAGCGCGTGACGAAATCCGTACTCGCGCTGGCCGGGCAGCTGGCTCACCGAGTGCGCTTCGATCAGCTCGCTCTCCGCGAGCACGGACAGGTGCTGCTCCACTTCGCCCGGAGCGGCATCGAGTCCGAGCACCGCCGCGACCCCGCCGAGCCAGAATGTCTGCCCGTACACGCTGGCCGCGAGCACGGCGCGCCGCGGTCCGGCATCGAGCCGGCCGATGCGGGCCTGCAGCATCGCCAGGACGGTCTCCGGCTGCCCTTCGCTCCGGCCTTCGGCGGCGCTGCGAATAAGCTCTTCCAAAAAGAGCGCGTTGCCGCCCGACTGCTCGACCAGGCGCGCCGCCAGGTCCGACGACATCTGCCGGCCGAGCGCATGATGGATGAGCCGCTCGCCCGCCTTCTTGCTGAGCCCCTTGAGCGCCACCTCCAGCGGCTTATGCGACTGCCACAGCTTGGGAAAGGTCGCGTGCATCTCCGGCCGCCCCAGCGCCACCACGAGCAGCCTCTCCAGGCGCAGCTCGCGCAGCGTCTCATCGATGAGCCCCACGCTCAGCGCATCGCCCCACTGCAGATCATCGATGATGAGGAGCACCGGAGCCGCTCGACACTCCGCCCGCAGCCAATCGACGAAGGCTTGCCGCACTTGGATCTGCATGATCTTCGGATCCTGCTGCGCGGCGATCAGAAGCGGCCTTTGCTCCACCGGAAACGAGATATTACACAGCTCGCTCAGGAACAGAATCACCCGCTCCCGATCTTCGGGACCGACGTGCGCGCCGATGCGGTCGCGCAGCCGCGTCTGCTGCGCCGCCACCTTATCGCCGCCGTACAGCCCGCAGAGCCGCCGCACCGCTTGCTCGAGGATCCCAAGCGGCGCTCCCGGGTTCATCAGATCGCCGCGCGAAAGGAGCACCGTCACGGGCTCGCTGCGCTGCTCCAGCCGGCGGAGGAACTCATGCCGCAGGCGCGACTTGCCGATGCCGGGCGGCGCCGTAATCAGGATGACCCGCGCCTCCGATTCTTCGATGCAGCTGCTAAGCTGCATCTCCAGATTACTGAGCTCGGCGTCGCGTCCCACGCACGGGGTTGGCTTGCCGAGCAGCGGCCGGCTCTCATCGACTTCGCGCTCCTCGCCGGTAAGCAGCGCGCCTTGCGGGCCGCGGTTGACCGCGAAGCTCGGACCGAGCAGGAGCTCGCTCAGCTCATCGATCCAGACCCCGGAGACGCTCTCTTTGGGCAGGTCCGTGGACAGGCGGCGGCTGCGCTCGCGGAACTGCATGGCGCGGTCGGCCACTTCGCCGACCGGTATCGCTCCTTGCGTCGCCCCGCGGCCTGTCGCGACCGATACGCTGGCCTCTGCCCAGCGCTCCTTGATGAGCAGCGCGATGCGCGCCGCCATCGCCACCTGATCGCGGGCGCTGCCGGTCTGCGGCGTCGTTACGATCAGCGCCCCATCGACCAGGTAATCAGCCCGGGCGCCGAGCGCGCGCACCGCCGCCAGCAGGGCCGTCCGCCGCTCCGCTTCCCCCGGCGGCGTGCCCGCAGACAGCGTCGGCGCGAGCGCGGCCTGGGCCTTGGACTCCGCCGCCACGACCAGGCTGAACAGCGCTTGCTGATCCTGGGCGAAGGTCGACGGCGGCCGCGGCGGCGCAACCAGGGTCACCGAAGGCGGCAGATCCGGAACTGCGCCCAGCTCCGCAAGCCGCACCAGCACGGCCGCGGCATCGGCGATGCGCCGGGCGGGATCCTTGCGCAGCATATCGCGGAGCAGCGCCGCGACGGCCAAAGGAAGGCTCGGCAGCCGGACGGAGATATCGATCGGCTCTTCGAACAAGATGCGGACCAGGACGGCCGCGATATGCTCGGCGATAAACGGCGGCTCGCCGGTCAGGCATTCATACAGAACGCAGCCGAGCGAGAAGATGTCGGCGGCCGAGGTCAGCTCGCGTTCGCCGCGCGCCTGCTCGGGGGCCATGTATTCGGGGCTGCCGACGACGATTCCGGTATGGGTCATGATGTTGGCAGCGGCCTGGCGGCGCGCGATGCCAAAGTCGAGCAGCTTGAGCCGACTGAGATCGCCGGCGGGCAGGAACAGATTCGTCGGCTTCAGATCCCGATGCACGATGCGGCGCTCATGGGCGGCGCAGAGGGCCTCCGCGGCGCGCTGCACGACCTGGAGCGCATCGCGCAGAGACAAGCAGCCGCGGCGCAAGCGCTGCGCCAGGTCTTGCCCTTCGAGCCACTCCATGGCCAGGAAGCGCTGGCCATCCAGGGTCTGGCCGTGCGCGACATAGGCGACGATGTTGGGATGGCGCAGCTCGGCCAGGAGCTGGGCTTCGCGGGCGAAGCGCTCGGCCTCATCGGAGCCTACGGTTCCGCGGTGCAGGAGCTTGAGGGCGACGAGCTCCGAGTTATAGTGGTCGCGGGCGCGGTAGACCGTGCCCATGCCGCCGCTGCCAGCGGTGCCCTGGATCTCGAAGCGGTTTGCAAAGAGGCTGCCCGGCGGGGGCGGGAGATTCCCCATCTTGGCCAGTATGCCCGACGCGGCCGCAGATTGGTAGGCGGTCGCCGCACCGACCCCGGCGTTCCGCGTCCAGGTAAATCGCGGCGCGGTCGAGCTAGGATCGATTCATGAATCGATCGGGAAGGAGTAGTTGCGGCCGTAGTTGGAGTCCCAGTCGCTGCAGGGTCCGTCGTTGCTGCCGTGGAACCACATCTCGACGCGGCGGGCGGCGGGCGGCGGAGTTATGATAGGACCGAGCTGCAGCAGCCCGGGCTGGCCGTCGATTTCGCCGGGCACGCCGGGCGGCAGCCCGAGCATCGCCGCCTGCTGCGTTGCCCCGTCGTCGAAGCGGTAGAACACGGTGGCGCTTCCGGACAGCGTGTCGTAGGCCGTGACGCCGACGCAGAACGGCAGACGCCATAGATCATAGTCAATGGCAAAGGGAACGTCGGCCTGCAGCGGACCGTCCACTCGGATTGTGTAGTCGCGGGCGAAGTGAATGACGCGGTCGGGGTTTTGCAGCGCGACATGAAAGTTGCGCCCGAAATCAGAGTCCCAGGCGTGGCAGCCGCTTGTGTCCGCGGACTCGAACCACAGGGTCATCTCCGGGCCGAACGGCGCGGCGATGAACTGCTCGAAGGCGCCGGTGCGGGTGCTGGAGGGGAAGGCGAGATCATGGCGGTGGATGTTCGGGGTGGTGAAGAAGCCGGCGATGAACCAGCCGGGACCGCGGCAGCTGCCAAGGCGCGCGGTCTCATAGCGCAGCACGGCCGGCTGCCCGGCGACAAGCGGCCCCGACTGAGCGACCGACCAGTCGGCGTTGAACGACAGGACGGGATACGTACCAAGCGGCCGGCGGTGCTGGCTGACGGCGGGTGCTGCGGCGGGCTCCGGGCTGCCGCACGCAGCGAGCAGCAGGGCGCCGCACAAGCCGGCGCGCAGCCGGCGCGGCGAGAGCAGGGCAGGGGAGGGATTGCAGGGCGTGAGCATGCGACGGACGGTAATGAAGGGGAAAAGAGGCGTCAAGTCTGCGCCGCGCCGCTTGGCCCGCCAGCGTGGCAAATAAAAGAACGGTTCATTGTTTCATCGAATAATTTTCAGTAGTTTGCGGTTAAATTTTTCTCGCGATCGACCTCGGAAAAATTTTCACCGACGGCAAATTGGACTTGGACGCGGGTCTTTCGCCGGCCTGCGCAAGGTTGGCACGGCTCATGACTAAAGCAAGGTCCGAACCCACGAACGAACCCAAGCGGCCCGCCGCATGCTTCCGAAACGAAAAGGCAAATCCATGACTACCCTCCTCCGCAATGTCTTCGCTGGTCTGTCCCTGTCCCTCCTGTTTGCCGCCGGCTGCGGCACCCCGGAAGAGCTGGAGGCGGAGCAGATCGCCGACATCGAGCAGGAGCACGCCGCCCTGACCGCATCGTCCAAGAAGCACGACACGATGGTCGACGTCGCCGACCCCCACGCCGCGGCGCTCATCACCTCGCTTCAGGCGGCCGGCGCCACGCTGCGCACCGTTCCCGATGCCTCCTTCCTCAACGTCACGAGCCTCTCGTGCAGCCTGGGCAAGACCAGCTCTTCGTGCAACATGCTGGCCGATGGGCGCGCGATCCAGGCCGGCACCGCCAAGGCCCAGGCGATTGCCAACTCGCTCAAGAGCGCATCGCTGACGAGCCAGCTGGTCAACGGTCTCACCGTCTACAAGGCCAAGAAAGTGGAGTGCAACATCGGCACCTTCACCGGCCGCCCCATCGCCTCCTGCCAGCTCACCGTTCAGACTCCGTAAGACCTTCCCCCGCCGGCTCGCCCGGCGCTTGGTTCCCGTTTCAATAGCTTAAAATAATTTCTTACGCGGTCTCGCTCCTATTGCGATAGGCAGGGCGGGACCGCCGCTTTTTTCAGGCGCCGGCGCGGTCCGTGCTAACGGTCCGGCGGCGGCGTCGGAAAAGAAGTCCGCCGACGACGGCGAGCAGGGACACCGGACCGGCGATCGGGACCCGGCGGTTGGGGGTGGTGACACACCCGCCCTGAAGATCGGCGTCGGCACCAGCGCCTCTCTGGGAGTCAAAAGGCGCCAGACTCCGGATCTTGCTCCCCTGATCCAAGACGACCCGCGGCGCCCCGGTCTCGCTCAGGATCTCGATCCGTTGGCTGTACGGCTGTAACGGGTTGCCGGGCTGAAAGTGGGCTACGCTCAGCCCGCTGTCGGTCGTAAGCTTCTGAACCGTGGGATCGCAGTCGCGGGTCAGCACCTCGTAGTGGTCTAAGCCCACGTCCGGCAAGTCGGGGTTATAACCAAAGACCGGATCCAGGTTCATGTCCTCTGGCGACAGGGTCGTATAAAGGCGCGTCAGCTTGGGCTGGGCGCGGAACAGCTTTCCCGCCTCCAGTGTCGGCGTCACGATGCGGCTTTCTAGCTCCGTCGTGACCGCAACCGGATCGAACATCTGGAGCTTCTGCATCACCGCGTCATAGTCCGGACCGCCGCGCTGCGGATCCCGGTTCAGATAGTAAGATAGGTTCTGGTAGTAGTCGATGAGCGACACTCCGCGCTGCGAAAGCGACTGCGGCTCGGGAATGTATTGCGAAAGGACTGCCGCGGCGGCAAAGGCGGAGTCGCCGGAGTTATTCGGCAAGAAAGAGGAGACAAAGCCGGTCGCCGGATCCAGCACGGTCTGAACATACAGGTACGGATCGGCGAGGGTGCTAAGCGTCGGCACGGCGCCAAAGCGCCCCGGGGGGTCGAGCTGGCCGACCATCACGTTGCTAGTGGCCGCGTACTCCGTAACAAATGCGTGCTTGCCCGGCGCTTCGGCGACTGCCTTTGATACCACGTCGGAATAGTTTTTCACCGAGTTTAACAAGTCGAGCTGCGTATCATTTAATACGGCGTGATAATAATTCCGCGGAATCGCCCGGCTGTTGCCAAGGACCCACACCTGCACTCCCATGTTGGGCACCGCGCCGACCGAAGTCAGGCTAATCGGGATCATGGGATAGTCGGACTGATAGCGCAGCACGACCGGCTGGACCGAGCCGCTGGACTCGTTGGCCTTCAGCTTCAGCGCCAGGAAATAGGCGCCGGAACGGATGTAGGGACTGACCGCGGCATCGGAGCTAGTCGGAACGACATAGCGGTTGTCCTGCAGCCACTTCTGCATGTCGGCCAGGCTGTCGGCCTTCAGGACCGCGAAGTCATAGGGCCCCACGGACGACTGCAACACGAGCGGGGTCGGCGCCGCGATCATGGTCGGCGTCCCTGCGTCTGCCGCGCTGCTTGGTTCAGCGGCGCCGCTCACTGTGTTGCTATTACAGCCGAAGCTTCCGCTGCTGCATCCGCCGCCCGAGCCTTGCCCGCCAAAGCCGCCCCCAAACGACTGCACGCAGCTATTGATCTGGTTTATTGTGTAGCTTGGTCCGGTGGTGGCCAAAAGCTTGCTGAAGACCTCGTCCGTGCTCACATCGATGCCGTCTTGGCCGGCGCGATTTTTGGGAATCGCAGGGAGAGGAACCAGCCAGCCGAAATCGCCCGGCTTGCCCTGATACTGAATCTGGATGATAGCGGTCACCGTGCCGCTGTCGGCGGCGAACAGGATGCGCTCCCCGGCTTGGACGGTCGGCACGGATACGTCGCTCACCACCAGGCAGCCGCACGCCTGCGCCACCTGTATATTAGCCGTCGACATCGACCCGGCGCTGCCCAGGACGGCGATCAGCGCAAGCCGGGAGCGCCAGGCGGCGATTCGGCGCGACCGGCAGAGCGAAAAACGGTGCGACTGCGCAAGGAGGGCAAGCATCGGGCGTCTCCTAAAGAAAATATGAAGGGGCTTCGCTGCGTCTTGGCCGCTTATAATGCGCAAGCTCCGTGCCCGGGCTGCTGCGACCGCACTCACCGACGGTGGCGCATTCGCGGCCGACCGCCGGAGCAGCGGCCGATTTCATCCGCTCCGGACCGGGTTGGACGGAATCGTCCACTGCGGCCGGGCTCCGTACGCACGCCGGCCGCGGTGGAGCCCGGCCGGGGATGGGAGAGCTAGGGTTTTTATCAGGCCGCATGCTGACACCGCTGCTCGGCACCCACGCCCGCTCTGTAACGCTCCTTATGGACCTTTATCGATCCTGTGCTCGTTTGTCACAATGAGCGAATTTGTCCTAAAGAGAACGGCCGCTTCATTGAAGGAGTGAGCGGATCTGTCTCGGTCTCAAGGTGAGTTCGAGAGCGAAGCGTAGGTGGCGCTCTTTTTGCTCGTAGCCATTTGCAACTCCCTTGATGAACCTTCCGCGAATAAGTCGTTCTCGTCGCCGAGAGGCTGCCAGTGCCAGCAATGAACAGCCGCTGCATGCGGAGCTGTTCAGCGTCACCCAGCTCATAAGCCACGCCAAGACGCTGGCTGGCTGGCACAAGGTCCTGCCTCCCGGCAGCTCGTCGCCCGACGTTCTGCTGCAGCGGCTCACCGATAACGAGGAAGCGCTGCGCGATGCGCACGCGCTGGTCAGCGAAGCAGTGCAGAGCGGCACGCGGATCACCCCGGCGGCGGAGTGGTTCATCGATAACTACCCGCTCATCGAAGAGCAGATCCGCACCGCGCGCAAGCATCTGCCGCGCTCCTACGATCGCGAGCTGCCGCGGCTGAGCAATTCGTCCCGGCCGGGGATGCCGCGCGTATATGATCTGGCGCTCGAGCTCATCTCGCACTCCCATGGACGAGTCGATATCGAGGGACTGCGCGCCTTCATTACGTCTTACCAGACGATAAGTCCCTTGGGCCTGGGCGAGCTGTGGGCGATTCCGATCATGCTGCGGCTGGCGCTCATCGAGAACCTGCGCCGCGTGGTCGCCAGCATCACCGGCGGCCGCCGGGATCGGGCGCGCGCCGACTACTGGGCGGAGCAGCTGCTGGCGGTCGCGGCGAGCGAGCCGGCGCAGGTGGTGACCGTGCTGGCCGCCATGGTCAAAGAGAATCCGCCGCTCACCGACCCCTTCGTCAGCGAGCTGGCGAGCCGCCTGCAAGGTCAGGGTCCGACGCTGGGCTTTCCCATCACGTGGATCGAGCAGCGCCTTTCCGAGCGCGGCCAGACCCTGGAGCAGGTCTTTCAGCGCGTAAGCCAGGATCAGGCCGCAAGCCAGGTCGCCATCGGCAACAGCATCGGCAGCCTGCGCTTCCTGGGCGCCACCGACTGGCGCATCTTCGTCGAGTCGATGAGCGTCGTCGAGCAGACGCTGCGCACCGATCCCGCCGCGGTCTACGCGACGATGTCCTTTGCCACCCGCAACCGCTACCGCCAGGTGGTGGAGGAGATCGCCAAACGCAGCCGCAGCAGCGAGCAGGAAGTGGCGAGCAAGGCGATCGAGCTGGCCCGCGCAGAGTCGGCCGGCCGCACGGCGCACGTCGGCTACTTCCTCATCGCCGAAGGCCGACCCGTCTTGGAGCAAGCGGCACAGATGCGCAGCGGGGCGGGGCGGTTCATCCGCCGCCTGGGCCGCCGCCTGCGCTTGCCGGTGTACACCGGCGCCGTGGGGCTTTTGACGGCGCTTGTGACCACCGTACTTTATTACGGCGCGCCGCTAGGCGGGATGGGAATCGCCGGACGGGTGGCGCTTCTGCTGGTTCTTTCCCTGTGCGCGAGCCAGCTGGCGCTGGGGATCGTCCACTTCGCGGTGACGCTGCTCGTGCGGCCCTGCACCTTGCCGCGGCTTGATTTTTCCGCCGGCATCCCCAAGGAGCAGCGCACGGTGGTCGCCGTGCCGACCCTGCTCACGGACGCCGCCGAGGTCGATAGCCTGCTGGAAGCGATGGAGGTGCGGTTTTTGGCCAACCGCGATCCGCATCTCAGCTTCGCTCTGCTCAGCGATTTCCGCGACGCCCCGCAGGAGACCATGCCCGGCGACGACGCGCTACTGCGCCGCGCCAAGGAGGGCGTGGCGGCGCTGAACGTGAAGTACACCCTGCCCGAGGCGCCGACGCCCTTTTATCTGTTCCACCGCCCCCGCCTGTTCAATGAGCGCGAGGGGGTCTTTATGGGCTGGGAGCGCAAGCGCGGCAAGCTCGAACAGTTCAACGAGGCGCTGCGCGGCAACAGCGAACACTTTACGACCATCGTCGGCGAGCTCGCCGCGCTGCAGGACGTAAAGTATGTCATCGTCCTCGACAGCGACACGCAGCTGCCGCGGGAGACGGCGCAGCAGCTGGTCGCCACCTTGGCCCACCCGCTCAACCGCCCGCAATACGACGACAAGCTCGGGCGCATCACCCGCGGGTATTCGATCCTGCAGCCGCGCGTCTCCATCACCATGGACAGCGCCTCCCGCTCACGCTTCGCGCAGCTGTTCGGCGGCGAGCCCGGGCTCGATCCGTATACGCACGCCGTGTCCGATGTCTACCAGGACCTGTTCGATGAAGGCTCGTTCGTCGGCAAGGGAATCTACGACGTCAGCGCCTTCCAGAAGGCGGTGGGCCGCCGGCTGCCGGAGAACCGCATCCTCAGCCACGACCTTTTGGAGGGCGCCTATGCCCGCGCCGGTCTGGTCAGCGATGTCGTGCTGTTCGAGGACTACCCGGCAAGCTATGTCGTCGATGTCAGCCGCCGCTATCGCTGGACGCGCGGCGACTGGCAGATCGCGCCGTGGCTCGGCGGCGTCGTGCCCGGATTCGCCGATCGGCGGGTGCGAAATCCCATCTCCCTCCTGTCGCAGTGGAAGATCTTCGACAACCTGCGGCGCAGCCTGGTGCCGCTGGCGCTGCTGTCGATGCTGGTCGCCGGCTGGATGATTCCGGGGGCGGCGCTGCGGGCGATGCTGGCGGTGGTCGGGATCCTGGTCATTCCCGGACTCTTCGCCGCGCTGAGCGCGCTGCTGCGGCGTCCCAGCGAGCTGCCGCTTCCCCAACACCTACGCGAGATCGGGTTCACGTTTGCACGGCAGCTCGGGCGCGAGGGATTCACCCTGGCGTGCCTGCCGTACGACGCCTTCATCGTCTTTACCGCAACGCTTTATACCTTCGTGCGGGTCCTTTTCACCGGCCGCAAGCTTCTGGAGTGGCGCACCGCCAGCGATGCCCAGCGCAGCGCCCGCAAGGGGCTCTCCGGGACCTACGTGACCATGGGCGTCACGCCGGTGATTGCGGTGCTCATCGCGGCGGGCCTTCTGCTGCATAATCCGGGCGCGCTCTGGCTGTCGGCTCCGGTGCTGGCGCTGTGGGCGCTGTCGCCGGCGCTGGCCTACTGGATGAGTCGGCCGGGTCGGTCGTTCCGGCCGCACCTGGGGGCGCAGGAGCTTATGTTCCTGCGCGCGGTGGCGCGGCGGACGTGGCGTTTCTTTGAGACCTACGTCGCCAAGGAAGACAACTATCTGCCGCCGGACAACTTCCAAGAAGAGCCGCCGCGCGGCGTGGCGCACCGGACCTCGCCGACCAACATCGGCATGGCGCTGCTCGCCAACCTCACGGCATACGATTTCGGCTACCTCGATGTCGGCGGATTGGTTGAGCGCACGACACGGACCTTGGACACCCTGGACAAGCTCGAGCGCTACCGCGGCCACTTCTACAACTGGTATGAGACGACCACCCTCAAGCCGCTGCTGCCGATGTACATATCGACGGTGGACAGTGGAAACTTGGCGGGGCACATGTTGACGCTGGCGGCCGGCTTGCACGAGCTTCCGGGCCGCAAGATCCTGCGCCGCGAGTCCTTCGCCGGCCTTGAAGATACGCTGCAGGTGATCGTTGAAAGCGCGCCGCCCGCGGCCAAGGCGCGCGCCGCGACTTCGCGCCTCAAGGAGCTGTTGCACACGCCGCCGGCGACGCTGTCGCAGGCGCGGGCGCGGCTCGATGAGCTGAGTGCCGCGGCGCGCGACCTGGCCGCCCTTTCCGCCCCTGCGGGCAAGGAAGAGTTTTCGTGGTGGGTCGGCGCCTTGGAAGCGCAGCTGCGCCGCGTCCGCGAGGAGCTGCTGCTGCTTTCTCCCTGGATCGAGCTTGGACCGAGCGACGCGCCGGACGAGCTGCGCGAGCTGCTGCTGCGCCTTGACGCGGGACCGACGCTGGCGGAGACGGCGCAGCTGGCGCAGACGCTGTTGCCGGCGATCGAGCGAGCGCTTGGCGCGACGAAGAACGCGGCGCTTTTGCAGCTGCGCTCCGCAGCTCAGAAGGCGGCAGAGGTGGCGGCGGAACGCCTGGCGCAGCTAAGCAAGCTGGCGGAGCGCTGCACCGGCTTGGCAGACATCGACTTCGAGTTCCTCTATCAGCGCGAGCGCCACCTGCTGGCCATCGGCTACAACGTCACCGATCACCGCCTGGACACGAGCTTCTACGACCTGTTGGCATCGGAGGCACGCCTCAGCAGCTTCGTCGCCATCGCCCAGGGCAAGCTGCCGCAGGAGCACTGGTTCAGCCTGGGCCGGCAGCTCACCACCTGGGGCGGCAAGCCGGCGCTCCTGTCATGGAGCGGCTCGATGTTCGAGTATCTGATGCCGCTCCTTGTCATGCCCACGTACGAGCATACGCTTTTGGATGAGACGTATCGGCGGGCCGTCGAGCGCCAGATCGCGTACGGCAATGAGCGCGGCGTCCCGTGGGGCGTCTCGGAGTCGGGCTACAATAAGACCGACGCGCAGCTCAACTATCAGTACCGCGCGTTCGGGGTTCCGGGGCTCGGATTCAAGCGCGGGCTCGCCGATGATCTGGTGATCGCGCCCTACGCCTGCGTCATGGCGCTGATGGTTGCGCCGGAGGCGGCGGCGGCGAACCTGCAGCTTATGGCCAGCCAGGGTCTTTTAGGCAGCCAGGGATTCTATGAGGCGGTCGATTTCACCCCAGCCCGCCTGCCGCGCGGCAAGCGGCGCGTGGTCATTCGTTCCTATATGGCGCATCACCAGGGCATGTCGTTCCTGTCGCTTGCGTATCTGCTGCTCGATCGGCCGATGCAGCGGCGCTTCCAGGCGGATCCGGCGCTGCGCGCCACCGAGCTGCTCCTGCATGAGCGGGTGCCGCGCACCACCGCCATCTATCCGCACCCCGCCGACGTCGTCCCTGCTAGTGAGACCGCCGAAGAAACCGGCGACAAGCTGCGCGTCTTCACCACGCCGGCCACGCCTGCCCCCGCGGTTCATCTGTTGTCAAACGGCCGCTATCACGTCGTCATCACCAACGCAGGCGGCGGCTACAGCCGTTTTCAGGAGCTGGCACTCACGCGCTTTCAGGAAGATCCGACGCGCGACTGCTGGGGCAGTTTCTGCTACCTCCGCGATGTCGCAAGCGGCGAGTTCTGGTCGGTGGCGCACCAGCCGACGCTCAAAACGGCGAGCCGCTATGAGGCGATTTTCTCCACCGGACGGGCCGAGTTCCGGCGCCGCGATGGCGAGCTTGATACCCACGTCGAGATCGCCGTCTCCCCGGAAGACGATATCGAGCTGCGCCGGGTCAGCATCACCAACATCGGCCGGACCGAGCGCACCATCGAGTTTACAAGCTACTCCGAGGTCGTGCTGGCCCGTCCCGCGGCCGATGCCGCCCACCCGGCGTTCAGCAATCTCTTTGTGCAGACGGAGCTCTTGCCGCCGCGCTCAGCGATCTTGTGCACCCGTCGGCCGCGCTCGGGGAGCGAGAAGCAGCCGTGGATGCTGCACCTTATGACGGTGCAGGGGACGCAAACGGGCGAGACTTCCTATGAGACCGGCCGGGCGGAGTTTATCGGCCGCGGTCGGACGGTGGCCGATCCGCAGGCGATGTATCGTCCGGCGCTCAGCGGCAGCTCCGGCTCGGTGCTGGATCCGGTGGCGGCCATCCGCAACACCGTGGTCATAAAGCCCGATGAGACGGTGTCCATTCACCTTGTGACCG
>CALFML010000138.1 GCA_937879845.1 uncultured Myxococcales bacterium
AGTATCGGCGACGCGTGCCCTGGCGCATCATGCCCGGGGTATTCTGAGCCACCATGCGCCGCTCGGCCTCGCTTCTCACGAGCACCCTGCTCGCCGCGCTGCTCGCCCTCGCGTGCAAGCCGAGCGGCAACGAGGCCTACGCCGAGGCGCTCAAGCTGCTCGGCGAGGCGGAGCGCGGCCCCTGCAAGATGGCGTTCGACAGCAACCAGAACATGTACCTGGTCGAGTCGAGCAAGATCGCCGAGTGCCTCGAGCGCACGAAGGAAGGCCTCGTCAAGCTCGAAGAGGCCAAGTCGCTCGGGCTCGACACGCGCGAGGTCGACAACTTGATCCTCAAGACCGAAGACGAGGTCCGCCGGCTCGAGTCGATGCAGCGCACGGTCCTGCGCATGAAGAACGACCTGCCGCAGGGAGCAGCCGCCCCTCCCTCTTGAGCTTCACCCCGTTCCGAGGTCCGAATGTGGCAATCGACACCCCTCACTCGAGCGGCGCCCCGTCGGCGATCCAGTGCGAGAGCAGCACGAGATCGGCGAACCCGAGCGGGCTGTCCGGCGGCATCGGATGCTGGGCCTGCCAGAGCGGCTCGTCGCCCGCGTCGCGCAGCAGTTCCTGCACGAGCGCGCTGCTCTGCGGCTGCGTGGGGGCGACGAGCGGAAAGCCAGTCGAGCCGATCGACTCGGCGAGCACGATCGGGCTGATGGCGTCGTAGAACGCCAGGTGCTCGTCGCCGACGAACTGCTGGATGGCCTGCGACAGCGTGTCGGACGTGAGCGGGCCGGTGGCGACGATCACCTGATCGCAGGGGCGCGGCGCCGGCAGCGAGGCGCAGAACCGCCTGCCGCCGGATCTGGCGCGGCGGGTGGCGGAGCGCCTGGGCAGCCGCATGGACGGACGCGAGGGCGGCTTCGAGGGGGCGCCCAAGTTCCCGAACCCCACGGCGCTGGCGCTCCTTTTGCGCGGGTATGCGCGCAGCGGCGAGGTTGAGCTTTTGCGGCCGGTGCTGCTCACCCTGACCAAGATGGCGGAGGGCGGAATTTACGATCAGCTCGGCGGCGGCTTTGCCCGCTACTCGACCGATGCGCACTGGCTGGTGCCGCACTTTGAGAAGATGCTCTACGATAACGGCCAGCTCCTGCGCCTGTACGCGGAGGCGCATCAGGTACTACTCACCCTCGGTCAGCCGCAGCTGGCAGAGCGCTATCGCCGGGTCATCGATGAGACGGTGGGCTGGCTGGAGCGCGAGATGCGCGACCCAGCCGGGGGCCTGTACGCGGCCATGGATGCCGACAGCGAAGGCGTCGAAGGCAAGTACTTCGTGTGGACGCCGGAGCAGGTGGCGGCGGTGGTCGATGGCGAAAAAGCCCGCCTCGTCGCCCGCTGCTACGATGTCCGGCCCGGCGGCAACTGGCAGGATCCGCACGGCCACGGGCCGCAGGGGGCGAGCATCCTGCACGTCATCGATCGGCCGCAGGACGCGGCGGAGGAGAGCCTGCTCGCGGCGGCGAAAGCCGAGCTCTTGGCGGCGCGGCGGCGGCGCGTTCCGCCGGGCACGGACGATAAGGTCCTGACCGCGTGGAACGGGCTTGTGATCACCGGTCTGGCCGAGGCGGGACGGCTGCTCGGCGAGCCGCGCTATATCGCCGCGGCCCGCCGCACCGCGGACTTTTTGCTACAGGCGCTGCGCGGGCCCGACGGCGGCCTCCTCCGCACCTACAAAGAGGGCACCGCCAAGCTGCCGGCGACGCTCGACGACCACGCCTTTTTCGCCGAGGGCCTGTTCCACCTCGCCAGCGCCACCGCCGACCTGACCTACCTGACCGAGGCCGTGCGGCTGACCGATGAGACCCTCACCCGCTTCTACGACGAGCAAAAGGGCCTGTTCTTCCTCGGGCCGGCTCAGACCGCCGGGGTGACGCTGGTGACGCGGCCGGTGAGCTTGTTTGACAGCGCCATCCCCTCGGGCCTGTCGGTGACCTGCCAGAACCTGCTGCGCCTGGGGGCGCTGGCCGACGACGCCCGGCGCGAGCGCTACCTGCAGATCGCCGAGACCACGCTGCTGCGCCAGAGCGAGCAGGCGGTGCGCAACCCCGGCGGCATGTCCAACCTCATCGCGGCGCTGGATCTGTGGCAGAACGGGCTCGTGATGACCGTGATCATGGAAGGGGAGGGCGGCGCGGCCGATGCGTCAGCCGCGGCGCTGCAGCGGGCGAGCCTGGCCCAGTACCTGCCGGATCACTTCGTGCTGCGCAGCCGGGCGGGTCAGCCGCTGCCGCCGCCCTTTGACGCCCTGGTCTTCGGCAAGACGGCGGTGGGCGGGCAGGCGACGGCCTATGTCTGCCGCGGGCCGCGCTGCAGCGCCCCGATCACCGACCCGGCGGAGCTGCACGAGCACCTGCGTCCGGCGCGGGCCTAGACAAGAGCGGGCGGCGCAAGTAGGGTGCTGCCATGAGTCAGCCGCTAACGGACAGCGAGTTCGATAAGCTTGCCGATGCCCAGCTTACCAAGCTGTATAAGGCGCTCATGGACTTCGATCCCGACGAGATCGAGGCCGAGCTCGCCATGGGCGTGCTGTCGCTGACGGTGCAGAACCAGCACAAGATCGTGATCAACAGCCACCGCGCGGCGCGGCAGATCTGGATGTCGGCGCAGCGCAAGGCCTGGCACTTTGATCCAAGGCCGGCGGACCGCACGTTCAACACCCCGAGCGCGGAGCTTGTGGCGACGGTGGAGCAGGTGCTCGGCACGCTGCTGCAGCGGCCGATTGGGCTGTCGGCCGCTCGCTGCTAGTGCGGCAAGCGGTGAACCCGCGGGCGGGCGCAGGTAGAATGAAGACGTGCTCGGGATCTTTTTCCTCTTGGTCTGGGTTTCGGTGATCGCGGCGCTGACCGGCCACGATCGCAATCGCGGGCGTCTCCTGCTCGCGCCCGGCTACCTGGACGAGGAGTTCCACAACGCGCTGTCGCGCAGCGATCACGGGGTGCTGGCGCGCTACTACCGCGTCGCGCTCAAGCGCACGCTGCCCCTGCGCGACGAGCAGCTCATCCGCATAAACCTCGCCTGCGCCTTGAACGGCCTTTCCGAGCACGCCCAGGCCCTGGAGGAGCTCGATCGGGTTTCGCTGCAGCAGCTGTCGTCGCTGGAAGTCGCGCTGTGGCTCAATAACCGCGCCTACACGCTGGTCTTCCTGGGGCAGTCGGCCGATGCGCTGGACAACCTGAAGGACGCCGACGATCTTTTGACCGGCGACGAGGGCGAGGTGCGCGATCCCCTGCTGTCGGCGTGCATCAGCGGTACGCGCGGCATCGCCCTTCTCCACCACGGGGATCTGGACGCGGCGGAGCAAGCGCTGAAGCTGGCGCTGCGCCAGGAAGAGGAAGGGGTGGCGCGGCAGTTCGATCCGGAGTGGCAGGCCGATCCGGCGCGGACGGCGGAGCGCTGGTACTGGCTCGGCGAGGTCGCCCGCCGGCGCGGGGATGTCGTCGCGGCGCGGCTGCGCTTTGAGCGTGCGGCGAGCGTGCCGCTGGTGCCGTTTTCGCGCAAAGCGCGGGCGGCGCTGGCCGAGCTTGCGGGCGCGGGGGCGGGCGCGGAGGCGATGGCCGGCGCGGTGCCAGGAAGCTTGCCGGGAAGCTTGCCAGAACCGCTGGCGCTGCCGGTGGTGCCGGCGGGCGCGGGGGCGGCGAGCGGCGACAGCGCGCCCAAGCGCTGAAAAGCCGTTCTTGACTCTCGCTCCGACGTAAACAAGACTCCTTGACGTGCTGGCTCTGGTCTTTGTGTTGGCGGCTGCGCTGGGTGCGGGCGCTTTTGTGCTCAAGAGCCGCCAGCTTGCGGCGGAGCAGGCGGCGCTGTTGCGCCAGGCCCAAGAGGCGGCGGAGCTTCTGCGGGCGGCGGCGCAGCGCGAAGCCAAGGTGCTCATCGATGCCACCCAAGCCGAGGCGCTGGAAGTGCACAGCCGCCGCCAGCAGCAGGGCCAGCGCGAGATCTCGCAGCGGCAGAAGATGCTGCAAAAGACCATGGAGCAGGCCGCGGTGTGGGAGCAGGCGCTGGCCCGCAGCGAGACCCAGCTGGCCGGCCGCATCACCGCCCTGACCGAGCGCGAGCGCCTCATCACCCAGATCAGCGCCCGCCAGCAGAGCGCCGTGGAGCGCGCCGCCCAGGCCCGCGCGGCCGCCGCCGAGCGCCTGCAGCAGATCGCCGGCGAGTCCTTCAAGGAAGCCCGCACGCGCCTCATCACCGAGTGGGTCGAGCAAGCGCGGGCCGAGGCCAGCGCCGAGCTGCGGCTGCTCGATCAGAGCCACAACGATCCCGCCTACACCCATCGCGCCAAGCGCATCCTCGACACCGCCAGCCAGCGCTACTACGGCCATTACCTGACCGAGCGGCTCTTGTCGAACCTGCCGATCACCCCGGAGCTCGCCGACAAGATCGGCGGCGAGGACGGCAGCGGCTTCCTCATCATCGGCGAGGTGGCCAACGTCAAGCTGACGCTCTCTGAAGACCGCAACGCGATCCGGCTTGAGGGCCAGGACAGCTTCGGGCGTGAGATCGCCCGCCGCGCCCTGTCGCGCTTTTCCCGCAACCTGCCGCGCGGCGCCGAGGCCCTGCGCAACGCCGTGCAGGCGATCACCGAAGAGCTGGAGCGCGAGACCCTGGAGCTTGGCCGCAAGGCGTTCAAAGAGCTGGAGATCCCGCGCGCCCATCCCGACATCGTGCGCCTGGTCGGCCGCCTCAACTACCGCACAAGCTACAGCCAGAACCAGTGGAAGCACGCGGTCGAGGTGGCGTTCCTGTGCGGCATGATCGCCGCCGAGCTGCGCCTGGACGTGAAGATCGCGCGGCGGGCGGCGCTGATGCACGACATCGGCAAGTCGCTCACCCACGCCATCGATGGCAGCCACGCGGTGATCGGGGCCGACTATGCGCGGCGCCTGGGGGAATCGGAGCTTGTCGCCAACGCCATCGGCGCGCATCACCTGGATGAGCCGTTCAACTCGCCCTATGCCTACATCGTCGCCGCGGCCGATGCGATGAGCGGGGCCCGCCCCGGCGCCCGGCACGAGCAGGAGGGCAGCCATATCCAGCGCCTGGATGATCTGGAGCGGCTGGCGCTGGCTCTCCCCGGCATCGATCGCGTCTACGCCCTGCAGGCCGGCCGCGAGCTGCGGGTGCACGTGCTGGAGAACCAGGTCGACGATCTGCGCGCGGCGCAGCTGTCGGGTGAGCTGGCGGAAAAAATCAGCGAGAGCCTGGTCTTCCCGGGTCAGATCAAAGTCACGGTGATCCGCGAGCTGACCGCGGTCGCCGTTGCCAACTGACGGCGTCCCATGGCAGACAGGCTGGTCGCGGTCGGCCCGGAGGCGCTGCTCAAGGCGGCGGCGCTGCTGCAGGCGGAGCAGGTGTGCGCCTTTCCCACCGAGACCGTGTACGGCCTTGGCGGCAGTGCGCTGTCCGAGGCGGCGATCGAGCGGATTTACGCGCTCAAGGGGCGGCCCAAATACAACCCTCTCATCGTCCATGTGCCGGATGCCGCCGCGGCGCAGCGGCTGGCGGCGGGCTGGCCGGAGGTAGCGCAGCGGCTGGCGCAGCGGTTTTGGCCCGGACCGCTCACCCTGGTCGTGCCGCGCGGCGCCGCGGTGCCGGCGATTGTCAGCGCGGGGCGGCCGACGATGGCGCTGCGGGTGCCGGCGCATCCGGTGGCGCTTGCGCTGCTTGGCGCGGCGAAGCTGCCGCTGGCCGCGCCGAGCGCCAACCGCTCCGAGTCGGTGTCGCCCACCACCGCGGCGCATGTGCTGCGCAGCCTGCCCGATGTTGCGCTGGTCCTCGATGGCGGACCTTGCACGCTGGGCATCGAGTCGACGGTCGTGGATCTGACCACGACGCCGCCGCGGCTGTTGCGCTCCGGCGCGCTGCCGCTGCGGACCCTGCTCATGGAGCTGCCGGATCTGCTGCTGCCTTTGGCCGCGCAGTCGCTAGGCGAGGGCGCGGAGCATGCGTCGGATCCGGCGGCCAGCGATCAGACGCCGCGGCCGGCGCCGGGCATGATGTCGCGCCACTACGCCCCGCGCGCGCCGCTGTGGCTTCTAGAGCCTGCGGCCGCAGCGCGCCAGTTGGACCTGTTCATGGCGATGCCGCCGCCGCGCGGACTTTTGACCTATGTCCCGCTGCCGGCGCTATCGCCGCACACGAGCCACGTCGAGCTGCTCGCCGCCGATCCGTCGGCCTACGCCGCCGACCTGTACGCCGCGCTGCATCGACTCGATGAGAGCGGCGTCGGCAGCATCGCCGCGCTCGCGCCGCCGGCGGACCTGGACTGGCACGCCATCCACGACCGCCTGCGCCGCGCCGCCACGCGCTGAGGCGCCGGACGCCAGAGCCGACCGCGGCGCAGCTTGGGGCAGGGCGGTTCGCGCTAGCTCTTCTTTTTCGCCAGCCACTCGCGCGTGACCTGGGCGGCGTTGTCGTAGGCCTCGCGCAGCTGGTCGATCATGAGCTTTTCGAGCTTGCCGCCCAGCAGCGGCACCGAGATCTTGATGTCGCCCGCGAACTCACGCCGGCACCGCCCCGGACCGAGCGCCGTGACGGTGAACATCGAGGTCATCTGGAACCGATCCTTCATCAGCATCGGCTCGATCCGCACCGACATCTTCGAGGCCGCCTTATCGAGCACATCGTACTCGGTGTAGCCGGTGTCCTTGATGACCGAGGTCGCCCAGGACGGCACGTTGAGCTCCGGCTCCATGCGCTGGGTGCGGCGGATCGTGTTGCCCTCGTCCTAGATCGGAAGAGCACACGTCTGAACTCCAGTCACGCCAATGTATCTCGT
>CALFML010000139.1 GCA_937879845.1 uncultured Myxococcales bacterium
TCATGGATTTCGTTCAGTGGTGCGTGCACAACCTGCTGCACCGCGTTCCCATCTTGTGGGAACTGCATAAGACCCACCACTCCGTCCGCGATGGAGAAATGGACTTCATCGTCTCCTTCCGCTTCCAGTGGACGGAGGTCGTCGTCTACAAGGCGGTGCAGTATCTTCCGCTTGCGTTCTTCGGCTTTTCCGGACAGGCGGTCTTGGTGCAGGCGGTCTTCGGGACCCTGATCGGGCACCTGAACCATTCCAACCTCGATCTTGGGCACGGCCCGTGGAAGTACGTCCTCAACAGCCCGCGGATGCACATCTGGCACCATAACTACGACGCCGACGGCCGCACCACGGTCAACTTCGGCATCGTCTTTAGCCTATGGGACTTTATCTTCGGCACCGCCCATCTTCCGCCCGAGCCGCCGCGGCGCCTGGGCTTTTCGGATCAAGATCAGTTTCCGCGCAGCTACTTCGCGCAGCAGGGGTGGCCGCTGCCGCGGTTGTTGCCGGCTGCGGCCCGCCGCGGCGTGCTGCCGGGGATCCTCGGCCTTATGGTTCTTGGTCTCCTCTGGCTGGCCCACCTGCCGCCGCAGCCGACGACCAAGACGCCGCTGCGGGGCGAGCCGCTCGCCGCTTCGCAGCCGCTAGAGGCCGAGCCGCCGCCGGACTCGTACGCCCGCAGCGAAGCGGAGGCCAGCGCCGCGCTCAGCCAGTTCGGTGCTGAGGCGAGGGCGGCCGGCTACGCCCATCCCGAATATCTGGTCAGCATCTCGGAGCTCGCCCACGCGCTGCACGCGCGGCAGCTGGTCGTTCTGGACATCCGGCCGCAGGAGCGCTTTGCCGCCGGCCACATTCCCTCCGCCTTACCGATCGGCCGCGCTGACTACAGCCTGGATCATCCCATCCCGGGCCTGACCCGGCCGCTGCCGCACCTGGAGGCGCTGCTGCGTACGCGCGGCGTACGGAAGGACTCCGTCATCGTGCTGTACACAGATGGCGGACCGGAGGCGTTTCGCTTCTTCTGGTCGCTGCAGGCGGTCACGACCCTCCCGCTGCGGATTCTGGACGGCGGCCTGCCGGCGTGGAAGCAGGCGGGGCACGCGGTAGCGGGAGGAGCGGCGCGGCGGGTGGTGCCCGGCGATGTGGTGCTTGAGGCGGCTGCGGTTGCGCCTGCGCTGCGCTGGCAGGAGGTGGAAGTGCTGCTGCGCGAACCGACGGCGATCCTTTTGGACAGCCGCACGAGCGCCGAATACCGCGGGGAAAAGCAGCACCCGGAGGCGGTGCGCAGCGGTCACATCCCGGGAGCGCGCCACTTTGACTGGCAGGCGGTGTTTCGCAGCGAGTCGGATCCGCGCCTGCGGCCGGTGGCGGAGCTGCGCGCGCTGTTTCAGCCGCTGGCGCTGGCGCAGCGCAGCCACATCGTTACCGCCTGTCAATCGGGAACCCGCTCTGCGGCCCTGTACTTCGCGCTCCTGCAGCTGGGCATCGCGCGCGACCGGCTGAGTAACTACAACGGCTCGTGGGCGGAGTACAGCCGGCTGGGGCTGCCGCTGAAGCTTGGAGCAGAGCCTTAGAATGCCTGTCGCAGCCTGCTGCGGCGTCCGGCCGGGGAGGGTGAAAAGGGCGGGCGTCATGTTTAGGTCGGCAGGTTGGCTGCTGGTCGGGCTGCTGCTTTTAGGTGCGGCGTGCAGCGACGGGCCGCGGCCGAAAGATGCGGTGATTCGGGGCATCGCGTTGGGGCTTTTCGCCAGCGCCGGCGGGTACGACTATGAAACCCTGCTGCAGGAGATTGCCGACCAGGGCGCAACGGATGTGCTGCTGGTGGTGGAGTGGGATCAGACCGATGTGAGCAGCGCGGACTTGCGCCCGGCCCGCGCGGACGTGGCGAAATGCTTGCGAAAGGCGCGACGGCTCGGGCTGCGGGCGACGGTGATGCCGATTGTCCGTCTGCATGCCGGCAGCGCGGCGGAGTGGCGCGGCCAGCTGCGGCCGGAGGAGGGGGCGGAGAGCTGGTTTGCCCGCTATCGCGCTTTGCTGCTGGAGCTGGCGCAGACCGCGCAGGACGGCGGCGCGGTCCGCCTGGGAATCGGCAGCGAGCTCTCCACGCTAGAGGCCTACGAGCAAAAGTGGCGCCTGCTAGCGCGCGAAGTACGCGGCATCTTTTCTGGCCGCATCTTCTATTCGCTAAACTGGGACGCGACCGATCCGGCTGCCCCGCTGCCGGGATTTCTCGACGCGCTGGATGAGCTGGGGGTCGCCGCGTACTTTGCGCTCGCCGCGCCGGGAGCCCATCCCCAGCCGGGGGAGCTCGCCCGCGCCTGGGAGGGGCCGCGCCGGCGCCTGCGCGCGGTGCGCGAGCGGCTGCAGGGTCGTCCGCTGTTCTTTTCGGAGCTCGGCTATCCCTCCCTGGCTTCGGCGGCCGCTGCGCCCTGGGATCCGGAGACGGACGCGGCGATCGATCTGCGCCTGCAAGAAGAGCTTCTTGCGGTGTTCTGCCAAACGTACAGCGGCCAGGGGGAGCTGGCCGGCTTCTTCGCTTGGAACTGGTTCGGCTTCGGCGGCCCGACCGACCGCGGCTACACGCCCCGCGGCAAGCCCGCCGCGACGACGCTGGCTGAGTGCCTGCGCACCTTTAAATAAGCCCGCCGCGAGCGCCCCGCAGCGTGCTTTTCCGACTGGCTGAGCCGCACCCAAAGTGCGATACTCGCCCGATGATCCCTTGGCTGCGTCTGTTCCTCTTCGCGTTTGTCGCTCTCCACGTCGGCCGCGCCGACGCCAGCCCGACTCTTGTCCCAACGTATGTCGCCCCGGCGATTTCCGGCAACAGCGATGACACCAAGCTCGCGCACTTTGCGCTGGAGTCTTGGCAGCGGGCTTCCAACAAGAGCCTGCAGTTCGCGCCGTCCCCGGAAAACCTGGCGCTGCTGCGTATTTACTGGGTGGATGCCTGGCATCCCGGCGGCTTTGGCGAGATGCGCGAGATCGTCGTCAACGGCCAACCCGGAGCCGCGCTGTACGTCAATGTCGCGACCGAGCTTTTGGGCGAAGAGATCGATGCGCAAGCCCGCGCCGACCGGCTCTACCGCGATACCATCGTGTATCTGACTTGCGTGCATGAGCTCGGGCACGGACTTGGACTTGTGCACACGGCGGACTACCTGGATATCATGTACTCGTTCCAGTTCGGCGGCGACATTCCCGCCTACTTCGGGCGCTATCGCCGGCGGATTCAGAGCCAGGCGCAGATCGCCCGGACCGACGCATTCTCCGCGGCCGACCTGCTGCAGTTTCAGCGCATCATCGCGGAGAGAAAGACGCGCCCGGCGGTCGGCGGCCTGCGCGGGCTGCGCGCGCCTGCTTCGCCCTGAGAATTGAGAATTGAGAATGGGGTTAGCAAACGCGATGAGACACCAAGTACGCAGGTACAGGTAGAGGTTTCTACAAATGGACTTACTCTCTCGGGTCTATTACGGAAATACGCTCTTTGACTGGACGGTTGCGCTGCTCATGGTGCTCGGCTCGGCCCTGGCGGCGCGGGCCCTGTACTGGATCATGGGAAGCCGGGTCAAGCGTCTGACCATGAAGACCAAGACCTCGCTGGACGACATCATGCTGCAGGTGGTCCAGGGCCCCGTCGTCCTCCTTTTGGCGCTGACCGGAGCGCACCTGAGCCTGATGCGGCTGCACTTCTCCGACAGCGTCCGGGCGGGGGAGGGGACGGTGTTCTCGCTGGCCATCGCGATGAGTGTCGCTTGGCTCCTTACCCGCGCGTATCAGGGGTTCCATGAGGGGTACCTGATCCCCGCGGCGGCCAAGAGCGAGACGACCTTCGATGATCAGATTCTGCCGTTTCTGCGCAGCGGCGTCACCCTGGTCATCTGGGCGCTCGGGCTGATCATCGGCCTTAACAACGCCGGGTTCAATGTGGGGGCGATCCTGGCCGGAATGGGGCTCGGCGGGCTCGCGTTCGCCCTGGCCGCTCAGGATACGATCGCCAACATCTTCGGCGGGTTTACCATCTTTGTGCAGCAGCCGTTCAAGATCGGTGACTTGATCATCTTTGACGGGCGGACCGGCCGGGTCAAGGAGATCGGGCTGCGCACGACGCGGATTGAGGATTTTACCACCGCTCACGCCATTCACATTCCAAACTCGCAGTTCACCAAAAACTCGATCGTCAACGTCACCGCCGACCCGGGGCACTGGGCGCCGCGCACGTATCGCCTACCGCCGGACACAAGCGCGGCGAAGGTGGAGCTGGCGATCGCGCTCATCCGCAAGGTCGTGGGCGGCCACCCCGACATCGATAAGCTAAACTGCCGGCTCAATACGTTCGACAACTACACCATTGAGCTTTACACCGAGTACCACGTCCGCAACTTCAGCGATCGCTGGCGGGTCATCACCGAAGTCCACCTGGCGATCATGAAGGCGTTCGAGGAAAACGGCCTGCGCTTTGCCCTCCCGGTCCGGGTCAACTACGACGAGCAGCCGCCCCGCGGCGACGGCGAGCCGCGACGTCTCTGACCGCGGGCGCGGAGCCGGGACGCGGCCGCGGCGCGCGGTTTCTTGAGGAGACCGTACGCGCCCGCGCTGCGGCGGTTTTTTCCGTCGCCCGGGCCGCTTGTCGGACCATCCCCGGCGGCGCCCGACCCCACTTTCCCACCCCGACTTGCCGTTCGCCGCAGCTCCGTCAGCCGACGGTCGCCCGAGGGCATCCGACGATCGATCACCCGATGATTCGGGCGCCGGGCCAGGCGGGCCGGTAAGAAATCATCCGTTCGTTCTAACCACCGGCAGTTAATTTTCTGCACTTCTGCGCAGTATTTGGCGCGGCGCCAAGGCTGTCTGCGCGGGAATGCTTTTTGCTCATACCGGAAATCATGAAGAACACCCTCCTCGGGACTCCGCTCTGCGGTCTGGCACGTTTCTTTCTACCCTCCTTTGTCGCAGGCAACTGAGTTTTCGCGGGTGACCTCTCAGAGAATCATGACGAAGAATCGGATCAAAACTGTCGTATTTACGCTCGCCGGCCTCTTGGCCGCACCGCTCTCTACTGGCTGCGAATCCAGAGCCCAGACGCACGAAGAGGGCGCCGTGTTCCTGACGACCAGCCCCGTGCGGACGGACACGGAAGCGACGCGGGAGTACGTGTGCCAGATTCGCGCGATCCAGCACATCGAGCTGCGGGCGCTGGAGAGCGGCTACCTGGAAAACATCTATGTCGACGAGGGGCAGGTCGTCAAGGCGGGTCAGCGGATGTTCCAGATCCTGCCGACTCTGTACACGGCCGAGCGGCACAAGGCCCAGGCCGAGGCGACGGTGGCGCAGATCGAGTACCAGAACACCAAGAAGCTCGCCGCCGGCCCGCGCGTCGCGTGGTGGCATGTGAAGAAGAACATGAAGGTGGCGGAAGAGGGCTCGCTCTCCGAGGCGCTGGACAGCGAAGCCGCGCGCATGATCCGTACTGGCGAGACCGAGGACCATAAGGAAGCCGCCCGCGCCTTCGTCGAAAAGCGCGCGCCGGTCTTCAAGGGCGTCTGAGCTTGATCCGGGCGGCGAGGCGGGACAGAGCACCCGCCACGCCGTCCGGCATCGCCACCATCGCGGCGATCAACAGCACGGCATAGAGCAGCGCCGACAGTCCCTTGCCCAGTCCCGCCGTGACGTCGGGAAAGAACTGCAGGAAGAGACCGCCCAGGATCGCGCCGCCGAGCGAATACATGCCGCCGACCACCAGGCCGAACAGCATCTGGATCGAGAGCGCGAAGTTGTAGGCCATCGGTCCGACAAATCCGAACTGATAGGCTGAGAGGCAGCCCGCAAGCGCGAGATAGGCACCGGCGATACCGGAGGCCATGGCGCGCACTTGGCCCACTTTGATCCCCTGAGCCGCCGCCGCGAGATCCTGATCGCGCGCCGCCTTCATGGCCCGCCCGGCGCGGCTGTCGATCAGGTTGCGCGCGAGCCACAGGCCCGCCGCCAGCAGCGACAACGCCATCAGGAACGCCCAGCGGTCGTTGCTCAAAGCCTCCAGCGGCGGTGTCGGAAAGTCGAGATAGAGACCCTGCACGCCGCCGGTCCAGTGCTCGATGGGCCGCCAGCGCAGGAGTTGCGGGAAGGCAATGGCGAACGCATAAGTGACCAACGCCTGTGTCCACAGGCTGTGC
The DNA here is from genome assembly GCA_937879845.1 of uncultured Myxococcales bacterium. Taxonomy (GTDB): domain Bacteria; phylum Myxococcota_A; class Polyangia; order Palsa-1104; family JAEUJZ01; genus CALFML01. Next base: position 6,165 of record CALFML010000139.1, read on the forward strand.
GGGCCGGCGACACGGCCGAGACCGTAGCCTGCAATGAATCCCAGCACAGGCGCCAGGACCAGGCCCCAGTAGGTCGAGAGCGGCGTGTGCGTGCCCAGGATCGCGGCGCCATAGCCACCGATGCCGAAGAGAGCGGCCTGGGCAAAAGAGAACTGGCCGCTCACGCCACACAGCATCACGAGACCCACGAGCGCGATCGACCAGATCACGGCCTGCGTGAAGCGGAAGACGATAAAATCCGGCAGGCAAAAGGAGAGGGCGGCCGCTGCCACGAAGCCCATGGTCCACACGGTCCGCATGGCTCTACGATAGCGGCAACCGACAGGAAATGGGAGCGAAGCGATGAGACTGAGGCAGTGCGTTTTCGTCTGCAAGGACCTCGAAAGCTCGCGCGAGGAGCTGTGCGACATTCTCGGGATCGAGGTCGCCTATCGCGACCCCGGCGTGGCCAAATGGGGTCTGGTGAATGTCGTCTGCCCCATCGGGCACGACTTTCTCGAAATCGTGACACCGTTTCAGGAAGGCACGTCGGCCGGCCGCTACATCGACCGCCGCAAGGGCGACGGCGGTTACATGGTCATCCTTCAGGTTCCCGACGCCGCGGCCGAACGCCAGCGCGTCACCGGCCTCGGCGTCCGCGCCGTCGCCCAGAAAGAC
>CALFML010000140.1 GCA_937879845.1 uncultured Myxococcales bacterium
TGCGGACCTTCTCCTTCTGCGTGTACGCCTTGACGAACACGTAAAAATTGACAAAACAACCGGCATGGTTGTGGCTGGCTCCCAGTATCTGAATGGTTATTCAGTTGATGACCAGAGCACCGTGCTACCGATGTTCACTAATATCAGCGCGGCGAATCTCTATAGCCTTAGCGTTTACGCACTTCAGGCATCGGATGCGTTTCTCACTGAACGGTCGAGTCAACTGGTCACTGCCGTCAAAGCCAATCCGAATCCAGGTGCTGCGAACCTTGAAGCCACGGAAGGCGAGTTGTTGTACCTGATGGGACTCAAATATCAGCGCTATGTCAGTGACGGCGCCCGCGACATCGGCAAAGTCCCGCACCCGGCGCAGCAGCAGCGCGTCGAGCTTGTGCCGCGTCATGAGCGCCCGCACGCGCGCTTCCTTATCGCGCACCTCCTGCAAGGAGGGCATCCCGGCGGCGAGGTCGGGGGTCAAGTCGTGCCGCTTGATTACCATCATGATCTTTCCTGCATCAGGGCATCCGGTCCTTCCTGAGCGGCAGCTCCTATCTTGGATATTTCTTATCGCTTCATCTGGAAATCCTAAACACTCTACTACATTAAATCTGCTGCGGACCCCGAGGGCGGCATCGTCCGCGCTGCTCCGCTCGGTCGCTACCGCCATCGGGTCCCGGGCTACGGGTCTGATTAGCGCTCTGCTCCTACCGCGCGTGCAGCGGAGCCGCCGCTCGAGTTCGACCGACCGCTGCGGCCGTTTTCACCGTTGCGGCGATCGCTGCGATCGTCGTCGCCCTGGTCCTCATCCTCATCGCGGCTGCGCGAGCGGGAAGAGGTCTCTCCGCCGCGCCGCCCGGCCTCGGCGTGCTGCTCGGAAGAGCCCCCGCGCGAGCTCGACCGACCGCCGCGGTCGTTCTCACCGCTGCGGCGATCGCTGCGATCGTTATCGCCCTGGTCCTCATCCTCATCACGGCTGCGCGAGCGGGAAGAGGTCTCTCCGCCGCGCCCGGTCTCGGCGCGCTGCTCGGAGGAGCCGCCGCGTGAGCTCGACCGACCGCCGCGGTCCTCATCCGCGCGCTCGCTCGACCGCGATCCGCTGCCGCGATGAGACGCGCGTCCTCCCATGCGTCCCGCCTCTGCCGCCTCCTGCGCGTCCCACTCGTGCGCGTGTCCGCTCTCGTGCGCCGCGCGGCCGCCCTCGCTGGCGATCTCCCGCTGACGCTCCGGGTCCATGCCGGCAAAGCCGCGTCCGTGCTCGCGGGCCCGGTCGTTGTGGAGGCGAGCCGACTGATTATGGCCGTGCGCGGCTTCGGCGTGCAGCCCCCCCTCGTGCGAGCGGCCGGCGTTGTGATGCCGCGCCGCCTCGCGGTGGTGATGGGCGGCGGTTTCATGATGGAACGCCGCCGTGCGATGGTGATGCGCGGCGAGACCGCCGAGGCGTCCGGCCTCGCGCGCTTCCTGCGAATCCCACTCATGCGCATTCCCGCTTTCGTGAGCGGCGCGGCCGCCCTCACTGGCGATCTCGCGCTGACGCTCCGGATCCATAGATGCAAACCCGCGACCTTCGTTGTTTCGAGCCATGATCCACCTCAATCCTTAAACGGTTTTTGTTTATCGCCGCATGTATGCGACAAGAAATTTATTAACGACATATCGGCATAGTGCCATGAAAATATTTTATTTCGAAATGCTCAGATCGATTCAAGCAAACTGAATAATACCGGGGAAATTACTGGGGTATTTCAGCCGTGGGGAATCTATTTGTGCTTATGAGCAGTGACTTGAAAAACCAATTTCCCAACGGAGAAAGCGAATGTGCAATTCGCGCGCTGGATTCCGGCATGAAGGGCATCGTTTGTAATCGAATGTTCGCAGGGAAAATCCTGAGAACGCTAGCGAATGTGCGCATCAGACACAGTGAGCCCTAATGCGCAGTTTGCCGCCGCGGGAAAACTTTTAGGCAGACCCAACAATTCACATTGCCGAGTTCGAACTGTGGATTAACACTTCTTTTCAAATAATACCAAACTCTTCCATTCCTCCCTGATGCGCTCGCCGCACCCCGCTGCGCCGAGCGCGTGCGCGCTGCGGCCGGTTGTCTTGTCGCTGACTGCGGCGCGCAGCCATGCCCAAGAGGTATGCCATGATGCACCAGTCGCATTCCCCCAGCCCGCGGAGCCTGGTCCGAAAGACCACGACATCCCCTTCCCGGCAGGGTCGTCATGCGCGCGATCCCTTGCCGGACTTTGTCGCGCCGCAGCTTGCGCTGCTGATGACGGCGCCGCCGCTGGATGAGAACTACCTGCAGGAGATCAAGTTCGACGGCTACCGCGTCCTGGCGCGCTTGGAGCAGGTCGGCCGCACGCCCGAAATACACTTATTTACCCGCAATGGTAATGACTGGACCGATCGCTTTCCCACGGTTGCCGAGGCCGTGGCCAGCCTCGCGGCAGAGTCGGCGTTCCTCGACGGAGAGGTCGTGGCTCTGGATGCCCAAGGGCGGAGCCGCTTCCAGCGCCTGCAGAACGCCTTGAGCGATCCGCGAGACACCGCGCTGTACTACTTCGTGTTCGATCTGCTGTACCTCAACGGTCATGACCTTCGCGCCCTGCCGCTCATCGCGCGCAAAGAGCGGCTCGCGGCGCTGCTCGCCTGCAACCCGCACCCGCTCCTGCGCTACAGCGAACACTGGACCGGCCGCGGCGAGCCCCTGCTGCGGCGCTGCTGTGCCGCGCACCTGGAAGGCATCGTCTGCAAGGACCGGCGTCAGCCCTACACCTCGGGCCGCAACGCCGGCTGGGTGAAGGTCAAGTGCAAGAACCGCCAGGAGTTCATCGTCATCGGCTACACGCACCCCAGAGGCACGCGGGCGCACCTGGGCGCGCTGCTCCTGGCCACCCATGATCCCGACGGCCGCCTGCGCTACTCGGGGCGCGTCGGCACCGGGATGGGAGCGGAGACCCTGCGCGATCTGAAGACTCGGCTCGCGGCGCTGGAGACGGCGGCCCCGCCGATCGCCGGCCTGCGCGGCGGCCGGGACGTCACGTGGGTGCACCCGCGCCTGGTCGCCGAGATCGAGTTCAGCGAGTTCACCGCGGAGGGGATCCTCCGCCACGCCGCCTTCATGGGCCTGCGCGCCGACAAGCCGGCCGCGCAAGTCGTTCGCGAAACCCCGGCCGCCGCGGGCCCGGGCCGGACTCCGGAGTCCTCACGCCGCAAGGGCCGCAGCGGCGCGGCCGCCAGTCCGCTCACCCATCCTGACAAGGTCCTTTTCACCCCGGACGGGCCGACCAAGGGTGAGCTGGCCGATTATTATGCGCGGGTTCAGGCGCGCATGTGGCCCTATGTGCAGGGACATCCGCTTTCGCTCCTGCGCTGTCCGGATGGGACCGGCCGCCCGTGTTTCTTTCAGAAGCACATCGCCGGCAGCAGTCCGGTACCGGGGCTTGCCGCGATCACGGTTGCGGACAAGACCGAGATCCGGCAGTATCGCTTTGTCGAAACGCCGGAGGGGCTGCGCAGCCTGGTGCAGCTCGGGGTCTTGGAGCTGCACCTGTGGGGGGCGCGGGCCGAAGATGTCGAGCATCCCGTCGAGCTGGTCTTCGATCTGGACCCGGCGCCCGAGGTGACCTGGGAGCGGACGATCGCCGGGGCGGTCAGCGTCCGCAAGCTGCTCCAGCGGCTCGGGCTGCGCAGCTTCCTAAAGCTGTCGGGCGGAAAGGGGATGCACCTGCACGTGCCGATCGCACCCCGCTATTGCTGGGAACAGATAAAGTCTTTCTGTCACGCAGTGGCCCGCCAGCTTGCCCAAGCGCAGCCGGAGCTGTTTACTGCAGCGCTACCCAAGCGCGAGCGCACCGGCAAGATCTTCATCGACTATCTGCGCAACGGACGCGGCGCCACCTACATCGCGCCATTTTCGGCGCGGGCGCGGCCCGGCGCGCCGATCGCAGCACCGATCTCCTGGGCGGCCCTGGGACCGCAGCTGCGCCCGGATTATTATACGGTCCGTACCGCAGGCGACTATTTGCGCGACTATCCGCGCGATCCCTGGGCTGGATACGCCGCGCTCCGCCAGCCCATCGCCCTGCTCGATGAGCATGGTGCCGGCGGCCGGGGCGGATGACCGCTTTCCGCCCAGCGGATGCTGAAGCCAAGCCGAGAACCGATGGGCTGGAGGCTGGCGCATCATCGACCTTCTTTCGTCCGGTCGGGGTGAGGATTTTTCGGCGCGGGCGCATTCGCCGGCTCGAACCGAGGATTGGCCCGCGCGCCAGACACATCTAGCCTTAGGAGTCCGCGCGCAGCCGACTCTGTTCCGCCGGCGTGAACCATACTGTGTCGAGCATCAGCGCGCACTGTCTCCAAAATGGATCAGGAAGATTCCTAGAGGCGTTCGCTCTTCGGCGCGGCTGGGTTGTCACATATATCGTCTCTTCGATTCCACAGAGAAGGAGCCTGCAAGCCTCGGTCTGGCACGGTGCCCAGGCTGTTTCAGGGCCGCGGCGCTCACAAACCTACGGGCAGCGCGCTTCCCAATACGGTACGACCTTTGCTGGATTTGCCCATCCAGCCTGCCCGGCCAGACCGGACCGCGCTGGGTTGCGCGGACGGGTCCGCCACCGTGAGCAGGCTCATTCGCCTTTCGAGGAGATCTCCATGCCGACCCACAAGCCGACGAATAAACCGACGAATAAACCGACGAATAAACCGACGAACAGGCCGACCAAAGCGGCCGCCCCAGACAAAAATTCCAGCAGCGCCCTCACCCTGCTCAGGGAGGATCATAAGAAGGTGAAGTCGCTCTTCGCCGACTTCCAAAAGATCCAAGATCAGGCGCGCGCCGCATCCCGAAAGGCCGAGCTGGTGCAGCAGATCTGCATGGAGCTGACCCTCCACGCCCAGATTGAAGAGGAGCTCTTTTATCCGGCGGTGCGGGCGGGCATCGCCGACCAGGAGCTCATGGACGAGGCCGCGGTGGAGCACGCCGGCGCCAAAGATCTGATCGCTCAGCTCCTGGCGATGCAGCCGGAAGACGATCTCTATGATGCCAAGGTGGTCGTCTTGTCCGAATCGATCGAGCACCATGTCGAAGAGGAAGAGGGGGAGATGTTTTCGCTGGCGAAAAAGGCCCACGTGCTCACCGAGGAGCTCGCGGACCAGATGCGCCAACGCAAGCAGGAGCTTTTGACCGAGATGGCAGCGCTCGAAGAGAGCAAGCGCAAATACAAGCAGCACCCCGAGGCGGGCCAGGCACACGGCGCGGCGCTTTGAACAAAGCCTTGCCAGGCAGGCGGGACCCCGCGCGCGTATCTTCCGATCTCTGCGCTCGGACAGAACGTGGAGCTCTCGGCTGCACGCTTGGGCAGACTAATCCCGGCGGAATCGATCCGCAATCGCTCCCGCGGTCCTTTAGGCGCACCAGACACCGATGGGAGCGGTCCGCTGGACCTCATAGTGCATAAGCTCGTTCCGACGACGGTGTCGGAGGCAAACGATCCGCGGCGCGGCGCGGCGCTTTTTGGCTCCCCGCGGTCTTTCTGCTCTGCTGCGGAACGGTTGTCAGAGCCATGCACTAGGGTCTGCGGGCTTGGCGAGACACGCCACAGCGCCCAACAACAGATATGAATAGGAGACCCTGCATGCCAACAAACTTCCGTTCCCGCTTCACCCTGCGTACGGCCTGCCTCCGCGCCACCGCTCTCACCTCGGTCTTCGCTGGCCTTTTCGGGTGCGGCAGCCCTGAGGCGGCCGATGCGCCCAGCATCGAAGCGGAGAGCCAGCTCGGCAGCGGAACCCAGGTTGATCCGAGTAACATCGACAACGATCCGCCGCTCGGCAAGCTGCATCAGGTCAAGATGGACGCCTCCCATTCGCTCTTGCCGATGGAAGGACTGCTTGGTGTCACGCCGCCGGCGAAGTTTGATATTTATTCGCTGCAGGCGCCGGTGCGCAATCAGTCGCACCGCGGCGTGTGCTCGATCTTCTCCAGCATCGGTCTTATGGAGATGCTCTATAAGAAGGCGGGAATGGCCAACCCGGACTTCTCCGAACAGTACCTGCAGTGGGCGGTCAAGGTGCAGGACGGCGCCTTCCCCGACAGCGAAGGATCTTCGGACTATTACAACCTGGAGACCATCACCAATTACGGAATCCCGGCCGAGTCGGCGTGGGCGTATCAGGAAAATCCCTGGACCGCCGCCAATGATCCGGCGTGCAGCAGCACCGACGATGGGCTGCCGACGCGCTGCTACACCAACGGCGAGCCGCCGGCGGCGGCGCGCGCCGCGACCAAGTACAAGCTCCCGGCTGCGCGCTGGGTGTCTAGTTCGACCATCAAGAACGTCATCTATGAGAAAAAAGTCGGCGTGGTCGTCGGCTTCGACTTCTTCTATCAGGCGTGGAACCACCGCCGCTCGACCCTGCCGGTGAACACGGCGTCGTTCGCCAAGGGCTATGTCCTTTACCCCAACGCGACCGACATCACGGAGAGCCAGAAGGCGCCGGCGGGCCACTCGGTGCAGCTGGTCGGCTGGGATGACAACCTGGAGATCCAGAAAGTGGATGCGATGGGCAAGCCGGTGGTCGATGCGATGGGCAAGCCGGTGACCGAGAAGGGCTTCTATCTGTTCAAGAACAGCTGGGGCACGACCGGCTTCGGCGTCAGCAACAGCAAGGCGCCGGGCTACGGCTGGATCTCCTACCGCTACATCGCCAGTTACGGCTCTGCCTACACTTCCAACCCGCCGACGATAGCCAGCCCGTAGCTAGATCGGAAGAGCGTCGTGTAGGGAAAGAGTGTCTTCGCCTGTGTAGA